>JBGUWL010000271.1:0-43017 GCA_045221075.1 Acutalibacteraceae bacterium
GTCCTGTACCGAATTACACTTATTACAAATGTCATAATATCCGTAAGATAAATCTATATATGCATCAGCAATCAAAGACGCTCTTGAATAATTTTTTGACACACCATAATATCGGCACATTTCAATTAGTTTATTATATTCTTGATCATATAGAGATTTTGCATTCATATAATTTTGATAGTATTCGCTCTTATTATTCTTCTCTTCTGCAATCCTCTGATTTTCTGAAGCCATGTCGTTTTCCCATTTTAATAATTCCATTTTATGTGTGCAATAATCTCTTCTTAAATCAGGAACATAATCTTTTAAAATAAAAAAAATAACTGAACCAATGGAAAAAAAAGCACCTAACCATGTTATAATTTTCAAACAAAAGTCCGCTATTGGATGTTCTCTAAAAACAGCAAAATCAAGAAACCATACCGTCAGCATTATAAAGAAAGAAAAAAACAGATAGCCAAAAATAGCCACTCCAGAATATAATAAACAACCGAAAAGACTTGCGGAAGATTGAAATCGAGGTTTTCTTGTATCGATTTTATACTTGTCACAATAATCATATTTCTTCTTAAACTCACAACACTTATTATTTGCTTCTATTACTATTTTACTTTGCGTATAAAGATCTGTTAGCTGATTCTTAAGATATTGGTACATATGGAATCCCCCTTAACATATCATATATTTTACTAATCAAGTAGATTAAAAGAATCAGGAAATTTTTAAAAAATAATCCGGCGGACACCCTCGGGTTCACCGCCGGTCAACAGCTATGAGCTTTGCCCTTTTGTCACGAATAAAACACACCTGTCCCAAAACAGGTCATCTTCTTTTTCTTCTGCCTCTGCCGGATCCGGCCATACGCTCAAGTCTGCGTCCGGCTCCGTCAACAACACAGTCAAGGGGTCTTTCTGCGGTATGTACAGGCATTCCGGTCTCCTGAGCCACAAGCAGGTCAAGTCCCCGCAAAAGTGCTCCGCCTCCGGTCAGTGTTATGCCGTTGTCGATGATGTCGGCAGAAAGCTCCGGCGGCGACTGTTCAAGAGTGGTCTTGATGGCCTCGATGATGACCGACAGCGGGTCGGCAAGGGCGTCCCTAACCTCTGCGGCCGAAAGCACAACGTCGTTGGGCAGACCATCCATCAGGTTCCTGCCCTTTATCTGTATGCTGCCCTCTCCCTCATAGGGATATGCGGAACCGATGTTTATTTTAATATCCTCTGCGGTACGTTCACCGATGAGAAGATTGTATTTCTTTTTTACATACTGCATTATGGACTCGTCGAACTTGTCGCCGGCCACCCTGACGGAACATGCGGTAACGATATCGTCAAGAGAAATAATGGCAACCTCGGATGTGCCGCCGCCGATGTCCACCACCATACTGCCGGTAGGCTCTTCAACGGGCAGACCCGCTCCGATGGCCGCAGCCATAGGCTCTTCGATAAGCTCCACCTGCTTTGATCCGGCCTGACGCACTGCATCCTCCACGGCGCGGCGCTCAACTTCGGTGCAGCCCGACGGTATACATACTATCACTCTGGGCTTGCTGAAGGCGGATGCCCTGACGACCCTGCGGATAAACCTGTTGAGCATTGTTGCGGTGATGTCAAAATCCGCAATAACTCCGTCCTTGAGGGGTCTTACCGCAACGATGGAGCCGGGGGTGCGTCCGATCATCTCTTTTGCTTCGGTACCCACAGCCAGCACGCTGTCGCTGCGCACGTCAACCGCCACAACGGAGGGTTCGCGCATTACTATTCCTTTATTCTTCATATACACCAGGGTATTAGCCGTACCCAGGTCTATTCCTATATCCCTTGAAAACATATTCGTTTCTCTCCTTATCAATTTCCAGTCTTTATTATACCCTTATCACATTACAATCTCAACATAAAATTTGTCATATTTTCTACTTCTACACTCCAATTAAAAAACCCGCTTCTTCACGGCATTTTTTGGTTATTATTTCTCATATTGAAGCGCAGCTCAAAGACAGGGAGAAAACGCCCATACACAGATAACTTCCGGAATTATTCACTCTGTAGAGAGGGAAATTGATATTATTTGTCAGTAGAGCAATTGATAATATTTTGATGACATTCTATTGATTTTGATGTATAAAAAAATACAAAGGCGGCTGAACGGTTACGGCAGCCGCCTTTGTATTTTCAGACAGGTATTATTTCACTCAGGTTCAATATCTGCCGTATTCCGGTTGACACAATTTTCCACAAAACAGGCACGGAAATTATGGACAACGAATGGGACCTGAATCTCCGACAGCACAAACCGGAAAGTGCCGCCGTTTGCGGCATTCAACTCCCCCTGTCAGCATAGCTGACATCCCCCTCAAAGAGGTGGACTATTGGGGAAGGCGCAGTGGATTAAAGAACTCCGGTTCAGCGACAGCCGCCGGTTTAGGCGGTTCAATATCTGCCGCATTCCGGTTGATACAATTTCCGATAAAACAGGCACGCCAAACTATAAATAGCGTTGGTATTCTGAAATTCCGATGAAAGCAGCCGGAAAGTGGCGCTATATGCGGCACGTCGGCGGACGACAACGGTATATGACGTGCCGTCCGCCGCGGGAGTAAAAGTATCCTGCTCGTGTTCAGAGCGAAACGTTAGTTGAGCGAACCCCGCGAATCGGGAGCGGCAGCTTGCCGCCCGGTGGAGCCAAAACCGCCGGAGCCGCGTTCGGTGTCGGAAAGGTCGTCGGCGGGAATAAACTGGGCGCAGATAACGGGCATAATGACCATCTGGGCGACACGCTCACCGGGCTGGATGGTGTAGGGCTTGTCCGAAACGTTGCACAGACCTACGCATATTTCTCCCCGGTAGTCGCTGTCAACCACACCCACACTGTTTGAAAGGGTGATGCCGTGCTTTACTCCAAGCCCGCTCCTTCCGAACAGAAAGGCCGCAAGTCCCTTGTCCGCAAGCTCGATGGCAATTCCTGTGGGGATCTTCGCAAGCTGACCGGGCATGAGCTCTATGGGCTCGTCTATGCAGGCGGTAAGATCCGCTCCGGCGCTGCCCTCCGTTGCCCTGCAGGGCAGTACGGCGTTATCTCTCAGTTTTTTTACCTTCACTATATTGATATCCATTTCTTATTCTCCTTGATATTATTTTTCGTACCATCTATGCGGAAGCAAATGATCTCTGAGTTTTTGATAGTATTTGCTACGGAACACCGCAAAAAATGCGGTTGTATTCTAAGTTTGCTCAGCTTTATGTGATAATAGTTATATTCCGCTGTTTTGTGATAATACTATTGAAAAAACGACACGAAATTATGACTTGTTCGTTAACAATCGTACAAGTAAAAAATATCACAAAAACCGGTCAGTTTTTAACCGATAAAACAGGTTTTCAACACTCTGAACATTCTCAACGAGAGTTTTCAACTATTTAACACCCCGATAGTATAATCCACGCGTATACGGGCCTTTACAACATTTTTCACTGTTGAAAAGTGCGAGACTTTCCCCAGTTTCAACCGAGTTTTCAACACTGAAACGGAGAACCTCAAAATCAATGCCGACAAGCTCTTTTTTTCTGTCCGCAAGGTCAAGAGGGACACTGTTGAGCATTTCTGTACAAGCTCCGTATCTCTGCAGGGGGAACTCCATGCCCTTTCTGTCACGAAGACAGAGTATCTCATCTTTTTCCGGCACAACACCCCCGGGATAGTTGCGTGTGAGCATCAGGGGCAGCCGTCCTCTGCTGACGATACCCAAGGGTATCCGTCCTCCAAGAGCGGCTATCCGGTCAAGGGTAAGCTCGATTGATACCTCAATATCCATCAGACCCATGCGCTCCGCCCATTCAACCGAGGCAGTATTGGTGATGTTCAGCCCGAATCCGCCGTGAATGTCCATTCCAAGCTTTCGCGCAAGGGCGACCGCGCCGATGTTTGAGGCCAGCACTTCGTTGATGCCAAGACCGCTGATGTGTTTCAGCCGGTCGTATATCTTCTTTTCAATGCCGAACATACCCCTGGGTATCTCCACGGCAAGGGCAAATCCCCGGTCAAGCATGCTGTTGTACTGACTGTCGGTCAGGTCTATGGGAACATACACCAGCTCGCAGTCAAGGAAGTCATCGGGAATGTTCCCGTGGGTAAAACGGGCCCGTACCGACTTCGGCGTTTTTTTCGGGCGGGTATGAGTCGGGGGAAGCTCCGGCATGGCAAAAGGTACGCTCTCCCGCTGTGAACGCAGGGAAAGGAGCTTATCAAGAGCCTGACGGCGCAGATCGTTCATTGCGGCGGCCGAAAGTGACAATCCGCCCTCCACCTCCGCCTCAAAGGACCGGAGACAGAAGGGTGTCCCCCCCGTCTTCTGCAAACAGGCATGACATTTTTCTGCGGAAAGAGGCACTCTCAGAGCCGGCTCAGGCACAGCGCCTTTCACCTCTGCGCGGTTTACGCCGTCATTGACGGTGAGAAGTGCGGGGCTGTCATGTGTCACCTGCATCCGGGCGTCTATGGGAATGCTCCGGCGCTCGTCCTTGTACATGGTATGCACCTGTGCAAAGGTTTTATTCGTGGCGGAGAGCACATCCTCCTTTGACCTTATTCCGAACATGGACCTTCCAAGACTGCCTTTGTAATATCCGTCGGTAAAACCGGAACGGGAGAACACCGATTCTGAAAGCTTCATCAGCTCCGGTTCAACGGTACCTGTATCAAGACTCTGACGACATGCCGCCACCGCGACTGCCGTGTACTCGGGACGCTTCATTCTGCCCTCTATCTTTGCCGATGCGATACCCATAGCGTCAAGCTCCCGCAGGTACGGCACAAGAGAACAGTCCTTCAGGCTCAGGTCGTGACCGGTCCCGCCCTTTACTTCAAAGGCAAGACGGCAGGGCTGGGCGCAGGCGCCTCTGTTGCCGCTGCGTCCCCCGAGCATGGCGCTGAAATAGCACTGACCCGAAACGCTCATGCAGAGGGCCCCGTGTACGAACACTTCAAGCTCTATGGGACTTTCAGCGGCTATCTCTGCGATTTCATCACGGCTCAGTTCCCTTGACAGCACAACTCTTTTGAAGCCCATCTCGTGCAGAAGCCGTACTCCCTCAAGGTTATGTACGGACATCTGAGTAGAGGCGTGAAGCCTCATTCCGGGAGCGGCTTTTTGTATCAGGGACACAAGTCCCACATCCTGAACTATCAGCGCGTCAACGGGTACGGAACAGGCAGACCTGACAACTTCCAATGCCCGCCTCAGCTCCTCGTCCGTCACAAGGGTATTGCAGGCGAGATATACCCTTACTCCCCTTCCCCGGCAGTATGTCACGGCTTCTCTCAGCTCATCCACACTGAAATTCTTTGCGGAGGCTCTTGCGCTCAGCTCCTTAAGACCCAGATAGACCGCATCGGCTCCGGCTCTTACGGCAGGCATTATGGTGTCCGCACCGCCTGCAGGCGCCAGTATTTCCATATTCTCACTTCCTTATTGTGTTTTATCTCAATGCTTGACCGAAACCGGACGATATGCGCCGCATATAGTGCCGCTTTCCGGCTTCTTTCGTATGATAATCATATTTCTTTCGCTTTTCATATTTCGGCGTGCCTGTTAATCCGGGAATTTTCACTCTGATCCCACTTTCCGGATTTCATATATTTACACTTCACTCTTCACACTCCGCATCTGAACACTATTCACTTATAGCTGCGGCAGGGAAAGTTTTCACCTATATTTGATAATGCTTATTTTATTAAATATTATTATTTTTTAAGTCTTAAGTTTTCAGTCAGCGACCGCTGGGAGCACCCTTGGGGTATGACCGAACCGGACATGTGCCAACTCAAGATTTCCTACACACCCGCTCGCGACGCAGAGCCTGCGCTCCTAATTCGCGACGCAGAGCCTGCGCTCCTAATTCGCGGCGCAGAGCCTGCGCTCCCAATTCGCGGCGGTCGCTACGCTGACGCTGCGCTCTGGGCTCGGATCGGATAGTATTATTCCCGCGGCTCACGGCACGTCATTTACCCTCACTGTCCGCCGCCGTGCCGTAAAATACGGCACTTTCCGGCTGCTTTAGTCGGGATTTCTAATTTAAAAAGCTGTTCATAGTTTAACGTGCCTGTTTATCGTAAGTTGAATTATCCGAATAACACTTACGAATATAAATATTATAAATTATTCATTATTCGTTATTCATTATTCTTTGAGCGATCGAAGGGAGCGTTTCTGTTTTCAGTCAGCGGACATCGGGAGCGGTTTCTCTTCCCGGGACGTAGCTTTTTGGACTTGGGACAGGTTGTTTCATCATTTTTTTCTTTCGGATAAGGCGGCGTATCACGTCAACCGCCGCAACAACGATGAACGCACCTCCGCCAAGTACAAACAGAACGGTATAGAAGGGTTCAACTATCTCATAGTCCGACTCGTCATCGTTGTAGTAGACATAGACGGTCATTTTCTCGCCGTACTCGTGGGCGTTGTCATACTGCGCCTCAGTCTCACGGACAAAGGAGTATTTCTTCTCGCTGTCGGGATTCATGAAACGCCACGTCAGCCTGTAGGTGTAGTAGGTCTCATAGCGGTCTGTGGGGCTGTAGTTCACGTCATCCTTGTTTTTAAGGCGCTGTTCGGCCTTTGTGTCGATCTTCACAAGGGTAGCTTCAGCGCAGAATTTGTGTTCCGCGGTGATGTAGCCCATCCACATGAAAAGATTTACGAGCCAGAGGGCCAGACCGATACCGGCACACACAAAATGCCAGACGCAAAAGATCCGGTAGTTTACTTTTCTCTTATACTTCTTTGGTTTATATTTTTTCGGCTCATCCACAGGACACACTCCTCTCGCCAGAGATGCGCTCTCATACTAATATCAGATAGAAAGGGCGATAAAGATCTGAGCGGAAAATTTAGCAGAACAAGGCGGCGGAGCGTACCCCAAGAGCACTTGTTTCACTGCGCTTGCCGGGTTCAGGAATACTTTGTGTATTCCGAGGATCGACAACGAAGCTATGCGGGATTAACGCCAAATATTGTCGTCATGGCTATTTGATATTAGCATCAGGCGGGAAATATGCAAAAAGGCACGGTAAGCTCTAAGGGGAATCCCTTAAAGGAATACCGTGCCATGTTTACTTTACAGCTCCAGATCCATTACGGTCACGCAATCACTCACCGAAATATCTCTTGAGAAGTCCTGCAAAGCCTGCACCGTGACGGGCTTCGTCCTTAGCCATTTCGTGAACGGTGTCATGGATGGCGTCAAGGTTCTGAGCCTTTGCCTTCTTTGCAAGCTCAAACTTGCCTGCGCAGGCG
This sequence comes from Acutalibacteraceae bacterium, assembly GCA_045221075.1. Classification (GTDB taxonomy): domain Bacteria; phylum Bacillota; class Clostridia; order Oscillospirales; family Acutalibacteraceae; genus UBA1213. Next base: position 7,292 of record JBGUWL010000271.1, read on the forward strand.
CCTGTCTCGGCGTCAACACGCATCTGAAGGTTCTTTTTGGTATCGGCTGTGAGTACCTCGCCAAGAAGCTCGGCAAACTTTGCAGCGTGCTCGGCCTCTTCAAAGGCGTACTTTGTGAAAGCGGCAGAGATCTCGGGATAACCCTCACGGTCAGCCTGACGTGCCATTGCAAGATACATTCCCACCTCGCTGCACTCACCGTTGAAGTTTGCGACCAGCTCCTTGTAGATCTCGGGGTCAACACCCTTTGCTACGCCTACTTCATGAACGGTTGCAAAGGAACCGGCAGTTGTTACCTCGTTGAACTTCTCCTTGGGAGCCTTGCAGATAGGACACTGCTCGGGAGCCTCGGCACCCTCATAAACGTATCCGCATACAGAACATACAAATTTTTTCATTTTAAGATCCTCCATTGTTTTATAATATATCAGACATCCCCGCACCTTGAGGGTACCGAAGATATCGACATTCCTTTTTTGCAGGGTCATAGCCAGTATCTACCGGATGAACCGCCGCGCCGGAAATGATGAGACAGGTACTGCCACATTTATTCTTCGTTATCCGGCCGTAAAGTATTTTCCTTATCATCTGCGCAGTTCCGGCACAGACCGAAAAACAGCAGATTGTGACCCGTAACTACTGCGCCGCACTGACGGCCGATATAGTCGTAGACGCCCCTGTCCAGCAGCTCGCGTCCGCCCTGGATATCCCGTATGTCAAAGCACCTTTCACAGACAAAATGGGCGTGGTCGGATGTGTCGTAGTCAAATCTTTCATGACCGTTGAAAACCCCCAGGGAACGTATCTTGCCGTTCTGCTTGAACATGGAAAGATTGCGGTAAACCGTGCCGAGACTAAGGTCGGGGATGTCGGTCTTAAGAGTATCGTATATCCATTCGGCAGAGGGATGGGCCGCAGTGGAAGAAAGCGCCGCGTATATTGCCTCACGCTTTGCACTGAAATTTCTTTTTGACGGCATAGACAACACCTCAAAACAATAACTGTTCCTGTTTATTATAATATACCACAAGATCCTTTGTTTGTAAACAGGCTCAGAAGTTTTTACCCGATGCGCTGTACAAAATTCTGACCGGCGCCCGCAGACAGAAATACGGGAGAACCGTTCCCACACGGACAATCCCGGGAGATATCATAAAGCTCCCCACTTGACACTGTAAAGTATTTAACTTTATATAGGGCGAAAAATAAAGCTCTCGTCTGTACACACAGGGATATGAGAGGGCAAATTATACCGTTTTGGAAAAACCCTACATTATATATAGTAATTCGGCTGATATTTCGTCACTAAAGATCCGTCGCAGATACGCCAAAATGGCCCATAAATACTGACTTCACAGGGTATTGATACACAGCACTGGATGACATCAGAGATTTTATAGAAAACCGACGGTCCAGGGTATCCGGCAAGCGTCCGTCAAGCCCCTGCGCATCTGCTCATGCTGTACTTCCTCCGGACGGGCAGTCAGAGTCCGGATCGGAATATCACGGACAACACAGACCTGACGTACCGGTCAGTTTACAAGAACAACAAATACCGAGCTGACATATCCCCTTTTACCGTCATATTCCGTAAGGTACCATTTTCCTCTTTGGGAAAGCAGCGGGATCACTGTCCCATTGGGAATAAGGGCTCTTGACACGGAACTGACAGAAGGTTCCGTCCTGAGATTTAGCCTGCCGCCCTGTGTGGTGACTTTGCCGGTCTCCGTTCCGCCGGGCTGCATGGCGAGGTCAAGGAACTGAGCCACCGAAAGTGCAAGATTTTCTGCTATCCCGTCAATATTGTCCCTTATCCACTTGGCATCCGCAGGGTTGTCGTGGAAGGCAGTCTCGATAAGAATTGCGGGAGCCTTTGTCCTGACGATCTCCCCAAGAGTCATGGTCGGCAAGGTTGTCACCTTGTCGGGTAAAGGATAAATCTTTTCAAGGTTGCCGGCAAAGATATCCGCCGCTTTTTTGCCCTTGGTACTGCCGGGGTAGTAATAGACCTGACTTCCCCTTACTTTTCCCGCCTTATCGCCTGCCGCAGCATTTGAGTGTATAGCAAGATGGAGGTCATAGTCGCCCTTGTTGGAAAGTCTTACGGCGTCCGAAAACGTCCCCGACGGGTCATTCCGGACAAAGGAAACGCCCATCCTTTCAAGATAGGGCTCAAGGGCGTCGGCGATGATATTCATATAGTATTCTTCGTTGCCGCCGTCAACGTATGGATTGGACTCCTGGGTCGACGGACTTAGAAATATACGGGGCATAAGCCACCTCCGGAAGCATATTCACAGGCAAGCCTGTTACATGAATAATATGCTCCGGATCATACGTTAATGCACATTGCAGCGTGACGCTGCACCCGACTTCGCGGAGCAGAGTACCCCAAGTGCACTTCCTGCGGGGCGCGCACCCGACTTCGCGTCCCGATTCAATATCATCCGGAAGAAACTGGCCGCGGATACGACTTTTTTCGGGCCGGCAGGAAGTGTTGTTTGAATCTTTATTCTCATTCTGAAGAATGGTAAGAAGTGAAATAAAACAGCCAAAGCAGACCGAATAGGTCTGCGACGCGGGCGGATGTGTGGAAACCGCCTGCGTTGGCACACGGGACCGGCGGCTCGCCGGCTAGTCGGCGTTGGAGCTGGCGATAGCGGTGATGGTAGGTTCGATGGCAAGGAAAGCGTCACAGACAATGGGGTCGAACTTCTTGCCCCGCTGGGACTTTATGATATCGAACACCTCGGATATGGGCATTGCGGCCTTGTATACTCTCTTTGCGGCAAGGGCGTCAAAGACGTCGGCAATGGTCATGATACGGGCGCAAAGGGGTATGTCGTCACCCTTTATTCCATAGGGATAGCCGGAACCGTCCCAGCATTCGTGATGGTACAGCGCCACTTCCTTTGCCACGTTGACAAAGTCTTCGTTTTCGATATCGGCCATGGATTCCTCTATCAGCTTTTTGCCGTTGATGGTGTGATTCTTGATAGCGCAAAACTCCTCATCCGTCAGCTTGCCCGGCTTCAGAAGAATGGCGTCGGGAACGGTGATCTTTCCGATATCATGCAAAGGTGCCGAAAGAATGGTGTTCTGGATATACCGATCCGTAAGGATGTCGCTGTAGTCTCCCCTGCTCTGCAGTTCAAACACAAGAGCCTGAACATATTCGCTGGTGCGCAGAACGTGCTTGCCAGTGTTGCCGTCACGGGCTTCTATTATGTTTGCAAAGCTGATGATTATTTTATTCTGCATCAGCTCAATGGCTGCGGACTTCTGGTCAACGCTGATGCCCAGCTCACTGCGCTTTGTATCGATGGAATTGACGATCCTGCCGGCATAAATCGCAGTGGCCAGAAAGCTTGTAACACAGTTGACGATAAGCAGGCCCTTCTGTACAGCCTCCGGAAGAGAAAGCGGCGGGCTGTAGTCGTTGAAATGGACCAGCAGGAAAATGAACGTGACCGCTGCAATACCGGTTATAGCATTGCGGGCAAAACGGATTATCTTTCCCTTTTTGCTGATAAATACAGACAGGAACATCAGGGGGATCATCAGGTACTGAAATCCCGAACCAAGCCCGAAAAGCGCAACGGAGCAAATCTGGTGCAGAAACAGTTCACCGATGGTGAGCAGTGTACAGGGTATCAGGGAACCCTTGAAATGCTTCAGCAGAATTACAAAGGTGGCGTAGAACACCACACCCACAAGGTCAAATATCAGCATGAGGGGTATCCTGAACAGGGAAAACAGAACAAGATAGCCTGTATGGAGAACAAGGCAGATGAGAAAGAACATATTCAGCGGTGCGGTAAATGAAGCAAACGCCGCATAGTCCTTGTCGTTATTATACGATGGTGTTCCAACAAAAAATGAAGTCAGCCTGTTTTTTTTCTCCGCCATATTATCACACGCCTTTTGAACAAGCATATCATCATCCGGTATTTCACGGCGGACCCGAGCCGCCTGAACTGCCGATACATCCTACGTTTCGCACCAAAGATACGGCGCGAGGTTTTTACATACTTAAAGTTATAAAACTATGTAATATTATAACATAATTACTGAAAAGTGGCAATATTTTTTATCTATACTTTCAAGTTTTTTTGAGGAAGGATAATAAAGAAGGAGTTATTTTGTGGTATGTGTGTATATCTCCGAGCAGAATGGACCGCGCTTCAGCAGCGGATCATAAGTCGCATACACACTTTCCTTTCCTTTTCTTTACTTTCCTTTGTGGTTTTTCTCAGGGATTTACTATGGTTTTTCCCGGATGTAATCTCACAGGGACGCACTTTATCAGAGGGTCCGGTCCTTTATGATAAAAGAAACCTGATCCTCTGACGATCGGGGAAATAACAGCAAACAACCTTTTCCTCACGATTTCCCTCTGCGCCTATTCCACAATCTTTGCCCTTACCGGCTTAGCAAGTATGCTCCATAGCGGCGACCGGCACGGAAAGCTCACCATGTGATTACCGTCCGTACAGGTTTGACCGTCTTATGTGAAGAATACACTTCTTCAGCCTACCCTACAAAACCGGACTTTTTCGACCTGAAAGGTCAAATTTTCACAAAGTTATGATTAGTTTTAATAACACACTATTGTGATCGTCTTCGATATATGGTCAGCGCCGCAAAAAAGCCGCCGCAGGCATATCTTGCCCGTGGCGGCTTTTGCAAACCCTATGTATTGTGCGGTTATACTGTGTCCTGAAAGGGAGCATCAGATACAGTGCTGCGGTTTAATCGTCATTCTGAATGGTGCTGAAGAAGGTCATGTATCCGCTGTAGCTTCCGCCGACCTCGGCAACTGACTTTCCGTAAAGCTGATTCTGGTTGAGGCGAAGCCTACCCGTCTTTGTGTCATTCGCAGATTTGAAACCACCAAAATAATAACCAAGATTGCCGGTCATTGGATGATCGCTGATAGGATCGGCACCTTCAAATGTACTATTGAATACCGAATAGTTCAGTATAACTGAATCATTGAATTCGTTTGCAATATAGAAATCAGTATCCTCGGTGGTTGCGCCCTGTCTCTTTACAAAAACATTTACAGACTGAGTTTCAGGATCAATTCCGTTGATTTCCTCTGCAGTGACGTCAAATGTTTTTGTAACATAGCTGTCGTCGTCAGTGCTCGGAATGGTAAGGTTACCGAAGTCTACAACATCGGGAATAATGATCTTGTAGGTGATGTCGCCGGTATCAGGACCCGTAACATTTGCGGTTACCTGAGTGTTGCCGGTATTGTTTTCTTCGGTGAGTGTTGCTGCGGCTACCGTAGCAGTGGCCGACATTGCCAGTGCAGCAGCGATGGCAAGAGTAACGATTTTCTTTGATTTCATTTCTGTTTCATCCTTTCGGTTATTTTGATGTATTTTGTGTCCCGGAGGGCTTGGCGGACCGTGGGGTCACAAAATACTTTCGGGAACCTCTGAAAACCTCCCTCACGGCGATCTTGCTATGTCCTTTTCCTCATACTGTGTTGTCAAGCCTTTTAATACAGCAAGTATTAATGCTGCTTTCCGCCTTGTCTGAGAAAAGATCCATATACGCGATCTCGCTCGTGTTCCGGTTTTTAGAGAAGCCCTTTTATGAAAAAGGCCCCGCCTTATTCAACATAAATTATCAGTCCCGACTCCGCAGAGTTGAGGGGAGTTTCGTCTTCATCAAGAAGCACACAGCAGTATTCCACTACCGCATCATAGGTACCCTTTTTAAGGGTCTGATCCAGGGGGATTTCCTCCAATCCCTGACCGGGCTTAAGCAGAGGTGAATGATACAGCTCGGTGCCGTCGGAAAGTCTGAGGGTCGCATAGAACCCGACGGTGTTTTCCTTGGGGTTGCCGATCCTGAGCTTCAGGGACATATCCCCCTCCTTCATGGTGGAGGATTTATATCCGGGAATGACGGTACCCTTTCTGCTCTCGTCGGAAGTGCCGTCATCGCTCAGCTCGTCTTCCCAGCCGTCCTTTACAACACCTACAACGCCCTTTGCCGGCTGCGGCTTCTGATCCTCCTCCTTTGGCTTAAGAAGGAGGACCGAAATAGTCACGATACAGCCCACAAGTATGAGTGCCAGTATAATTATAATGACGGTCTGTTTTTTATTTTTTTTGTTTTTATTATTCTGTTCAGTCACTTTCCTTTTTTCTCCTTGTCATGAAGAACACAGCGACTGAAGCCGCAGCCATTGCAAATGCGGCTGCTGCGGGAGCACTGCTGTCTCCGGTCTTAACGCTGCCGTCATCGGGCTGTGCAGGCAGGCTGCTGTCGTCGGTCGTACCGTTTGAGGTGTTTTCGGCGACCACGAAGGCAACAGGCTCTGCAAGCAGGAATGTGGCCGTTCCGTTTTCAACGGTCTCGGGAGCAACCGTTACGGCATTTCCGCTGTCGTCGGGAATAATGAGGACTACATCGTCGGAGGTAACGGGTACGGTGACGGTAACGCCCTCACACCACAGATCTGCGGGGAGATAATTTCCGTTGGTATCGGCTTCGGTGACGTCATAAGCATAAGTTACTGTCTTTCCGCCCTTTGCCTTCACAAGAGCCGCATAAAGCTCACCGGAAACATCCATGGGCTTGTAGCTTACCGACATGGACCTGGACATTGAGCCGGTCACCTTGAGACCGTTCTGATCCAGGAGGCTCACCTGGTCGATGAATCTTCCGCTTATTATGGGAAGTCCCTGGTTGATACTGGTGTTCTTGTATTTTATTGTCTTCCATGTTACGGTGTCATCGGAAACCGCGTTAAGCTCGTTTACAAACTGCTGTGAGGTCATACTCTCCATGGAGCGTTCCTTTACGGAGGCGTCAAGAGCGACCCCGTCCCCGGCAGCAACAATACTCTTTGCCGTTATGGCATAGAAGGAATCCTTTATGGTTCCGTCATTTACATGAACGGTTGCGGAACGGACGGTCTTTGTTGAACCGTTTTCCTTGCCGGCATTGTAGGAGCTTGCAATAGTGCCATGGTTTTCCACAACAAGTCCTGCGCTGCGGACGACCTTTGAGGAATCGGTGCCGATGCCGCCGTTGTTTGCGCTGCCGTAAATGGTTCCGTAGTTATATGCCGCTATGCCTGCGCAGTCGCCGCCCTCAACATGAGCGCCGCTGCGGGAGCCCGTTATGGTTCCGTAGTTGTATGCCGCAATTCCGCCGCATACGTTTCCTTTGATCGAGGAATTCAGATCGCTGAGGTAAATTATATTTCCGTTCCTGTCCTTGATGCTCTTGGAGGAAATGGTGCTGAAGCCGCTGACGCAGTGATCGATCAGACCCTTGTTTACCGCCGCAATTCCGCCGCTCATATCCTGAACTACGCTGTGGCGGGTCTTGATGACTGCAAGATCCTTAACAACACCCTTGCTGCCGATATATCCGAACAGACCTCCGCAGGATTCTGACGCTATATCAAGACCTGCAATGGCATATCCTCTTCCGTCAAAGGTACCCTCAAAGGCCTGTTCTTCGGATGTGCCGATAACGGTGGTCCACTTGCTTCCTGCGGGAGCAAAGATATTGTTTTCAAGCCACACGCTTGCGCTTCCGTAATTCTCATAGTCGTTCTTTACGTTCTCCGCAAACTGTACAAGCTCTTCGTATGTTCTGATGCCCACCTTTCCGGGCTCCGGCTCCGGCTGAGGCTCGGGTTCAGGTTCAGGTTCAGGCTCAGGCTCGGGCTCGGGCTCAGGTTCCGGCTCAGGCTCGGGCTCAGGCTCAGGCTCAGGCTCAACATTGCCGGGATAGTTGGAGTAGCGGTTTTCGGATTCGATGAAATAGACCGTTCCCCTTGTACTGTCGGGCAGGGGATACTGATCGGGCGTCTGACCGTTGTCGATATTCTGATACCATGCCTGTGCGCCGTCTGTTACTCCGTTATTGAGGTAATATCCGATATCACCGTTTCTGAAAGTCTTGATACCCTCTACGGTGCTGTAGTAATCGTAGTCCTTATAATGTTCCAGAGAATAGCAGTTCTCAACCTTATAATTCACGCTTCCGGCGGCATCTGTGGAATAGTTCACAATAAGTGATCCGTACTTATTGGTGACCCACCTGATGTCTCCGTAGTTGTGGCTGTTGGAGAGTGTAGTTACAACAGAAGCCCCGCTGTCGTCTATATCGCCGACAATGCCGCACATCTGCACGGCAATGTTGTTGGCGGCAAGATCGATAACTCCGATATTTGCGCAGTTATTTACGGCTGCGCCGTTCAGTTTTCCTACAACTCCGCCGGCCAGACTGAACACTCCGGAAATATTGCCGAAATTGACGCATTTTTCCGCAAGCGAGCTGTCTTTAAGAAGTCCTGCTACTCCGGCCACACGGAGCTTTTCACCGTCAGCAGTGATATTCACATAGCTGTTGATTCCGGAAACGGTGCTGCTGCTGCCGCTTCCAACGATTGTCCCGAAGTATATATCGTTTCCGGTGCCGGTAAGCTCGGCGCTTCCCTTGACGGTAAAGCCGCGGATATCAGCCCCGGTGACACTGCCGAACATACCGAAATTCCTGTTGTTATCCGCCGTATCATTGGCGAAGAAGAAGTTATTGACTGTGTGGCCCTGTCCGTCGAAGGCTCCGGTGAATGGATCACTATCGCTGCCGATGTACCTCCACGGTCTTATCTCAAGGTCTATATCCTCCGTAAGGATCGCTTTTGCTCCGGTATTGCGGGCATCGAATACTGCGTGCTCATGGTCGTCATTGACAAGTGATGCGAACCACAGCAGGTTGCCTGCGTTTGCGATCTCATAAGCTCCGCCGTCATTCAGTTCAGCGGGCTGATATTCGCCGCATATAGAGCAGATGCCGTTTACATATCTGTGATGGAGGGTTTCACTCTGTCCGAAGGATATTTCTGCATTCTGCTTAGGCATTACAAAGCTGAATATATCACCCGAGACATTGGTAACGGCGACCTCTGCTCCGTCCTCACCAATAACGCTGAGAGCCTCATGACATTCCTGCTGGTCAAACATGAATCTTACTTCGTCCCCTTCCTGCGCAAGTACAGTCAGCGCATCGAGGGGATCGTCGTTTTCATCAACAAAGGCGATACGTCCAGTGCTGTTCTCATTTATTGAGGCGGCATAGTAATCTGCGGACAGCACAGTATTGGAATCCGGCATTACAAAGCTGTAGGTGTCATCTGAGGTCCGGGTATAGGCGATATCCCCGCCCGTATTATCCCTGACGCTGAACTTTACGAAGGATGACCAGAACTGTACTTCATCTCCCGGTGTAACCTGCATGGAATTGGTATGTATGACCTTTCCGCTGTCATCGATAAAGCTGATGACCTCTGCGCTGTTAAATTCAATACTTGCAAGATATTTGGAGATATCCACCGGCTCCGTTTCAACCCGGACAGAGACGCTGCCCGCCGGCATAGTAAATATGATACCCTCTGAAGTATTGGAGCTGTCAAGCTCAACGCGGTTGTCATTATCGATAACACTGACATCCTTCAGGAAGTAACCGTTATTTGTCTTGATATTGATGCTGACCTCGCTTCCCTCGGCAAAGGGAACTGTCTGTGCCGTCTGCCAGCTGTTGACGGTGCTCAGGCTGATACAGTCAAAGCATTTGGCAATATTGAAGGAATGGGTGCTGTTATTATCATAGACCGTAACGTCGTATGAATCTCCCGCCACAGCATAAACATCAACGTCCTGGTCGGGCATTTCAAAGCTGTAGCTGCGCTCTGTGGGAGATACCCTTACAGAAGTATCCGATGTATCGGTGATTTTAATATCCAGCTCATTGCCGTTTTTGTCCTTTACGACAATACCCTTAGCTATGGAACCGTTATAGCCCGTTGCGATGATATCCACTGTTTCACCTGCACGGTAGTTCTTTTCCGCAAGGTAATCATAGCCGCCGTACTGCATTAAGACCTTTGTCTGATTGTTGACCGTTTCATCGTGGGTAACACAGGAATAGGTCAGGAGAGATTCGTCTATATCACCGTAGGAAACCACGATCTTGCAGTCCTGATAAGGTATCGGGAAGGTGACGTGTCTGTATCCGTCTTTGTCGGCCAGAAAATCCCCGAACAGTTCCTGTGAAGAAACGGTATAGCTGTCGGTAGTTTTAACGGAAACATCAGAGAGGTCAACATCGGGGTTATAATATACCGCGCTGTCGCTCAGCAGATCCTCAAGGACCTTTCCGTTTCTATCCTGCAGCTGTATGGTCTTGACGGTCTTTCCGCTGTCGGGTCTGAAGGCGAGATCCACCACATCGCCGCTCCAGAGTTTCTCACTGCCTGTCTTTCTGCTTGTGGACGCTTTGCCTTGAAGATGATCCGCAAGACTGGTCACCGTATAATAGGTGCTTCCTCCGCCGCTGCTTGACAGATTGACGTTTGCCTTTGGCGAGCCGGAATACATTACCAGCATTTCCATATCCTTCAGGGTACCATCCTCGGCAGGCTCCCTCAGGGTTTCCTCTATATCCACCACTCCCGTAGAGGGCATACTGTGCATGGAGGCGTTGGCGTATGTGGTATGCATATCATGGTTTTTCAGCCAGTTCAGACCGGCGTTCTCTTCATCCCAGTAGATCGGCTGTATCAGAAGGAAGAAGTTGGGACCGCCGCTTGCTCCCGACGGATTATCCCCTACCTTTGTCAGCGCGGGAAGGGCCGGACTGGAAATGCCCGCCATAGCAAGCTCACTGGATAAATATTGGGTCATTATGCCGTCCTGTTTATAGACAGGATTGCTCAGACTTGTCACGGCACTGAATTCCGAAGGGCTACTCGGAGCCTTATAGCCGTTGGTCGTATTTTTCAGCAGGTTGAGTGCGTCCAGAGAAACCACCGTGCTGTGCTGACCCGGATCCGATTTTGCGCTCCAGGTCGCGTCATAGCAGTAGAACTTCTGGTTTCCGTTGCCCGACTGTCTTATAGCATAGGTCTTATTGGAAGCCTCTGAGGCAAGCTTGAACTGATATGCCTTCTGATTGGCTGAACTGATCTTGACTGTCTCAAGCTCGGTATTGGTAAAAAAGATGCACTTACCGCTGTTGTTAGCATTCGTGCCGTCGTCCCATACTATGGTCGAGAAACCGTTCTGACTCTCATAACCGGAAAATGCGTTATAAAGAAGCATCTTATCGGAATAACCGCTTATGGTCAGAGTGGTATCAACGTCATAACCTCTCATGAACGAATCAAATACCTCGCTGCGAAGCGACAGCATCTGATTGATTCCCCTCTGAGCCTTGTTGGTATTATCAAAGAAGGTATTCCAAAGGATAGATATCTTATCCTGTGCGGCGGTAGGATCGGATGAATCTGCCGACATCAGCATACTCTCAAATTCAACAAAGTAGCGATATGCCTGAACATACTTATACATCGCATCCGCCGCAAAGTTTGCGGCTGCCCGCATCTGATTATACACATTGCTCTCGAAATTGGTAACATGAGTGATATACTCATAATATGAATCAAGATAGGTATCACCCGCCAGAAGACTGGAATAGGTGCCCCACTGGGATTCATCATATACATCCTCGGATTTTTCTATTTTGATGGTCTTGTCATAGGGGCTGATAGTGGAAAGGAAGCCCGTTCTGTTTTCAGCCTCACCCAAAAGCGGGGCTCCGAACAGAGTTGACGCATCCTTATTATGGTATTTATCCACAAGATTAAGGTAGGCGAGCCTCAGCTTGGAAGAGTCTGTATCCGGATCGTTCTTTACGTTGTTTGCATACTCCGTAAATTCGTCAAAGAAATTGTTGAAATCAGTAAGTATAGTAGTATAGCTGCTTCCAAAGTTCTTGACGATCTCATAGTACTTTGCAAAACAGTTTTTCAGCTCCATCTTTTCAATGTCGTTGAGCATATTCTCGATCTCGCCCGAGCTCTGACTGGTGAATGCCACAAGAGCATGGAGCTCCGCCTGTATCTGCTTGACGGCAGCAAGGGTATCGGACGCCACAAGACCGGAGTTGCCGGCAAGTATTCTCTGCGTCCATCTGAGCGCCTGATACATGCCGTCCTCTTCCGCGGCACTTTTGGCCTTTGAAACGCCGAATATAACACCGCGTTCAATGGTACCCATCGCTATGGCGCCCCATTTGCCTGTGATCACATTCGTGACCAGTCCGGCATTTACCGTCAGCGACGGAGCCACAGGAAGGACGAACATTGCCGCCGACATCGACAGAGCCGTCAGCGAACCCAGAAGCTTTCTTCCCCATCGTTTTACTGATGATAACATTAAGATCACATCCCTTTAATTACAATACGGCAGTGTACACCACATACCATAAAATCATATTATACGGGGTTATTATATCATTATTCCACAAAAAATACAATACGATTCTGCAAAGTCGTGTGGTTTTCTATGCGTTTTTTTATGCATCCGGTAAGCCGAGTTGTTCTTCGGAGAAAACCCTTTTCCGGCGGAAAAAATGGCGGAGAGCCTCCGCCCCCGTATGACAACGCAAGTAACTCTCCCCCATCCGACCACGTCGCAAACCTTTCCGGTTTGCTTTAGATGCTGTCTTCCACGTCCCATAATTCTTCTGGTGAACACATGAGCAAGTACCTGGGGACAGCAAAAACAGCGGGTATCCTTTCAAAGATAACCGCTGTTTTTGCTGTTATTTGGGGAATGTCTGTACTTTTGTCTGTACTTTTTGTCCCCCTCAAACATTTGTGATTTATACAAGTCTCAAATCCCGCACAAATATTGGGTTTTCTGGAGCCGGGCGAAGTGTCTCCACTCCCGTGTGACAACGCAAGTAACTCTCCCCCATCCGACCGCGTCGCAAACCTATCCAGTTTGCTTTGACTACAGCACTCCACGTCTCACCTTTCTTCCGGTCAACAAAGGGTTCAAGTCCCTCTGTTCTATTAAAATGTTAAAGGAGCCGAAAGTTACCCTTCGACTCCCACTTATAGCGAGCTGGAAAAGGGACTTGAACCCTCGACTTCCTCATTACGAGTGAGGTACTCTACCAACTGAGTTATTCCAGCAAGCACAATTATTATACACGAAAATCATCCTGCGGTCAAGTACTGACAGAAAAAAACTCTCTCGTGAGTATTCTTTTGCACACCGGAGGATCATATCTCATGATTGTTATTGAAATACACTTCACTATGTTGTATAATGTTCTTGAAGATATGCTATTGCAGACAAAAGCTTCGGCAGTGCCGGACTGTACATAAGAAAACGAAAGCGAGGTCATATTATGAGAGTATTGATACTGTCCGCAACGACGGGAGGCGGCCACATGAGAGCTGCCGGCGCCCTTAAGGAATTTATCCTCAGCCGTGATCCTTCATCGGTAGTAGAGATCTATGACACGATCCAGTATGTCAGCCCTATTCTTAACAAGGCAGTGACAAACGGCTATGTATATATGGCCACAAAAACTCCTAAGATCTTCGGCGGTTTCTACAAAAGCTCCGACAGAAACACCCCTATCAACAAGACCGTGGAAAAAACCATGACTGGTCTCCGGAAACGTCTGCTGCCTATGGTGGACGAATTCCGCCCGGATATCGTTGTAACGACCCATTCCTTCGCCACTGAGCTTATCGCCGCTTTGAAAACAAAGGAAGAGCTTCATTTTCCCGTTATCAGTATTCTTACCGATTTTGCCATCCATCAGACCTATATCAACAGGGGCGTTGACGCCTATATCACATCAAGCGACGAGATGGTGGACCAGATGATCGAGAGAGGCATCGAAAAGGCTATGGTCCATCCCTTCGGAATACCAATAAAGAAGGAATTTCTGGAAAAGATCGACAGACAGCAGGCATTTGAAGAAGAGGGTCTTGACCCGGATATCCCGACTGTGCTTATCATGGCGGGCAGCTTCGGAGTTACCGATGTTCTTAAGATCTACCACAAGATCGTAAAATCAGACGCTGAATTCCAGATCATCGTCATCACCGGCAAGAACGAAAAACTCTATGAGACCTTTGAAAAATATCTCAGCAAGATCGATATCAACAACACTCTCTATGAGCTGAGCCTGATGTACCCCACCATCAAGCAGCAGCGCAGCAACTACCGCAATTCACGCCACCTGAAACCCTCAAAGCCCACAAAACTCCTGTACTTCACCGATCAGGTCGAAAAATATATGCAGATGTCCGACCTTATCGTCACAAAGCCCGGCGGTCTTACCGTTACCGAAGCCATCGCAACCGAGCTTCCTATGGCCATATTCAAGGCTATTCCTGGTCAGGAGGAGCAGAACGCCGACTATCTTGTCCGTGGCGGCATGGCGATACGCCTCAAAAAGGACAAGACCTGCACCGACACCATTACGGAGTTGGTAAGCGATCCGAAAAAACTCAAAGCAATGCGGGATTCCATAAAGGCGCACAGCAACGGCAACTCAGCCCAGAGGATATATGAGCTTATGGAAAAGCTGGTATCCGAATACTCAGAAAAGAAAGACTGAGTTTTCTTCCACTAAATCCCCATGCCGCAGGACTGCGCCGCGATGAATTAAAATCCGTCATAGTTCTTTATTGGAATATTTCTTGACTTTTACAGTAAATATCAAACAGAGAGAGCAGCAATATTAGAGAGATCAGCAATATTATCGTCAGGTCTGTTTGAATATAGTTTTACTTACAGTTCACAAAATCAAAAGGCACAGCGATCCTTCATTCCGAAGAGCGCTGTGCCATTTTTTCTGATAATATCCGGAGTATTCTGAGCTTTGTGCTGTTCCGGATCTCCTATGCAGGACGGGAAAACCATATTATTCTTTACTTTCCATGAGGTAATTCTGGTATTCGTCGTATTTTGAACGCCAGAAATCCTTGTCCTGCTGTGTGATGGGACGAAGAACACGGCAGGGATTTCCCGCTGCCACAACATTGTCGGGAATGTCGTGTGTTACAACGGAACCCGAACCGATGACCACATTATTTCCGATGGTAACACCGGGATTTATCACGGCATTGCCGCCTATCCACACATTGTCGCCGATGACGATGGGACTTCCTCCTTCGACCCGCAGGTTCCTTATCTCCGGATCAATGGGATGCCAGGGAGTGAAAAGACACACACGGGGTCCCAGCAGAACATTGCTGCCGATGTGGACCTCCGCAACATCGAGTATGATGCAGTCGAAATTTGCGTAGAAATTCTCACCGATGTATATATTACAGCCGTAATCGCACCGGAATGGAGGTTCGATATAGATGCTCTCTCCGCATCCGCCAAGCAGCTCTCTTAAAAGCTGTGTGCGGTAATCAAGCTGCTCCTCTGTGGTGCCGTTAAAAAGACGGGTCAGACGGCGTGAAGCCGCTTTATCACGCTGCAGTTCGGGGTCAAGGTCGCAGTAAGGCAGACCCTTAAGCATTCTTTCCTTCTGAGTCAAGTTCGTCCCCTCTTTTCGCTGTAACTCCTTCACGGATGTTAATACTGTTTTCCGACTAAAAGCTGACACTTTTAATCGGAAAATGCGCCGCCCGAGGCTGCGCCCATCTGTGCATACGCACAGATGACGTCTCATGCAAACTCCGACGCGCTGACGCGCCATTAAAAGCAGACTATGTCTGCTTTTAATAGGAGTTAAGGCAATACCGCTAAGCCGCAAGGCGGTCTTTGTGCGGTGTTGCCTTAAGTATAAGCCGTGAGTCATCGGAAGTCTGATATGCGATAAGATATCATTCACCCTGTTCTGCGGTCTCCGAAACGGGATCGTCCACCGAAGGCTCAGCGGATTCCGGTACAGAGATCTCCGCGGGCGTTGAAGAAGCCGGAACCGAAGACTGGACAGGAACAGATGACTGAGCAGGCACCGATGAAGTCGGAACGGATGACTGCTGTACGGGGGTTGATGACTGCTGTACAGGCTTTGAGGTCTGAGAAGGTGTTGAGGACTGCTGAACAGGCTTGGAGGTCTGAG
This sequence comes from Acutalibacteraceae bacterium, assembly GCA_045221075.1. Lineage (GTDB taxonomy): Bacteria > Bacillota > Clostridia > Oscillospirales > Acutalibacteraceae > UBA1213. The sequence goes on from JBGUWL010000271.1 coordinate 23,216, forward strand.
CGGGTTTTGAGGACTGCTGTGCAGGCTTGGAAGTCTGAGCAGGTTTTGAGGACTGCTGTGCAGGCTTGGAGGTCTGAGCAGGTTTTGAGGACTGCTGTGCAGGCTTGGAGGTCTGAGCAGGTTTTGATGACTGCTGCGCGGGCTTGGAAGTCTGGGCAGGTTTTGATGACTGCTGCGCGGGCTTTGAGGACTGCTGTGCGGGCTTGGAGGTCTGGGAAGGTGTGGAAGACTGCTGTGCAGGCTTGGAAGTCTGAGCGGGCTTTGACTGCTGGTCTACCTGTTCGGGATGCTCCTTGACCTTCTTGAGGTATTCTTCCGCAGTGCCGTAGGGTATTGGAGCGCAGGAGCCGCAGCCCACGGGGGAATAGATTACAGGAGCCTTGTTTGTGGGATAAGCCTCGGGTCCGTTTTCCGGGTCTGCAGGTATCTGCTCAAGTGCGGACCAATAGCTGTCGTACTTATAGTCATAGGAACCACCGGGCAGGAATACGCGCTTTACTTCCTTGCCGTCCTTGAAGTATACCTGAGCGCCCTTTCCGCCGTAGTCATAGCTGTCGGCATAGTTGACCCAGCCTACAGGCACGATCTCGTCATATTCGGTGGAAAGCGGTCCGTACATCTCGACCATAAGCTCGTCAAGACCATCGTCGTCCATGTCATAGACATATGTGGCAATATATATCGAATACTTGAGAGGATTCTTGAATCGCATATCCAGGCTGTAATAGTCGATGGTAGCATCAAGACCCTTGGGGGCATAGCTTGAGGGATAAGCATGAGGATGACGCTCAACGGCAGTCATGCCTGCCTTAAGAGCGCAGTTGTATATGGTGGTAGATGCCTGACAGATACCGCCGCCGTATTCAGCAACATACTCTCCGCCGACAATGGCTGTAGAGGGTACATAAGCGCCCACAGTGCCGTTGTCGTAATAATGGGTGTCGCCGTTTGTGGTATTTCCGGTCATTTCGTTGAAGGAGAAGATCTGACCGGGCTTTACCTCTGTTCCGCTGGCAGCCTTGAGAGCCAGACTCATATTATAGTTGGAGGTGTAGATGTTTGCGGCGGTGGTGTAGTGTGATGCAATAAGCTTGGTGTTGGCCTTGATATCGGCAAGGGTCACCTTGAACTTTGTGGGGTGCTTTTCAAGGGAGAAGGTATCGGTCCTGTCGTCGGAAGTGAGAACGCCCCTTATATCCCTTTCCACCTCTTTGCGGTCAACGGTATTTCCGTCGTGACCGTCCTCGTATGTAAACTTTTCCTTTTTGTCCGGGTCAAAGCTGACGACATGAGCGTCAACGGGGGCATCGTCCAGGGCATTTGACACCTTATTGATGGCACCGCCAAGGGAGGATGTATCAAGCTCTGTGGTAACATGGAAGTTTGTCACCGGACCTGTCTTTTTGACAGTATGGGTAATGACCTTTGTCTCCCCTCTGCTGTAGCGGTATGCCTCATCCAGAATGGAGTCAAGGTTGTTTTCATATTTGAAATCGTCTTCGGTAAGGGTAACGCTCTTTCCGTCACAAACGAATGTAATGCTTACGGGAGCGCGGAGTCCGTCAAGAAGCGGAGAAACGGCTTCTTTTGCCTCTTCACGGGTCATGCCCTTGACATTTACCCCTTCTATCTGTACGTTTCCTCCAAAGATATCGGTCCTCTTTGATACTTCGGCCTTGCTTGTCTTGCTACTGTCAGAAGAAACGGCAGAGGACGGTTCGGAGGATGCGGCAGATGATGCGGCAGATGATGCAGCAGATGAAGCTGCAGATGAAGCATTGCCGCCGTCTGATGCAACGGATGCTGTGCCCGATGATGCGCTGCCGGAAGAATTGCCGTTTACCGAAGGATCTCCGCCGGGAGCAAAAGCCGAACCATCTGCTGCGGAATAACCTCCACCGGCGCCGCCGGAACCGTTTTCACCCTGAGAGAGCATATAGCTGCCGTCGGCACCCACCTGTGCGGTCTGGACTGAGCCGTTGCTGACGCTGACTGCGATTATGGCAGCTATAGCACCCGCACACAGTACTCCTGCGCCTATGGCAACGGGCACAACAGGGAATTTTTTCTTTGCCGCCGCTGTGGGTTTGTTGGATGCTTCCTTAATATCCTTATTATCAGACTGGACCTTTTTATTCTTGTCACTCATGACTATACCTCCGTTTTGTTCGCAGCCAAAAAAACAACAATATTACATCAGATACGGTTGGGAGAAAGAGAAAATGCAATGTTTGTACTGTGGTCGGCAATACGCTCAAGATTCGTAAGCAGCTCCATAAACAGTGTGCCTATGGCGGCGCTGCATTCGCCCTTGCTGAGACGCTCCACATGGTTGTCCTTGTATTCTTCGGTCTTGTCGTCGATCTCCTGTTCCGTATTGCTGATGGTCTCAAGCAGACGGGGATCGTCGGACCGCCCGAAGAACAGGTCAAAGGAATCGGTAAGTACCTTTTCCACCAGTGCGGACAGGTCGTTTATTTCTGCAATGGCTTTTTCGCTGAACACCTCGTCATTGTCGATTATCCTTGTGGCGATCTCGCATATATTCTCGGCATGGTCGCCGATACGCTCGATATCGCTTACAACGTGGTAATAGGAGCCTATCTTGATAAGGTCGTGATCCTCAAGGGGCAGACCGTTTATCTGTACAAGGAACGAGGTAATACTGTGGTTGAGGAAGTCGATGACCTCTTCGTTTTCGGAAACCTTCGGGATAATCTTTTCGTCCCGCTCCATAAGAGCCTTCATGGAGTTGAGGTAGTTTTTGTTTGACAGCATACTCATGCGGTCGATCTCTTTGCTCACCTGATTCACGGCGATAGGCGGAGTCTTCAAAAGTCGCTGGTCAACAAACTTGAGCCTGCAGGCCTCTTTTTCTTCGTCCTCCTTGCCCCGAATAATAAGACAGGACAGCTTGGTTATCATATTGACGCAGGGCAGCAGCACCACCGTTGCCACAATTGAGGATATAACGTGTACCAGAGATATCTGGAATCCGATGTCCTTGGTCATCATCTCGATCCAGTCCGTGACCGGCAGCAAAAGGGTCAGCACCGTACATATCACGGTTCCGAACACCGTAAACAACACATAGGATATGGATGTTCTCTTTGCGTCCTTTGTGGCTCCGATAGACGAAATAACGGCAGTTACGCAGGCGCCGATATGGATACCGTATATTATGTACACCGAATCGGAAAGGCTCAGCGCTCCCGCGCCGCCGAGGGCCATCAGGATACCGACAGCCGCAGAGGAGCTCTGGATGAGCGCCGCAAACAGGATACCGAAAAGTATTCCCAGCAGCGGGTTGCTTATTGACGATATCATCTGTTTGAACACATCAGACTCTGCAAGGGGTCTGAGGTTTGAGCTCATGGTAGTCATGCCGAAGAACAGGATACCGAAGCCGGCGATTATCTGACCAGCATATTTTGTGTTGTTCTTCTTGCTGAGAACCACCATAAAGGCACCCAGAAAAATAAATATGGGCGCATACTGGGATATATTGATCGAAAGGATAAGGCTGGTGGCGGTCGTACCGATGGTAGCGCCCATCAGGACTCCCATCGCCTGGGCAAGGGTCATGAGACTTGCGTTGACAAAGCCCACTACCATTACCGAAACGGCGGTAGAGCTCTGGATAACGGCCGTCACTATAACACCTACAAGGGCGCCCAGCCAGCGGTTTGAAGTTATTTTTTCCAGGATCTTTCTCAGCTTCGAACCTGCGGCAAGCTCAAGGCCGTCGCCCAGCAGCTTCATGCCGTAAAGGAAGAGTCCGAGTCCGCCAAGTGCAAGTATCACCTGAGACACTGTTTCGTTCATAAAGAATCCTCCGTTTTGTTAATTCGTTTAACAAGCATTCTTCTTCACTATCCACTATAATAGTACATTCTAAGTCATTTTATATTCTTTTAAAGAATTATATGATTTTCTATATAAAACAAAATTTTTTTTAAAATGTGCAATGCTCAATGTGCAGAGTGCAATAGCGCTCCCTGCGTCGCTAACTGAAAACTGAAACTTAAGACTTAAGAATTAATAATATTTGAGAAATTAAGCATTATCGAATATAGGCGGAAACGTCCCTGCGGCAGCTAAGTGAATAGTGAGGTGTGGAGTTGTATATATTTGAAGGTAAAGTCAGGACATGGGGAAGTATATTATGTCAAGGTGTGGATAGGTGATGGATGTCAGGACACGGGCATGTATATTTCGTCATGACGTGGAAAAGAATAGGGTATCAGGACATAAATAAGGACACTGCTGCAGATAAGGCACACGGAGAAAACAAAGATCCCCCATCGAGGGGGATCGGGTCAGCTTTTATGGGTGATGTCAGTTCCACTTGCCGGTCTCTTCGTTCCACATGCCCTCAACGGCGCTGAGGGTGGTGTCCGCGTCAGACTTGGTGACAAGAAGGGAGATCTGGGATTCGCTGGTGGTAATGAGACGTATGTCGGCGCCTGCCTGGGCAGCGGCCCTGAACACCGATGCCGCAACACCGGGACAGTTTTCCATTCCGGCATCGTTTATGGATATCTTGCAGTTTCCGCTGCTGACAATGGGCTTTATGCTGCCCTCCTGCAGCTTTGAGGTATAGCTGAGTATACCCACAAGGTCGTCGTCACTGACGGTAAATGACAGACTGGTGCGGGAGCTCTGGGGCGGTGCCAGAGAGATCATGTCTACGTCGATATCCATAGATGCGATCTTTTCAAATACCTGTGTAATAAAACGCAGGTCGGCAGGTATCCCCTGCAGGATGATCAGGGTAATGTCATCACTTACGGTAATTGTAGGCTTCATAATGCTTCACCTCGTAATAATTCTGTAATCCACTGATGTTTATTCTGATATCAATATCAGACAGAAAGCCGCCAGAGGCCGCCGTCACGCCTGTTTGATATCAGTGTCTGTCGTCGGCAGATCGCCGGTCATATCTCCGCCGACAGGCTCATTCCCTGCCCCGGAGAGTATTGCCGGATGCCCGCCGGCTTTTGTCGGAATTCAGTCAGATTCCCTTAAAAGGTCGGACATATCATACATTCCCGGCTCTTTGCCCTTCAGGAATACTGCGGCGTTAAGCGCGCCGACGGCAAATACGGTCTTTGACCGCGCGCTGTGGCTGATGGTCAGCACCTCGTCCTGTCCGGCAAAGATAACCTCGTGTTCGCCGACAATATTTCCGCCTCTTATGGAATGGATGCCGATCTCACGCTTGTCACGCTTTTTGCGGACGGAATGACGGTCATACACATACTCGGCGTCTGTCCTGACCTGAGATATGGCGTCTGCTATCATCAGCGCTGTGCCGCTGGGAGCATCCAGCTTCTGGTTGTGGTGCTGCTCCACGATCTCGATGTCAAAGCCCTCGCCGAACACTGCGGCTGCCTTCTTTGCAAGCTCTATGATGAGGTTGATGCCCAGGGACATATTGCCCGAATAGAACACGGGAATACTCTTTGACGCCTCGTTTATCTGCTTTTTCTGCTCTTCGCTGTAGCCTGTTGTACAAATCACAACGGGCAGACGGTGAGATACAGCATATCCAAGCATATCGCTGAGCACTGCGGGATTTGAAAAGTCGATTATCACATCGGCCTCACATTCAAGCGAAGAAAAAGACGGGGCATATACAAATCCGGCATTCACGGGCGCAACAAGGTCAACGCCTGCTGCAATGGTGACATCCTCACGCTGTCCGGCGGCGGCAATTATGCTTGCGCCCATCTTGCCGGAGCAGCCTGTCATGATGATCCTTGTCATATTATACTTCCTTTCGTCCGGGCTCAGGAGATGATACCGTACTTCTTAAGGCAGCGGGCAAGAGCCTCATAGCCCTCTTCGCTCATGGGAGCAAGGGGCATACGGCAGGGTCCGCAGTTAAAGCCAAGCATATTCATGGCTGCCTTTACGGGGATGGGGTTAACGTCGGAGAAAAGCATATCCATCAGTTCGATGTAATACTTCTGCATTGCAAAGCTGCCCTTGAAATCGCCGTTCAGAGCCAGCGCCATCATCTCGTGGCACTCACGGGGGCATATATTTGCGAACACTGAGATAACTCCCAGTCCGCCCATAGAAACGATGCTGAACGCCTGGCTGTCCTCACCGCTGTAGATGTCAAGATTGTCGCCACAGAGAGCCATTGTCCTTACAAGAGCGGAAATATCACCGTTTGCCTCTTTTGCCGCACGGATGTTGGGGTGCTTTGAAAGCTCGGCGTATGTTTCGGGCTTGATGTTGCAGCCTGTGCGCGAGGGTACGTTATAGAGGATCATGGGGATATTGATTCGGTCTGCAATGTAGTTGTAATGGCGGATAAGTCCTGCCTGTGATGTCTTGTTGTAGTAGGGTGTTACAGAAAGGATAGCGTCAGCGCCCATCTGCTCAGCCTCTTTTGAGAGATCTGCGGCAAAGAGGGTGTCGTTGCTGCCTGTTCCGGCGATAACGGGAACACGCTTGTTGACCTTCTTTACGGTATAGTCAATGACCTCGCAGTGTTCCTCCTTGGTCAGGGTAGCGGATTCGCCGGTAGTGCCGCAGGCAACAATGGCGTCCGTTCCGTTATTGATCTGAAAATCGATCAGTCTGCCGTATTCCTCATAGTTAACGCTGCCGTCCTCCCTCATGGGGGTGACAATGGCAACGGCGGAACCGGTAAAAATGTGACTGGCCATGATAAAAACCTCCTTGATGTATTATTCTGTTATACATTATATGTTGCATGTATCGGTTTGGGTATTGTCCGGCAGCGTGATACCGCACCCGAATTTGCACTCCGGTTCAGCAGTGTCCGGCAATTTTCGGGTTGCGGCTTCGTCTGTATTCCGGTCGTGATACGTTCGAATAAAGACACACGGCAGCGTAAAACCGCATCCAACTTCACGCACCGGTCAACTCTCCCTGTCGGCCATCCCCCCTCAGAGAGGGGGACAATTCGCCGCCGAAAGAAAACTCAGATGTGAAATACAGGAGCCAAAGCAGACCGTTAAGGTCTGCGGTGCGGCAGCACGGAGAAGAATCATCCGCGTCGGCACACGTCCGGTGCGGTCATACCCCAAGGGTACTTCCTGCGGGCGCGAACTCAGATATAGTTCTCAGCGCAGAGAAGCTCGGCAAGGAGTACGGCTCCGCCTGCAGCGCCTCTGAGGGTATTGTGTGACATACAAACGAACTTGATGGTATACTGGGTGTCCTCTCTCAGTCTGCCCACGGAAACGGCCATACCGCCCTCAAGGTTTCTTTCTGACTTGATCTGGGGTCTGTCGGGCTCGGTGAAGTAGTGGAGGAACTGCTTGGGAGCGCTGGGCAGGTCAAGCTCCTGAGGCTTGCCCTTGTAGGTCTCCCAATCCTTGATGATCTGCTCCATTGTGGGCTTCTGCTCCAGCTCTACAAACACAGCGGCAGAGTGACCGTCAGAAACGGGAACACGGATGCACTGTGAAGTGATGCAGGGAGACTCGGCCTTTACGATCTGACCGTTTTCGATCTTACCCCAGATCTTGAGAGGCTCCTGCTCTGATTTTTCTTCTTCTCCTCCGATATAGGGGATAACGTTGTCGATCATCTCGGGCCATCTTTCAAAGGTTTTGCCGGCGCCGGAGATAGCCTGATATGTGCAGGCCAGTACCTTTGTTACGCCGTATTTCATCAGGGGATGGATTGCGGGAACATAGCTCTGGAGTGAGCAGTTTGACTTTACTGCAACAAAGCCTCTCTTTGTGCCAAGGCGCTTTCTCTGGGCTTCGATGATCTGAAGGTGATCGTCGTTGATCTCCGGAATTACCATAGGAACGTCGGGAGTGAAGCGGTGAGCGCTGTTGTTGGAAACAACGGGGCATTCTGCCTTTGCATAAGCCTCTTCAAGAGCGCGGATCTCGTCCTTTTTCATATCAACCGCACAGAACACAAAGTCAACCTGTGAAGCGATAGCTTCTACATCGGCTGCATCCATGATGACCATGTCTTCCATTGCCTTGGGCATGGGAGTTGTCATAGCCCAGCGGCCGCCTGCGGCCTCTTTGTAGGTCTTGCCTGCGGAACGTGCGCTTGCGGCAAGGACCTTTACGTTGAACCAGGGATGGTTCTCAAGAAGGGTAGCAAAACGCTGTCCCACCATACCTGTTGCACCTATGATACCTACATTATACTGTTTTTCCATTTTTTTCCTCTCCTTAAAATAATATTGGTTTGTCAGGGGCGTCAGCAGTCAGCGACCGTCGGGTCATCTTATCCTGCCGGCAAAAGGCGCTCCTTTCAGCATACTAAAAAAGACCGGCAAAAATACCGGTCTAAAAGCAAAGCTGTCACTTCCGAAAAAATTCAGAATGTCAACGATAGCTCCCCATCATAATAATATGATGACAGTCCCACACTGCTGCAGTGTACGACCAAAGCCGGGTCCGCCGCTCCCTGCTTTTCGGCGGCAAGGCCATTCACCGGGATTCACAGGCTCTGGCAGCCTCCCTCCGATTACACGCAATGCCGCGCCTCTATCCGGAAACAATAAAAGCACCTTATTCTTTTGATCCGCCAAAAACAGCGGTACACCTATACTATACCATTATCAAATCGAATTGTCAAGCGCAGAGCCTGCGCTCCCGTGTGATAACGCAATAAAAATCTTACCATGCACCCGCGTCGCAGACCTATTCGGTCTGCTTTGGCTGCTTTATTCCACGTCTCACCCTTATACGGGCGCTTTCCGGCCGCTTTCTACAGACAGCCGTTTTCTTCTGCTGTTCACGCTTTGGCGTGCCTGTTTATCGGAAGTTGAATTAAACACAAAATACTTACGGATACAAATATGTTAATTTATTATTTGAGCGAAGAAAGTGAGCGTTTCCACACCAAAATTCCACTTTCCACTTTCCACATTCCACATTAAAACTCTGTGTCCACATTCAACTCCTAACTCCTAACTCCTCACTCCTAACTCCTCACTCCTGACTCGGTGCGCACTTTAATCTACAATGCGCTTTTTCTTCTTCCGGGCGCTGACGAACAGCGCGCCCGCAGCCGCAAGCGCCGCAGCTCCCCCTGCGATAAGCACTACCGGAAGCATTGAGCGGTCCTTTTCAGCCGGAGGCTCAGGCTTGCTGTAGGTGTAGACAACATATATGGGGCTGTCGGCAAAGGTGCCTTTTGTGTTGGAGGTTACGGACTCCGTCTGAAGTCCGTCAAAAGTCTCTTCTGCGGTCTGATACTCCTCGCCGGACTTGCCTGTCATCACTTTGGTTTTCAGCACTTCGCCGCCTTCTTCAATGTACACGGCATTAACAACGCCGGTAGGAGTCAGCTTTCCGTCCTTTACCCAGACCTCACGGCGTACCTTTACGCCCTTTTCGCCGAAATGACTGTCGGTCCTGCCCTTTGTGTCGGTAAATACGGCATATATATCTTCTGCGCTGCCGATGTTCTTGACCGTGAAGCTGTACCAGTCATTTCCGAGAGCGCTGTCGGCCTGCATCATATCCCCGTCGTCGGAGGTATATGCGGTCTTGTCCTCGTCGTCACAGTACACACGGACGCCCACGTTTTTCCAGCCCTCACTGTTGTAGTAGTGTATCACAAGGTCGGTGTCTTCCGGCCTGATGTAGTAGAAATCAACGGTGATATTATCCTTTCCTGCCTTGCCTGCGGCATTGGCGGGGAATTTATTCAGGTCTACGGTCAGCCCGTCAAGCTCCCGGATAACTGCGAAATAGTCGTCCCCTTCCCTGAGGGTGAGGGTCTGACCCGAAGCCACTTCTGTGACGCCGCCGCCCAGGGCTTCGCTTTTTTCCTGATAATAGTGGGTGGTAAGCTCGACAAGCTTTCCTTCAAATTTTTTGTACTTGTATACTACCTTCTGAGGCTCCTTTGTAAACAGGCCTTCTGTCTTTCCCTCAACGGAAACAAAGTCATATCCCAGACGAAGGGAAGCATCCTGCTTTGTTTCAAAGGCGCTGCCTGAGGTCCCTCTCAGGCTTGATGAAGACAGGACCTCTCCCGTCTCACTGTCCTGATGCTCTGTTCTTACAACACAGGCGTCAGATACGGCAGCCACGCTGTCAAAGCTCTTTTTGTCAACAAGCATCATCGTGCTTCTTGCGGGAAGCGTCACAGTCTGTCCCTTTACTGTGCCGAGATCGGAAAGTCCCGCTTCTCCCTTGTTTACTATCACGGTCCATTCCTCCGGCAAAGTGCCGCCGTCGGGAGGAGTCAGGGTAACGGTCTTTTCGGCTTCGGAAGCGTTGAATACCAGGGCGGCAGTTTTCCATTCCGTACCGGGGGTAAGGGAATTTTCAAGAGTATAGGCCACCACGCCGTCTTCACAGTCTACAAAGTTCATATTCTGCGCCGAGGTCTTTGTAGGATCACGGAAGGGCTTGAAGTGCTTTCTTATCTCGATAAGTCCGGAATAATAGGAAACAAGGTCCGCATAATCCCGCACATGGTTCCAGTCAAGCTCGTTAAGCTCCGCAGGTGAAACATAGCTGTTCTCATCCCCCTGCTTTGTGCGGGCAAACTCCTCGCCCGCCTGCATGAAGCTTACGCCCTGTGAGGTCAGCACCAGAGCCGCCGCCATCTTGTTCATATCCACAAGGATCTCGTCACGGGTATCATAGCTCATGTCGTTCTTTACCGACAGCACCAGCTTGTCATACAGGGTATAGTTGTCGTGAGCGGAAACGTATGAGACCGTCTGGCTGGGACTGTTGAACCAGTCGCTGGTGACGGTATTCGCCCCGATACCCGCCTGCAGGCCGCCCTTGCTTCCGCCGTCCTGTATGAAGCCCTTTTCAAGGGCGTTGAAAACATGACCCTTTACGGCGTCACGGAATTCGTCATTGAAGGCTCCTACTCTTTCGTTCAGGAGCTTTACGTTTGTTTTGACTGCGGTTTTTACGTTTGTACCAAGATCTCCGCCGGTCCAGGGTTCACCGTAAAGAATGATCTTGCTGCCGTTTGTGACCTGTGTATCAAGGGCGTTTCTTATCTCGTTCATGGTATCCACGTCATGTATGCCCATCAGGTCAAAGCGGAAACCGTCAATGTGATACTCGTTGGTCCAGTAAAGTATGGAATCCTTCATGTATTTGCGGTACATAAGGTGGTCGCTGGCAGTCTCGTTGCCGCAGCCCGAACCGTCACTGAAGCTGCCGTCGGGCTTCATCCTGTAGTAATATCCAGGAACGGTGGCCTCAAACCATCCGCCCTCTGCTGTGAAGGTATGATTGAAAACCACGTCCATAATGACGCCTATGCCTGCATCGTGCAGGGCCATTATCATCTGCTTGAATTCGTTGATCCTTACATTGCCGTCAAAGGGGTTTGTTGAATATGAGCCCTCGGGGACATTGTAGTTTTTCGGGTCATAACCCCAGTTGAACTCATCGGAATCCACGGCGCTTTCATCGACCGTTGCATAGTCATACACGGGAAGGAGCTGAACATGGGTGACACCCAGCTTTTTCAGGTAATCAATGCAGGTGGAATACTTTCCCTCGTCACCGAGGGTCGTTCCTGTCTCTGTAAATGCAAGATACTTTCCTTTGTTCTTTACTGAGATACCGGACACCTGACTATGGGAAAAGTCCTTGATATGCACTTCCCACACAACGGCATCGGTGGGATTATCATAGAGGATATGCTCATCCTTGTCCCAGCCCTCGGGGTCTGTGGAATCAAGATCGACTATCATGCTCCTGTTGCCGTTAACTCCGGCGGCCTTTGCATAGATATCCGCCGTCTCACGGGTAACTCCGTCCACCGTGACAAGGTATGTATAGTAAAGATTTTTCCTGTTGCCAAGCAGCTCTGCACTCCACACACCGTTTTCACCCTTTGTCATTGCGGTGGTAGAGATATCCTGAGCGCCCTCCTCCTGAGAGCTTCCGGTTTTGTATAGCTTCACGGCCACGGATGAAGCCGTAGGCGCCCATACCTTGAAGGTCGTGCTTTTCTTCGTGTATACCGCTCCAAGGTCGGTGCCGCTGTAGGCCTGGGCGTCAAGCTCGTGGGCGTATTCCACAGCCGGTGTTGTGGTCGTTTCTTTCACTGCGTTCACCATCATGTTTCCTCCTGTCAATGTTGTTAAGGCGATCATTATGCTGAATATTTTTCTGATCTTAAGCAACCCTATCCCCCCATTAATGATTGCATTTTCCCCGTATACCATTTTAACATATCATACCATATCATTACAATAGAAAAATAAAATTTTATTAACTTCACATATATTATCTTCTGCGATAAAGCACAAAAAAGCGGCCAGCCCTTAAGATCAGGACTGACCGTCTGTAAGTTTTTTCTTTTTGAATGAGCAATTCCCTCAGATCGGACGTGTAAATATAATAGCTCTACATGTTATCATCTGTCCCTTTACAGCCCCGTGCTCAGCGTTTTTTGCGTTTTTTGCCCTTTTGAGCGGGATAATTGCGGGGTTTTGCTCCGGCCGATACCTGCGCAGCCCCTGAAGGCTTTCCGGAAGGTTTTTCAGAAAGTTTGTCAGCAGGCTGATGGTTTTCTGCGGAAGCCGGTTTATTCTGCGATTCGCTGTCGGAAACGGTTTTGTCCGACGGGTCCGGAGTATCTTCTTCAGGTTCCGGCGCGAACGTGTTCTCCGGAGTTTCCGGTTCGTCTGAAGATGTATCAGGGCCGTCACTGACATCCATGTCGTCATCCGACAGTCCCTTTTTTATCTCATAGAACTCTTCCGCAGCCTCGGCTCTGTCATACACAAGCTGATACTTGCTCCGGGGTATATTCTTCTCTTTCAATCGGGATGCCACAAAGCGTCTGCCCAGGGTATAGAGCACATAGGTAACGGGGCCGCACACAAGCAGGCCGATAATACCGAAAAACGCACTGAAAAGCACGATAGCAGATATCATAATTATCGGCGGCAGTCCGATACGAGAACCCACAACTCTCGGGAAGATAAGATTTCCCTCTATCTGCTGGAGGACTACCATATATATTATGAACCACAGAGCCTGCATCGGGTCTGCCGTTGCAAGCAGAAGCAGAGCAACAATAGCCGAGCCGATAAAAATACCGAACATGGGTATCCATGACATGAGGGCAACCACAACGCCGCCAAGGGCTGCATAAGGGAACCCGAAAATGGTCATTCCAAGAGAAGTGAGAACACCGATGATGACACACTCTATCATCTGACCGGTAATACTGTTGTAGAAGGATTTATTGGTAAGCTGTCCTACCTCAACAAGATAGTCTGCTTTTTTCATGGGAAATATGGAATAAACCAGCTTTTTGATGTCGGAAGCGATCTTTTCCTTTTTTGCAAGGATATACACGGCCAGCACGATACCAAGGAATACGTTAACGGCAACGCTGATAATGGAGCTGATGACATTAAAGGCCGAGTTGACAAGTGTTGTGCTGTTATCCTGCAGGAAGCTTACGATAGTGTTCTGGATGGTATCCCAGTCGATATTGACCTGAGATGCCACCTGACCAAAGAAGTCTTCACGCTTTGCGGTCTCTGCCACCCATTCCTGCAGCCGGCTTATTACGTCAGGTATCTTTTCCGCAATTCCCTGAAGACTCTTTCCGATCTCCGGAATGATTATAACGAGGAACAGAGCGATTATCGCAAGGAAAATACATATAGAAAGCACGATGGCAATAGGACGGCGGAGTTTATCTTTCAGGGGGCTGACAGGCTTATTCTTTGGCCTGAACAGATGTCGTTCTATGGCTTTCAGTGGAACGTTGAGGAGAATGACAACAACACCCGCTATAATAAACGGCACAAGAACATTCAGCAGCCAGTTTATGAAGCTGAATACGATATCCATGTGCTTGAAGCCCAGATAGAACAGTATGATACATGCCGCGAGGAAAAACAGCCTCATCATGTTTTTTTTGTTAAATTCCATGACATCACTCCGTTCATCTCTTTGTTTCCGAACTGTTTTCCCCAATTATAATACATCCCTCCATCAAAGTCAAGCCGCCGGTGCGTGACCGCACTGGACGATTCATGTCAGTCGCTCAACTGACGTTTCGCTCTGAACTCGGACAGGATAGTATTACTCCCGCGCCAATCACATAAAAATATGCGGGCACTAAAAAGCCGTAACCGCGGGACAAAAAACACCGTATGCCATTGAACCTGGACGCGAAGTCACCACCGGCGGCTCGCCGGCACCGCCGTGCCGCATATAGCGGCACTTTCCGGCTGGTTTCCTGAAAATTTCAAGTTCTTTGCACTATTCATGCTTTGGCGTGCCTGTTTATCCGCAACCGACACAATTATAGCCGTAACCGCGGTACGTGACGAGCATTTCTCAATGAATTCAGGACCGCAATGACCATCACGCCCACATCGGCAAAGATCGCAGCCCACATATTGGCAAATCCGAGAGCGCCCAACACAAGACACAGGACCTTAATTCCGATAGAGAACCAGATGTTCTCCTTCACTATCCTCATACACCGGCGCGCTATCCGTATCGCCGCTGAAATGCTCATGGGGTCGTCATCCATCAGCACGATGTCCGCTGCCTCGATCGCCGCATCCGAACCAAGTCCGCCCATTGCAACGCCGATGTCCGCACGGGTAAGCACAGGAGCGTCGTTTATGCCGTCTCCCACAAATGCCACAGCGCCTTTGCCCTGCCTGCATTCAATGATGCCCTCCAGCTTCTCCACCTTGTCAGCGGGGAGAAGTCCGCTGTAAACCTCGTCAATACCCAGCATACCCGCCGTGGCTTCCGCTGCGGATTCACTGTCGCCGGTGAGCATTATCGTCCGGTCAATACCGAGTTTTTTTAGCTGCTTCACGGCCTCTGCGGATGTAGGTTTTATCACATCGCTGATCTCGATATGACCAAGATATTCGCTGCCTCTTGCTATATGGATGACAGTACCGCTGTGATGATGGGAGCATTTTATGATCCGTGCGCCCTGACGCTTCATCAGCTTTGCGTTTCCCACGGCAATGACTTCGCCGTTCACAAGCGCAGTAACACCATGTCCGGCAAGCTCCTGTACCTGTTCTATAGAGCAGTCGTCATCCTCATGGGGATATGCCGCCCTCAGGGAAAAAGCGATGGGATGGGTGGAATATCTTTCGACATGGGCGGCAAGATGGAGAAGTGTTTGTTCGTCCACCCTGTCGGGATGAACGGATGTTACTTCAAAAACTCCCCTTGTCAGGGTGCCGGTCTTGTCAAATACCACCGTTCCGGTCTTTGAAAGCATTTCAAGATAGTTTGAGCCTTTTATAAGTACACCGCTTCTTCCGGCGCCTCCGATACCCGCAAAAAAGCTGAGGGGTATGCTGATGACAAGAGCACAGGGACAGCTTATTACAAGGAAGGTCAGCGCCCTGTATATCCACATCCCCCACAGAGGTTCTGCACCGAAAATAAGTCTCAGCAGCGGAGGGAACAAAGCAAGGGCAATGGCGCCGAAAACCACAGCGGGAGTGTAGTAACGTGCAAATCTTGAGATAAAGTTTTCCGAGCGGGACTTTCGTGAGCTGGCGTTCTCCACAAGCTCCAGAATACGGGATACTGTGGATTCGCCGAACTCCTTTGTTGTACGAACACGCAGAACGCCGGACATATTTACACAGCCGCTTATTACCTCATCCCCCTCATGGACACTGCGGGGTACGCTTTCACCGGTAAGAGCGCTGGTATCAAGGGCGGAATTTCCCTCGATCACAATTCCGTCTATAGGTATTCTTTCACCGGGTTTTACAACGATGACGGAACCGATCTCCACCTCATCGGGGTCGGTCTCGGTTATCTCCCCGTCCTGTTCAAGGTTTGCATGGTCTGGCCGTATGTCCATCAGTTCACTGATACTCCGGCGGCTTTTCCCCACAGCGTAGCTCTGGAACCACTCGCCTATCTGATAGAACAGCATTACGGCCACAGCCTCGATATAATCTCCGTCACCCATAAGTCCGATCACTATTGCGCCTATTGTGGCAAAGGCCATCAGAAAGCACTCGTCAAAAGGCTGGGCATGGATTATTCCCTTTACTGCCTTTATCAGTATGTCATAGCCCACTATCAGATAGGGGATCAGGAACAGCCCAAGACGCCACAGCCCCTCTGCGGGAACGAAAATAAAAGCCGTGGTCAGAACCGCCGCAGCGATAATGCGGATTAGATTCTTTTTCTGTTTTTTTGTCATTTTACCCACTCCCTCAGAACACTTCCGTATCCGTGCATATCGAACCATCCTCAGCACAGAAATAATGTCAGAACATCCGGTTAATGAAAAATCAGCCCACAGACAAAGCGCGCCCCTGCACACAACAGGGCAGGAGCGGCGTAGGATCTCACTTTACATATAATTCGCAGTCGCTTTCCACCTTTTTGCAGGCCTTCTTAACACGCTCCATAACCTCTTTGGGGTCTGCGCCCTCTTCAAACTCCACAGCCATCTTCAGGGTCATAAAGTTGACCGCAGCGTCCTTAACGCCCTCTGTTTTCTTTGCAGCGATCTCCATTTTGTTGGCGCAGTTTGCGCAGTCCACTTCAATTTTATAGGTCTTTTTCATACATATACCGCCTTTCTTTATGATTAAACATTTGTTTAATCGTTAAATATATTATACTACCCTTAAACCGATATGTCAAGGGGAAACAGATAATTTCCTTTTGATTATTATTGAATCAAGTTTTGACTGTCTTTTCGTGTAACAGACATCTGCATCCCACAAGTCTCCCCTGTAGTTCTGTCAGCGCGGCGGTATTGACCGCACTTGTTTAATGATAAATCTTGTTGACATTAATTTATTATGGTAATATAATGATCTTGTAAATAATTACAGCAATGGTCATCACGACCATATTCCGTAAAACATTAAAACAGACGGATACCGCCGTCAAGGGGTATTGCGTCATATCGGAGGTACAAAAATGTTAACACGCAGAAAAAGCAGAGCGGTCCTGCTTGCCCTGACGGCGGCACTGCTTTCGGGTCTTGTCCTGAGCGGCTGCGGCAATACACAGGACAAGTCAGAAAGCTCTGACAATAATACGTCTTCATCAGTTCAGGACAACGGCAAGAGCAACGACACATCCGCCGAGGAATCGCAGAACAGCGCAGACGATCAGGGCAGCACAGACTCTCAGAACAGCGCAGAGTCACAGGAGGAATCCTCTGTTCCCCCGATGGACGAAGAGCTTGTCAAGACCATTACCATTCTCACCAACAAGAAAAATGAGCTGAAGGAACAGAAAAACTTTACCTATGACACCACAGGCGACATAAATATGGGACGTCTGTATTACTGCGATGCGGTCATCAAGGATTTTGACGCTGACGGCAATTATGAAATGGTCGTCAAATTTGTCACCACACCGGCATTACCGGGAAGCAAAGAATACAATGACCCTACCGAAACACATAATTTTGATGTATTCAACGTTGTCTATGACTGGTACACTATACAGGACGGTCAGGCTGTATCCTCCGGTCATTTAGCTGATGAGTACCCATTTAATTATAAGGCCGTCTGGTAAGGGAGCAATATCTATGAAAAATATTAGATTCAAAACCGTATTGACAGTAATACTGTCCTTGTCTGCCGCAGCAATGATCTGTACCGCAGGGCTTTCCGCCGATGCGCTGAGCAATGAGGACGAAATGATGTTTTCTAACGCTTTCAACGCAGGAGGTCCTCAGCTCACCCACTTTTTTGTAGATCAGAACACAAAGAAAATATATATTAAAGGAAATACTTACCATGGAAGTGGCGGAGGAGAACTAATTAAATCATATTTCAGTTCGATCGAAGAAAACGGAAAAAGCAAATTAAGGGATACCTACCTTTGGGAGCACAGCGAATATATTGAAGGAAGAGGAACTTTTTACATAAACGACATCAAGCAGTCCTCCGATCAGGACATCGCAGACGCCTACAAAAAGTGGCTCGAGGGAAAAAGCGAGATAATCGTTGACAGAGATAACCAGAGTTCCAGTAATTCCTACGATCCGCTGTTCTATAAAAGCGGAGACTTCATCGAAGAATACAACAAAAACGGCTCCCAGACCCGCACCGTAACGGTTTACCTGAACCAGACGGATATTTCTCTTCACAGCGGAGTTGAACTGAATGAAAAGGATGAAAAGGGACTTGTCATCGAATGGACCTCCGACGACACCTCCGTTGCCACGATAGACAAGTACGGCGAGCTGACTCCCGTTTCAAAGGGTGAGTGCCTTGTCACGGCAAAGATCGCCGGAACCGATGTCATCCTGTCGGAAACAAAGATCAGGGTATATACTGACGCCGCCGAAGAAGAGGAGGAAAAGAGCAGGGCTGCCGAAGAAGAGTCGTCAATGCAGCAGGAGTCAAGCTATGTTGAGTCAAGCTATGAAGAACCGAGCTACGAAGAACCCAGCAAACAGGAATCAAGCCGCTCCACTGTTGCCGAAGACCTGCAGCGCAACCTTGACGGCGAAGGCCCCTCCCCCGAAGATATATTCAACTATGTTCACGGTATGCTGTAAATCCCTGCAACTCAAATGAAATCACCCCTGACCGGATGACTTTTCGGTCAGGGGTGAATTTGTAATACCGGCATAAATTGCTGCTCCCATACGGAACGGTGTTTTGTTTTTCAATGTCGGAACGAAACAGAAGAATCGTCCGGGTTTTCTTGTCATCAATAAACAGTGATCCTTTTTCATTGACTTTTGTGAGTTAATATAATATAATAACAGCATAAAATATTCACATTGGAACAATACAACGGTCAAAGGAGGTATCCGCATGAATGAAGAAAAGCGGCCGATCATCATAAATCCGGGACCTATACTGGTCAATCTGTTTTTCGGAGTGATCTACAGTAAGTTGTTTTATCTTGGTTTCACTTATGTTATATTGAACTCTCCCCCCTTCGATAAATACTATCAGTGGTACAGCTCTTCAATGAAAGATATTTCATTCTTTTATTTCTGGCTACTGTTCGCAGTCACCACGCTGATCATCTTTAATATCAAGGGCTATCAGATAGTCAAAAAACATAATCCCACCTGCTCTCGTCTAAGGTATTTCCTGTCCGTTTGCACATGGTCACTGGTGCCGATGCTGCTGGGCTGCGGACGGATACTGATAAAAGCGATGATATAAGGAGGGTTGCTACGTGAAGAAAAAACTGTTCTGTGACACTTCTGTCCTCATAACCGCCATAATCCAGCTCATCCTTCTGCTTGCGGTGGTGCTGGGCGGTCATTACTATATACAGCACCGCAGCGACCTTATGGAACTGGGACATTACGAAGCATTCAAAGGAAAGCTCTATCAGCGGTTTGTCAGTATCCACCTGATACTATATATCCTGTTGGGTGCATGGGCTGTTGCAGTCAATATGCTCCGGTCAGTAAAGAACGAAATGAACATTCTCGATATTAAAAAGCGCGTCCGCCGGCGGAACGTCAATATGATAGTCTCGCTGACACCCTTTATTATAATATGCATCCTTCAGCCGATGATAGCCCATAGGCTGATATGATCCCGAAGGCAAAACAGCATAACAAAAAAACACGCCACTCTCTTGCGGAATGGCGTGTTTGTTTCTACATGGTGACTGTTCTGCCGGAAACCGGCATCACGGCCGAAGCTAAGTCCGTTTGTTGTCTTTAACAGGAAGCGAACTGCATTTTCTTTATTAATCGTATGTTAATATAAGTAAAACGATTCTGTATGTCCAAAAGCTCAGACAGCTCTTGTAACCTTACCTGAACGAAGGCAACGGGTGCAGACATTAACGCGTTTCGGACTGCCGTTTACTATCGCCTTAACCTTAACGACGTTT
>JBGUWL010000272.1:0-3619 GCA_045221075.1 Acutalibacteraceae bacterium
CTGCGCTTCCCCTGCGGAGTGGACCCATGTCAGAGGATAAAACTGGTCTTTGGGCAGTATTTTCTGGAAAAAGCCAAGTGCCTTGTCTGTTGTAGAGACGATCATGACACTCGCTGTCTGTTCCTGTTTCATAAGTCCACCTCCTTTTATTGGTATTTCTATATTTGTTTCTTCCCCGTGCATCACAAAGTTCGGGTCTGGTTACAATCGTACCGGAGCGCTCGCCGGAATCAGAACAGTTTCAAATAATCCTCCCCCAGGATGCCCTGGACAAAGGCGGAGCCGAGGGCTTTGCTGCGGGCTTCTTCGAGGCTGAGGGGCAGCTTCCTGAGCTCGCTGTGGTCTTTGCCGGCGAGGTCGAGGTTGGTGGGCTCGCCCGGGTCCATGTTGTTCCGGACGCCGTCGAGGCCGGCGTAGATGAGCAGAGCGTACGCGATGTACGGGTTCGAG
This sequence comes from Acutalibacteraceae bacterium, assembly GCA_045221075.1. Taxonomy (GTDB): domain Bacteria; phylum Bacillota; class Clostridia; order Oscillospirales; family Acutalibacteraceae; genus UBA1213. Next base: position 451 of record JBGUWL010000272.1, read on the forward strand.
CCCGAGTCCGGCGAACGCAGTTTCAGGTGACGTCTGTTCTTGGAGCATTCCGGGATCATGATGAGCTGGTTACGGTTCTCGGAGGACCAGGTGATGTACACCGGCGCTTTCTTCTCGCCGAACCGGCGGTAGGACTGCTCGGTCGGGTTCAGGAAGAAGGTGATCTCCTCGATATGTTTGATGATGCCGGCCATGAAGGAACGGAGTTTGTCTTCCCCGTCCATGGCGTGGACCATGATGTTGATGTGCATGCCGTTGCCGCTGTGCTCTTCAAGGGGCTTCGGAGAGAAGTCCGCGTAGAGGCCGTTACGCATGGCGATGGTCTTGATGACGGAGCGAAGGGTGATGGCGTCTTCCGCGGCGGTCAGCGGGTCGGAATACCGGAAGTCGACCTCGTTCTGTCCGGGGCCCGCCTCGTGGTGCGAAGACTCCGGCACGATGCCCATGTCGGACAGCGTGAAGCAGATCTCACGACGGACGTTCTCGCCTTTGTCTTCCGGAGCGATGTCGAGGTAACCGGCTTCATCGAAGGGTTCCTTCGTGGGTCTCCCCTCGTCGTCGGTCTTGAACAGATAGAATTCACTTTCGTTGCCGAAGGTGCAGTTCACTCCGTTGTCCGCGGCATACCGGATGGCAGCCTGGAGAATGGACCGTGAATCGCCCTCAAAGGGAGTTCCGCCCGGGTAAGTCACGTTACAGAACATGCGCACGACGCGGCCGTTAGAGGGCCTCCAGGGCAAAATAGAGAGCGTCGACGGGTCCGGGTGCAGGTACAGGTCGGACAGGACATACTCCTTGAAGCCGTCAATGTTGCTCGAAGCGAACGGGATGCCCTCGTCGAAGGCCCGCTTCAGCTCACCCGGCATGATGGCGATGTTCTTCTGTTTTCCGAAAATGTCGACGAATGCGAGGCGGATGAACTTGACGTCCTCCTCTTCGACGAACGTTAAAACATCTTCACGTGTATACATTTTCATGCCCTCCTGAAAAATGGATGGTAAATAGATTTCATATATTTGTTATAGTTTACACATTAGGCTCTTTTAATTCAAGATGCTAATGCATCAAAAATAAAAACATATCTTTTTTTGAAAAATGGGTTGACAAATTTTGCATCAAGCAATAAAATACACGCAACGAACGACAACGGAGTCCCGAGGACAAGCGCCCTTGTCGTTCTTCTTTTTTTATCTAGATAGGAAAAATGCATTTTATAAAAATACGGCAAGGATGTCGAAGGTGTGCGATCGATCGCCTCCCTCCCATTCCCTGCCGTTTTTTAGTCTAAAAGGGAGATGATATTTCTCATGGATACCAATGTAATCACTTTGCTGAGTTCTGGTCTCAACAACACCTGGGTCCTCCTCGGTGCTGCGCTTGTGTTTTTTATGCAGGCAGGATTCGCGATGTGTGAAGCCGGGTTTACGAGAGCAAAGAATGCCGGCAACATCATTATGAAAAATATGATGGATCTGGCTATCGGAGCCGTTCTTTACTGGGTCGTCGGGTTTGGCATCATGTTTGGTTCACAGTCCGCGATTTTTGGAGCGCTCGACTTTTTCACACAGGGAGATTATTCCGCTTCCCTGCCGGAAGGCGTTTCCATGTTCTCGTATTTTATTTTCCAGACCGTTTTCTGCGCAACGTCTGCAACGATCGTGTCCGGTTCAATGGCAGAACGTACGAAGTTCAGCTCTTACTGTCTTTACAGCGCATTTATCAGTCTCGTGATCTATCCGATCGAGGGTCACTGGATCTGGGGCGGAGGATGGCTTTCTGCGATGGGATTCCACGATTTTGCCGGATCGACTGCGGTCCATATGACCGGTGGTGTCATTGCTTTGGTCGGTGCTTCTCTGCTGGGGGCCAGGATCGGAAAATACAGCCGTGACGGAAAACCTCGTGCCATTCCCGGCCACAACATCCCTCTGGCAGCATTGGGTGTCTTCATCCTCTGGTTTTGCTGGTTCGGGTTCAATGGTTGTTCCACAGTCAGTATGATGGGTGATAACGCGGCACTTGCCGGCAAGGTGTTTTTTAATACGAACCTTGCCGCTGCAGCTGCCACAGATACCGCTTTGATCTATACCTGGATCCGTTATAAGAAGCCCGATGTGTCGCTTACTTTGAACGGCGCGCTTGCCGGCCTGGTCGGGATCACCGCGGGCTGTGACGCGGTGGACCCCTGGGCGGCAGCGCTCATTGGTATTATCAGCAGTTTTGCGATGCTGCTCAGTGTGGAATTTGTCGATGCAAAACTGAAGGTCGATGACCCGGTCGGTGCCATCAGCGTCCACGGTGTCAGCGGTGCAGTCGGAACGGTCCTTACCGCCATATTTGCAACAAGCGAATTTCTGTCCGATGCCGGCATGTCTCGCGGACATTTTATTGGGGTCCAGCTTCTCGGTGTCCTGGTGACGGCGGCCTGGGCTGCCGGTACGGCATTTGTTCTTTTTGTTGCCCTCAAACATTCGGTCGGCCTGCGTGTGAGCCGTGAGGAAGAACTTTCCGGTCTCGACATTCCGGAACACGGTCTTGTCAGCGCCTATCCCGACTTTATGCCGTCCATCAACAGCAATGTCAGTCTTCCGGTCCAGCTCAATACGGCAGAGCTGGATGCTGCAGATCGCCTGGTCGAGGCTGAACTGGCCGGTTTCCCGAGCGAACCTGTTCCGGTCGAGACTGCGGTTCCGGTCAAGGTGGTCAAAGTACCCCGTAACACAGGTCTTGCAACTCCGGTCGCGATCCACAAACTCAGCATCGTGATCAAGCAGGATAAACTTGATGAACTCAAGAATGCTCTTATGGACATCGGGATCACCGGCATGACCGTCACGAACGTCCTCGGCTGTGGTATGAGACACGGTGTGACACGTTATCGTGGCGCCGAACAGGAGATCTATCTGCATCCGCGGATCGAAGTAGAAGTCGTCGTTTCGAAGATCCCCGTCGAAACGGTGGTCGACACTGCGAAGAAGGTGCTTTATACCGGTCATTACGGAGACGGGAAAATCTTCGTTTACGATGTTGTCAACGTCATCAAAGTACGGACCGGCGAGGAAGGCTACGCTGCTCTTCAGGACGTCGAACAGTACTGATCGCTATTTGAAATGAATGAAGACCCCGCCGGAGCGGCTGCCTGTGAGGCAGAACTCTGGCGGGGTTTTTT
>JBGUWL010000273.1:0-2095 GCA_045221075.1 Acutalibacteraceae bacterium
AGCAACGTGCAACAGCTTTCAAGAGCGTGCAACAAATTTCTTCGATAATGGACCGTCAAATTAAACACAATTTAACAGGTCAGCCCGGCTATGACCGGGGCATGACCGACAAGCCTTTCCTCACCATCGGGGAAGTGGCGGACATCCTGCAAGTGAGCAGCCGGACAGTGTATAACCTCATTTATAAAGGCACTCTCCGGGCTTGCAGACTTACATACCACATCACAATCATCACCAGGGAGGATTTCTTTCTGATGATTAAAGAGACAACCTACTGCAAGCGGAGCGTGTCAATCTTCGCCAGGCAGGGTAAAAAGACAAAAAAGAAGATGAACGAAGATACACCGAACACCGAAAAAGACCTTTCTCAAAAGGAGGGAAAGAAGAAAGCGAAGGGTAGCCCGAAACGGCAGCTCATTCCGGCGGCAAACTACAAACAGTCCGTGCGCGACACGTTCACGGACAGGGAGACTGCCGGAGGCGACCTTTATACGATGGCTGAGATATGCCGGAAATTCAATTATACCTACGGGCGATTTTACAATCTCCGTATGCGATACTCGATACCCTGTATCAAAGCCAACGCCACCAAGTGCTTCCCGAAAGCCGAGGTTGACAAGGCTATGGCGCAGGAAGCGGAACGGCTGGGAAGCAACCTGTCGGAGCACTGGTATTCCTGTTTCGACATCATGCGCCTGTTCGGGCTGGGAAAGACCCAAGTCCGCAGGTTCGCGCTCACCCACGGGGTAAGGACAAAGCGCATACACGGTAATCGTTTGTACTACCTTAAAGCCGATTGGGATGCCGCCCGAAAGATTGCGGAACGCAAGAGCGCAAGCACAAAAGCCAAGAGAGAACAGGACAATGAATTAAACAACAATTAAATACAGAACCGATATGACAAACATCTGCACGAAAGTGACTGTCAGGAAGCGACCCATCAAGAACGGTCAGGTGTCGCTATACCTTGACTTCTACCCGGCTATACGGCATCCCAAGACAGGCAAGCCGACAAGACGGGAGTATCTGGGAATATACATCTATGCCGACCCGAAAGACAAATTCGAGGCTGAGTTCAACAAGACCATGCTCCGCAATGCCGAGCTTGTCAAATGCCGCAGAACCGAAGCCATCATCAACGAGGAATACGGATTCCTTGACCGCAACCGCGGCAAGGAGAGTTTTCTTGAGTATTTCCGTTCCAAGATGGCGGACGATGACAATTACCGCAACTGGAACACCGCTTACAAGCACTTCGAGAAGTATTGCGGCGGAAGCTGCACCTTCGACAATCTGACGCTTGACTTCTGCCAGGGATTTCTCACCTATCTGCTGTCGCTCACCACTCCAACCAAGGGCAAGATGATGGCTTCTACCGCCAACAACAACCTCAACAAGCTGAAATGCGTCCTCCGCATCGCATACGAGGAGAAACGCATCAAGGAGAACATCGCCCCACGGCTGAAGCACGCCAAGGAGTCAAGCACGAAACGCGAGTTCCTGACGCTTGAAGAGGTGAGGATGCTTGCCGCCACTCCCTGCGAGAAACCTGTTATACGGAGTGCCGCACTGTTCTCCTGCCTTACGGGTCTGCGCATCAGCGACATCATCCGTCTGCAATGGGAGAACATCATAAGAGGAGCTGACGGCGGCTGGTGCATGCACATCGTCACCAAGAAAACCAAGACGGAAGCCGTGCTGCCGCTGTCGGATGAAGCACTCGCACTATGCGGCGAGCGCGGCGAGGGACAGGTGTTCAAGGGGCTGACGAAGACAATTCTTCCCCTCTATCTCAAGGACTGGATCAAGTCTGCCGGAATCACCAAGCACATCACGTTCCATGGGTTCAGGCACACATACGCGACCCTTCAGCTTGCCGCAGGAACAGACCTCTATACCATTTCAAAGATGCTCACGCACAGCAATGTCGGCACGACACAGGTCTATGCCGATGTGGTGAACGACCTCAAGCGCAAGGCATCCGAACAGATTACACTCAAATAAAAACCGACACATATATAATATGAACAACATAACATTCGACCAACTTCCGCAGGCGGTTTCCATGCTGATTGAAAAGGTTGGACTGCAAACT
>JBGUWL010000274.1:0-32824 GCA_045221075.1 Acutalibacteraceae bacterium
TCCCATGCCGAACACGGAAGTTAAGCTCAATGGTGCCGAAGATACTCGATTGGTGACGATCCGGGAAAATAGGAAGATGCCAACACATGAAAGCAGCCACCCAATAGGGTGGTTGTTTTTTGTGCGTGACCGCACTGGACGATTCGCGCTGTCGCTCCACTACGTTACGCTCTGGGGTCGGATGGGATAGTATTATTCCCGCGCCGGACGGCACGTCATATACCTTCAACCTCCGCCGCCGTGCCGCATATAGCGGCACTTTCCGGCTAATTTCTTCGGAATTTTACACTTCATTCGCTGTTTATAGTTTGACGTGCCTGTTTATCAATATTATTCACTATTCGTTATTCTCTATTCTCTGAGCGAGCGTTCCCGCCTGTTTATTCGGAAATTGAACGTCAGCAAATATTTTTCACTATTCATTATTCATTATTCACTATTCATTGAGCGAGCGAAGCGAGCGCTTCTCTCTCCCTCAGTCAGCTTCGCTGACAGCTCACTCTGAGAGGGGGCCTGATAGCCTTCTCCTTTCAGGAGAAGGTGGCACGGCCCTGCCGTGACGGATGAGGTGTTCGGCGCGCAGCGCCGGAGGGAGTTAAATGCCGCATATAGCGCCGCTTTCCGGCTGATGTCATCAGGATTTCAAACTTCCCACGCTGTTCATGTTTTGGCGTGCCTGTTTATACTGGAGTTGAATTTATTGTGTGGCACTCACGGATATAAACACTGTTCTCTATTCGTTAATTCGGTTTTCTTCAAAACGGATAACAAAATATTAATATTTCATTCATTGACTATAATGTAACTATTTGCTACAATAAAGTCACACTATCACAAATCCCGCACAGGGGACACAACACTAAATCGGAGGGAATCAGCTTATGAAAAAGAATCCTTTAAAGTTACGTTCGATCATCGCTTTATTGGCAATGGCAGCACTCACAACCGCCGCTTTTTCGGGCTGTAATAAGCCTGCCAACAAAAACGAGGAAAGCGCCCTGTCCACTCCCAGTGAAGCCGTGAGCGAGGTCACCCCTGTGCCGGACAGCTCAGCAGAGGACGGCTCTGAAACTGACACCTCCGAGGATGCTTCAAAGACCGAAAGCTCTGTTGATGAGAAATCCGAAGAAGAGTCCAAGGTCGAAAGCTCTGTTGATGAGAAGTCGGAAGAAGAATCCGATGTTGATAGTTCAATTGTTGAGTCCTCCCCGGACGCTTCACAGATTGAGAGTACGGCAGAAAGTTCAATATCTTCTGAAGAAGTATTTAATTCTATTCCGTACTACGACGGTGATGGTATTGAACTAACAGCTGAGGATATAGTGTGTTATGGTCATTCCTTGGTGGACATACCATTGTCTGAAAGTTCCTCTATTCCGAAAGGTTCCCTAATAGCAATTTTAGGAAAATCCCGAGCTGAGGGTAATGTTGACATCGCAATAGGATGGAATTTCTCTCTTATCGCCAAGATAAACGATATTGAGTTTTTACCGTTAGATTATATTAACACATCCGGTGAGGAGTTGTACTTTCCTTTTTAAAATTGAGGATGTCCGAATCAGGGCATCCTCTTTTCTTATTTCTGTTCTTATGTCTTTTTAAATCCACAACTACCCGGCAATCTCCATCAATAAATAGTTACATCAGCGGGGCAAACAGCTTCATGACCGTGCCGCCGATCTTGTAGGACAGCTTTTCCCGCTTTATGGTCTCGTGGCTGACCTGACGGCATTTCTCCTGTGTCATAAGAAAGTCCTCGCATATCGAAGGTATACAGTCGTTCATGTAAAGATATGTGGCACATTCAAAGTGATGGTACAGACTGCGGTAGTCAAGATTGATCGTGCCTACAACAGCCTTGATGTCGTCGCTCACAAACACCTTTGCGTGGACAAATCCGGGAGTGTATTCGTAAATTTTTACTCCCGCATCAATAAGATATGGGTAATGGGACTTTGCAAGGGCATAGGCGGCCTTTTTGTCCGGCACCCCCGGCAGTATCAGCCGCACGTCAACTCCCCTCTGGGCGGCGAATTTCAGCGCCGCTTCCAGCTCGTTGTCAAGTATCAGATAGGGTGTCATGATATAAACATACTTCTGCGCCCGGGACAGAATGTCTATATACACGTTCTCCCCCACCTTGTATTCATCCAGAGGGCTGTCGGAATAGGGCATAACGTATCCCCTGCATTTTACCGGTCCGGCGCAGTTTATATACGGCTCCCACTGCGGGTCCTCCTCCGTCAGGTTCCACATCTGCAGGAACATGAGAGTAAAGCTGTCCACAGCCTCGCCCCTGAGCATCACCGCGGTGTCCTTCCAGTGGCCGAAGCGCCGGACATGATTGATATATTCGTCTGCAAGATTAACGCCGCCGTTAAATGCCACCTTGCCGTCGATCACCAGTATCTTGCGGTGGTCACGGTAGTTGTAGTGGGTCGAAATAAACGGGTGCAGCTTTGAAAAGGACTTGCATTTTATCCCCAGCTTTTCCATCCGTTTGGGATAGTCGGGAGTGAGGGTGGACATCTCGCACATACCGTCGTACATTACACGCACCTCAACGCCCTGCTTTGCCTTTTCCGCAAGTATTTTCAATATGCTGCCCCACATCAGACCCTCGTCTATTATGAAGTACTCTAAGAATATGAATTTTTCCGCCTTCTGCAGCTCTGTCAGAAGCACCCTGAACTTATCCTGACCCAAGGGGAAAAACGTGACTTCGGTATTCCTGTACAAAGGAAAATTACCGCTTTTGTTAAGATAACGGTTAAGAGCGTCGGTACCGCTCTCGGTGATATCCTTTTCCTGAAGCACCTCTTCGTCCCGCCTCAGTTTGTCTTTGCTTTCTGCATTAAGGGCTTTGAGCCGTTTTTCCATCCCGCGGTGACCTACTCTTTTCTGGGTTATCAGCAGCATGACGGACACCTGTACGGGAAACAGTATCATCAGCAAAAGCCATGTCAGCTTTGCGGTGGCGTCCATGTCACTGTTGAAAAGGTGGAGGAACATTGCAATGATAAAAAAGCCCATGGCAAGCGCGAACCACTCAAAGTTTTCGTCCAGTAAATCAAATATCGCAATAACGCCAACTATCTGTATGATAAACAGCGCAAATATTATGCCGAATCTGCTGAACACTATCCTGAGCAGACCCTTCCGGCGTTTTTTTATCAGCCTTAATACCCCGGATTCGCCTTCCTGATTTTTGTTTTTCTTTTTCATATCAGACATCCTCCTGAGACTCGTCCCGCCCGGGCGGGTCTTTTTTTCTGAGCTCTGCAAGAGCCGCATAGTGCAGCACGTCAAATTCCTCCGGCGCAATATCCTCCAGAAGTCTTATATGCTCCTGCTCCCAGCCTTTCAGTTCGTCTGGAGTCAGTGATGCGCCCACGCCCCGGCAGGCCCTCATACGGCCGTGCCAGCTTTCTCTTGTAAAGTGTACCGGCAGCCTGTATTCTTCATGATACACCGCATCAAAATACTTTCCGCAGACATCCGGTATGCCTATGGGATGAAGGGTCTCGCCGCAGCCGTTCCAGCCGGGATTGTATTTAAGGACCAGTTTTTCGGTTTCTCCGGCGATCCTGTCCTCAAAGGGCAGCCACGCCATATACAGCACCAGCAGACTTCCGCCGGGTCTGAGCATCCCCCACAGCTTCGGCACAAGCCTCTCATGGTCAAAGTACCAGAAGCACTGACAGGCGGTTATAACATCAAAGGTCTCGTCGGGGAAATCCACATCCTCGGCGGCGCAGGCGAGATAATCAATATCCGTTCCCCGGGACAGTCTGCGGGCTTGTTCGATCTGTTCTTCTGAAATATCCGTACCCGTCCACCTTGCTCCGAACCGGCACATATTCCTCGGCAGAACGCCGGTTCCGGTGCCTAAGTCAAGCACTCTCTGTCCGTTCATGCAAAGCCCCCGGTCGGTTATCTTACGGTAGAACACCTCGGGGTAGATATCTCTGTATCTTGCATAGTCAGAGGACGCCCTGCCCCAGTCAAAAGCCCGTCCGCCATCGATGCGGCTGTCTTTTATTTCCATTATATCATCCGCTTTCCTTATGGGTCTGTTACAATACGATTATATATGATTTTCTTTTCTTATGCAATAAATTCCCGACAAAAACGCACCCTCTTTCGCAGTCCATACACCTTGTATATTATGTCAAAAAACCGTTGACTTGATTATTATTTTCTACTATAATTGATAATATGATAATCACCAAAGTAATACTCAGCCAAAGGGGGTCATAAAGTGGCCGGCACAAAAAACGGTAAAAGAATGCTCCGGGTCATAGGTATCGACTTCGGCACCTCATCGACCTATATGAATATAAAGAGATATAACCTTGATGACCCGACAGCGGACAGCTTTAACTATATACCCGTCTCCTTTGAGCACGGAGAGTCAAAGGGCAGCATTATATCGGTCATCAGAGAAAACGCCGACGGCAGCCTGGACTTCGGGCGCGTGGCCAACGAAGACGCCGAGGGCGCCACAATATACCGCAACTTCAAAATGGACCTGGAAAGCGCCGATGACGCCGCCCGGGAAAAAAGCCGTTATCTTGTAAAGGAGCTGTTCAGATATCTTCACCGGGTGTACGAACAGCAGAAAAACCAGCTTGGGGACAAAAGCGACTCTGTTGAAACAAACATCTCCTACCCCGTAAAATGGCAGAAGGACACGGCGGATTTTATGCTGTCCGCTGCCCGTGACGCGGGGTTCCCCAATGTAACAGGCATGGACGAGGCCACCGCAGCCGTCACCACCGTTGTTTCCCGCAGCTTTGACAACCTTGCGGTGTCGAAAATGATATCCTCAGAGAAGCCCGGATATATCCTGCTGGTCGACATGGGCGCCGGCACCACCGACTGCGCCCTTTGCAAATATTCCTTCGAGGCCGAACCCAACGGCGAAATAAAGGCAAATTCCCTCAAGGTGGAGATAATCACCTGCTGGCCCGTCAGCGAGGACGACCCCACCTTCGGCGGCAGCGAGCTTGACACGGTGCTTGCGGGCTATGTGGAGGGCTTTCTTAAGGGAGTGCTTGCCCCGGAGCTGCAGAGCTTTGTGCCCAACCTGGTGCGTGTGGGCAATAACGTAAAGCTGTGGAAGGAAAACAACGTCTCGGCAAATCTCAATAAAAACAAGGACGTTACCGTGTGCGGCTTTATCAGGGCCTATCTTGGAGCGGCAGGAGTAAAATTCCCGCCCATCTCCCGTCAGAGCTTTGAAGCCATGATAGACGACAAGCTCAGGGATTATGTATATCTCATCCGCGGCTGTCTTGAAAAGGGCTGTTCTCTGGATCCGGATTTCAGGGAAAGCGGACTTGACCTTGTGATACTTGCCGGAGGCCACAGCTCCTGGTACTTCGCAAAGGATATAATCGACGGCACAATGCCGGATATGCTTGACCATCCCACACTTGAAGCAATACGCAGGGAAAAGAACCGTGTGTTCCGCCTGCCAAATCCCCAGTCAACGGTAGTGCTGGGTCTGGTGTACCGCAGGCTCCTTTCCTCCATCACCCTCAAAAAATCCGACATCATCGACAGCTCATGGGTAGAGCTGCTCAAAAACGCCCCGCCCAATCCGGAATTCTTTTCGGAAATGATGTACAGCGGAGAGAACACCGCCGTTTTCGGAGCCGTGAGGGACTTTACCTACAGCTACGGCTTTGACCGCTGGGGCGAGCTGAATAACCTGATATCCGTGGGCGATTCCAATATGTGGATATACAATACCTTCATCAACCGCCGGTTCTTCAGCGACAAAAACAGAAATATCTGTCTTTGCGTTGAAAAGGCGCTGGGGTCTGTACACGGAGTTGCCCTGTGCTCTTACGGAATATATTACGAGACCCTTCTCAGCAAGGGCTGTATATCGTGGGAGGCGTTTATGAGCGCCGATATATATTTTTCCGGATGGAACGGCGACAAGCTCTCTGTTGGCTACACCGTACTGCCGGTCTACCGCCCGTGCATCGACCTGTTTATGGAATACCTGCAGAAGCTGCAGACACATCTTCGTACACAGTTCGGATATAACCGATTTCAGTAAAGGAGGCAAAAAGTATGTATGAAGACATTGAGTATGAAAACCTGAGCACGCTGGGGTCTGACAACCCGCCAAAGGACGCTGCGGACCTTCCCTCCGATGCCGGCACGGACACGACACCTGCCCCTTCGGACACACCGGTTCAGCCCTATGACGAGACATCGGTATTTGCCGAGTACGACAGGCTGACGGCTCCACCCACGGACATCAGCGAAAACCCCGCCGCCGTATTCGGACTGGATGGTACCGACCTGCCCGAGGGCGTCAGCGCTACGGACTATGAGTTCACCCCCGGCAGCTTCGGAGGCTACTCCTCAAGACTGCTTGACATGGACGGCGACGGCATCTACGAGACCACCGAGATAACCCGTGTCACTCCCGCAGGGGCGGACGCGGTCGTATACCGCCGTGACCTTGACGGGGACGGCCGCACCGACCGTGAGGACGAGTTCCATTTCGTGACCCTGCCCTCCTACGACATGAATACCAATCAGACCAAAAACGCTTTTGTGGCAGGGGAAAGAATAATCCGTGTGGATTCCGACGGAGACGGAAGCTTTGACGTAAAGCAGCTCCAGGTGAACCGCATCATGACTCCCACCGAAACCATTGACAGCAGATTCTTTGATCCCGCCGTGTCCCTTGTGCGTGATGAAGCATCGGGAATGTGGCGTCCCGTAAACGAGATGCCCATGACGGAAGAGGAGCTGGAGCAGAAACAGGCCGACGACGCCAAGGTGAACCAGGCCATCTACGGCACCGACACACCGGATAAGCTCCCCGCTTCCGACACAAGGACGGATACAAAGGATATTGATGGCTCCGACAATACAGAGGATGTTGAAGATATAGAGGATATCGAGGATATCGAAGACATCGAGGATATCGAAGACATTGAGGATATCGAAGACATCGAGGATATCGAAGACATCGAGGATATCGAAGACATTGAGGATATCGAAGACATTGAGGATATCGAAGACATTGAGGATATCGAAGACATCGAGGATATCGAAGACATTGAGGATATCGAAGACATTGAGGATATCGAAGACGTTGACGACACCAATGACACCGATGACTCCGACGATACCGACGATACCGATGACACCGATGACACCGATGACACCGGCGACACCAACGACATCAGCGTCACCGACAATACTGACAGCACCGCTGATACCAGCGATACAAAAGACACCAACGGCACCGGCGACACAAAGGATGACGATGTAATTACCATCATAGAAGACAGCGAGACCTCCGAAGAAGCCGTTATCGCAGAGACCGCTCCCACCGGAGACCTGAACATGATAGACAGCATGACGGCGGACACGGACGGGGACGGATTTGACGACTTCGGCGCATATCTTTTCTCCCGTGACACCAACGCCGACGGAGTTGAAGAGACCTACTACTGGGAGACCTACGACGCCAACAACGACGGCAACGCCGATATCATCCTTGTGCTTGCCGATATGGACAGCGACGGACGCTTTGACACCCGGGCCAACTATCTGCTGGACCCCGTCACCGGTCAGTATGAGCAGTTCGACTTCTACAGGTCGGAAAGCACTGTCGAAACTCCCACAGAGACTACTCCTACAGAGACCACTCCTACAGAAACTGTACCGACCGAAACTGTCCCCACTGAGACTGTCCCCACTGAGACCGTTCCGACTGAGACTGATCCCAAGGACACCCCCATACCCACAACTACCGATTCGGGACGGGGCACAATGTACTATGAGCTGCAGCAGTTCGATGCCGAGCGTACCGATATGTCGAAGGTCACCGGAAACCCGGAGCCTGCCCTTGACCATTGGGAGTATCAGGGCGACACAATGCGCTGCGCAGTCTATGCCCAGAAATTTGTCATCGAAGAGATGACCGGTGTAGAGCTTGACATAGAAGATCTGGTCACATACGCAAAGAACGAAGGCTGGTTCACGGAACAGGGCGGCACCGCTCCCGCCGATATGAACAAGATACTTAACGCTTACGGCATCCGGAACGAGATGGGCTTTAACTACAGCACGGCTGACATAGAAGCCGCCCTTGAAAAAGGCGACCGTGTTATAGTCGCCGTTGACAGCGGAGAATACTGGATGGGCGAAAGCGACGAGATATATACCCCTGCCGACGGACCAGACCACGCCGTTGAGGTGGTGGGAATAGACCGCACGGACCCCGAACACCCCATGGTCATCCTTAACGACTCGGGCCTCGAGACGGGCAAGGGCGAGCTGGTACCCCTTGAAACCTTTGAGGCCGCATGGAACGACAGCGAACACCTGGCAGTAATATGCCATAAATAAAGGTTCTTAAGTGAACAGTCAGGAGGATCACTATGTCTGAGTACAAAACGATAAATGAAATAATAAAGCAGATAAAGACCAGCAAGCCCTATCTCACTCTTCCCCTGGGCTATGTGAACGGATATCCGGTGCTGACCCTCAAAAACGACAGGATATGTGCCGTGATACCCTATCTGAAATATAAAAAGACCGGAGAGGTGGACAAGACTCAGGTCTACCCCATCCGCTACCTTATCACCTACGCAATAAAGGACGGAGTCATCGTTGCTCTTGAGGACCTTAAGAACAGCGAGATGTTCAGGGACTTCGACTTTGAAAAGCCGGTAGGTCTTTTCCGTCACGACGCCATAAAGGAGCTTACAAAGGACGAGTATACAAAGAAACAGCAGCAGCTTTATGCCCTGTATGACAGCTTTGCGGAGGCCCTTATAGACAAAAAGGACTATCCCCTCCAGAACATCAGAAACATGAAGTCCCTGCTGAGCACTCTGCTGGAGCCGTCTCTGAAGCCCTTTTACAAGACTCTCTATCCCAACTTTTACAAAAACTGCATTGAATAATTTTCCGGGAAGTGAAAACTATGTCCGAAAGAGATCTGTCCTTCAGTGATGTTCTGAAGGGAATAAACAGCGAAAGTCTGAATATAGCCAACCCTATAAAGGTTCCGGATAACCAGTTCCACGAGCTGCTTGACAAGGTTATCGAAAGAAGCTCCCTTGAAGAGATAAGTCAGCGGGACAAATTCTATCTTGACGAAGAAAAGCCGGTACAGGACATCACCTGGCTCAAGATAGTGCGCCTTCCGGTCAGTCCCGACAACATGAGCGACTACAATATGTTCGACCGCTGGCAGGGTGTGCTCTCATCCATGCACGAATGGGGCTACCGCTTCTATTTTCTGCTCCAGCGCAAAAACGGCCAGACCGGACTGTACCTTGGAGTGCGCTCCCAGAACGAGTTCTTTGACGCAAACGACGCTCTTGAACAGGTAGAAGAGGCCACCTCCGGCTCTATGCCCGGCATCGAGCTGAAGACCCTGAACAGCGTTGAGTGCGCCCGTCTGAAAATGAACCTTGACCAGTGCAATTCCATAGGAGCCGTGACCGGACTGCCCTCCTTCTTTGCGGAAGGGAAGCCCGGAGTGCTCCAGACCCTTGACCCCCTTGCCTTCGGAATAAGGGGCAAGGACGGTGCAGAGCGGGACTACAACCTGCTCATCATCGGCGACCCCATATCCGACGCCGAGACCACCGACATAATGAACCGCATGAGGACCCTCGGCAGCGAGATACACTCCTTTGTGGAGCGTTCCGTAAACGAGAGCCGTCAGAAGTCCGAACAGAAGCAGAAGGGTCTCGGCGGAAGCGCCGGCACCATAATGGGCGCTGCGGGTTCCAATATCTCTGCCCTTCTGACGGGAATACCCTTTGCCGGTCCCCTTATCGGACTGGCCTTCTGTGCAGCCGGCGGCGTGCTGGCAAGCACAAGCAAGAGTATTTCGGAGTCATCCACCCTTGCCGTCACCACGGCCTATCTTGACAAGTTTGCCCAGTATGCCGAGCAGCTTACCGACACCCACGTAGAAAGAATGAAAGAGGGCAGGAACCTGGGCTACTGGAACGTGGGCATCTACGTTCTTGGCAGGGACAGAAAGGACGTAAATACCGTCAACGGTATGCTGCGCTCCATCTATTCCGGCAAGTCCACCTACGTTGAGCCCATACGTCTCCATGTGCTGAAAAAAGACTCCGGCGCAATGGAGATAGTAAAGGATTACTTTGACCTTATACCCATCCTCAATCCCGACGCAGAGGGCATGACCGAAGACACCGTATGGCATATCTTCGGAAAGAACTATCAGTATCTCAGCACGCCTATGAACACAAAGGAGCTTGCCCTTGCCACCTCCCTGCCGAAGAACGATGTTCCGGGTCTCAGGTTCGTAAAATCCGCAGTGCGCTTTGCAAACAACCCCCCTGTGATTACCGGGGAGTCCATAACCCTTGGAAACATCGTGAACATGGGTGTGGAGCAGAACGCTCCCTACCGCATAGACCACAACGACCTGGTGCGCCATGCTCTTGTGGTAGGCTCCACCGGCTCCGGTAAATCCTGCTCCTGCAAGAGGATAATGACCGAGGTGCTGACAAAGGATATACCCGTCCTTATCATCGAGCCTGCAAAGGACGACTGGGTGCGCTGGGCAATAAAAATGAACGAGACCCTGCCGGAAGAAAAGAAGTTCCGGATCTATATGCCCGGTCTGGAGGAATTTGAAGGCACAAAGCTGCAGCAGCTCAGTCTCTCCCCCTTCCAGCCTGCAGCCGTAAAAGGAGCAAAGGTAGACATGACCTCAAGGTGCGAGAACCTTATCGCCCTTCTCAACGCCAGTCTGCCCTCGGAGGACATTCTTCCGGTGCTTATCGACGAGACGGTCTATTCTCTCTATGCCGCCGCATATAAGGAAAAATTCACCGGCGGCGCTCTGATGGACCAGCAGCCCATCTATCCGGTGCTCTCCTCCCTTTCTGCAATGAGCACCCAGGTAATGAACCGGAAAAACTATGAAGAAAAGGTCCGTTCAAACCTTTCCACCTGCCTTGACACCCGTTTCCAGTACCTTACAAGAGGCACAAGAGGAAAGCTGCTGAATGTATCGAAGTCCACCGATTATTCCCAGCTCTTTGACCACCCCACGGTCATCAACATAAGCGGCATATCCGCATCCAAGGACAAAGCTCTCATCATGTCCGTGCTGCTGCTATCCCTTTATGAGTACCGCAAGTCAAAGTACGCAAACGACGCGAACTACAGAAAGCAGGCGCTCCGTAACAAGCTGCTGCACCTTACCCTCATCGAAGAGGCACACAATGTCCTTCTCAAACCCGAGGGCAGCTCCTCAAGCAACCCCCAGAAGGTGGTGGCTGACCTGTTTACGAATATGCTTTCGGAGATAAGAAGCTACGGCGAGGGTCTTATGATAGTTGACCAGTACCCCACCCGTCTTATTCCCGACGCCATAAAGAACACAAACTACAAGATAATCCACCGTCTTTCATCTCCCGACGACGCCCAGGTCATGGCCTCCAGCGCAGCCCTCAGGGATGAACAGAAGGCTCTGATCCCGTCCCTGTCTCCCGGAAACGCAATAATCTTCGGCGACAGAGACGACGCCGCCGCCTGGATACACATGAACAAAACGGAATTTTAGGAGGAAGACCATGAGACCTGCTCTGAACATCACACTGATCGTTGCCGTATGTCTGCTGGTCCTCGCCACCGCCGTGACCACCATTGTGACACTGAGGAGAAGACAAGAGCTCAAAAAGGAAAGCTCCGGCAAAGGTCTGCCGAGGCTGCTGGCGGCTCACGCCCGTGACTTTGAGGGTCTTTTTGAGAGCCTGTATGTATCCTGCTTAAACGAAAACAGCTTTGACGGCGACGCCTATAACGAGTGGTGCGACAGAGCCGCCATGAGCGGTGACGAAGATCTCCGCAGCGCCTTTGCCGCAGCTTTTTCAAAGACCGACGATCCCGGGGAGTGTATGGCGTATTCAAAAAAGCTGCTTGAGCTCATAGAGGACGCAGGTATCAAAAGAACAGGCGCTCCCGGAGAAAAGCTTGTATATGACCCCGCGGCATCAGAGCTTTTTGAGTGCATAAATTCCTCCTCTCCCCAGGGCAAAAGCTGCACCGTTATAAAACCCGCATGGGTGCTGGACGGTAAAGCCGCGGAGCCGGGAGTAGTCACCGCCGACCGGTGACGCCGGCGTCAGAAAGGCCGGACACCTCCGGTCACGGAACCCTCCGCAGATACATCCCCGCCGACCAATGACACAGGAGTTGACACAGAATGAAATGTATAAAATGCGGCACCTACAACGCTGACGGAATTAGCTTCTGCTGCTTCTGCGGTGCAAGTCTTGACACCCGTCCCGGAAGCGTTCCGGATCAGTCCGCAGTCTTTTGTCCGGTCTGCGGCAGAACATGGCCCGCCGGTTCCACATACTGCAGTGTATGCGGCGCTGTATTTTCCGCTGCCGCCGCCGTACCCGAAAAACCCCTGAAGACCGTCAGCCTCGTTGACAAGTACATCGGCAACAAAAGCATAGGCTCGTCCCAGGCCGGCGGAAACCTTCTGATATATAACGACCGCCTTGAATTTGAGATACTGCGCAGCAACCCGGGAGCCTCTGACACCTCAGGGAAAAAGACGGTACGGGGCGGAACAAATCCGGAGGTCTATCCTATCGGAAAAATAAGATCCTGCGCCTTCTCAAAATATATGTCAACAATGCCCGCCATCCTGCTCACCCTGAATGACGGCAGTCTTATCAAATTCGTAAAGCTGAACAAGACCGGCGAGATAAAAGAAGCCATCGCCGTTATCGAGCGCCTTCTTGACAGCGCGCCACTGCCTGCCGCCAATGCGGGTCCCGCAGAACTGGAGGCCACCACCGTTGTCACCCCCTTCCCGAAAAAGACCGACCGCCCCAAGGGAGTTCAGCCGGCACAAAGCGATGAGGTGACGGTAAAGCTTGACCCCACCGACCTTCCCTCTCCTGCACAGCCGGCACAGGACGATCAGGCAGCAGTAAGACCCGAACCGGCCGATACTGTCCCTCCGTCTCGTCAGGGCATTACGGTGAACTCAAAGCCTGAAACCACGGATACCTCCGCTCAGACACAGCAGAGCGATCAGGTAACCGTAAAACTTGACCCCACCGACCTTCCCTATCCGGAAAAGCCTACACAGGGCGATCAAGCGGCAGTAAGGCCCGAACCGGCCGATACTGCCCCTCCCGCTCAGCAGAGCAATAAGGTGAACTCAAAGTCCGAAGCCACGGATACCTCCGCTAAGACACAGCAGAGCGATCAGGTAACTGTAAAACTTGAACCGACAGACCTTCCCTATCCGGCAAAGCCGGCACAGGGCGATCGGTCGGCAGTAAAATCAGACCCCGAAGATGCGGCGGTTCCGGAACAGACTGCACCCCCACAGACATCACCCTATCAATATCAGACCGATACTCAGGTTCCGCAGTATCAATATCCGACTGACCCTCAGGCTTGGCAGTATCCGTATCCGACCGATGCTCAGGCTTCACAGTATCAGTATCCGACCGATACTCAGGCTTCACAGTATCAGTATCCGACGGATGCTCAGGCTTCGCAGTATCAGTATCCGACGGATGCTCAGGCTTCTCAGTATCAGTATCCGACCGATGCTCAGGCTTCGCAATATCAGCATCAGCCGGCAGGCAGCACCGGATATGACAAATATCCGGAATACGGGTTTGTCATGGAAATATCCAACTTCATCACCGTTGACGAACAATATATTGCCGTTATCGGCTCTGTTGTAAAGGGCTCGGCATCAAAGGGCGATACCCTCTATGTCATGAACAGGAACGGCAAGTGCAAAGGAACCTTTGAGATAAAAAGCATTGCGGTGAACAAGACCATTGCGGACTCAGCTTCCCAGGGAAACATCGACACCGCATTCCTTTGCAGCTTTCCCCACTCCCTGCTCAAGTACGGAGACATCTGCATCGCCATGTGACAATACAAAAAACTAACGACCGGCTTCCACCTGACATTCAGGAGACCGGTCGTTTTAGTTATGAGTTATGAGTTAGGAGTGAGGAGTTGAGCGCTCCGCTGTTTTAATGTGGAATTTGGATAATGGAAAGTGGGATTTATTTAGTGAAGCCTGAAGAGTGAAGTGTAGAGCGGAAACGCTCGTTTTGCTCACTCAGAGAATAGAGAATAAAACGGCTTCCATCGGGAAGTCGTTTTTTGTATGCAGTGTTCATTATCGGTCATGCCCATGCGGTAGATTCTGCGTCTGTGCATTATGACAGCAGTTCCGCAAAGGCACGGGCGCTCTTTTCGTTTTCTTCGGCTTTTTCTTCAAGGTCAGTCAGTATGAGCTGAGGGTCGGGCTCGGTACCAAGGAGCTTTGACAGCTGCTTTATGGATTTTTCCGCGCCGCTGCCCTTGAAGGTGGCTATGGCTCCGATCTTTTTTGTACGGAGCGCCTCCGCGTTCTCTTCAATAAAGCTCCTGACAGGGGGCGCAAAACGGCTCGCCCATACCGGATAGGCAAGAATTATCCTTTCATATCCCTCCGGCTCAAAATCATAGGGCTGCAGCTTCGGCTTTTCTCCCATAACGGCGCTTTTGCCGCCCCAGATAAACTTCTTCGCTCCGGTGGTGGGATAATCCTTTACCGTGCGCAGCTCCAGCAGGTCACATCCCGCCTGCTCCGTTATCTTCTCCGCCCACTTCCTGGTGAACCCCTCAAGGGAATAATATACTATCAGTGTTTTCATAATAACCCGCCTTTCTGAATTAAACCGACATTCCTCTGGGTGCCGGTCCGTATTTACCTCTTGTGTACTTCGATGCAGGGATGCGAACTGCACCTCCGGCGGTCGGCCGTCATTGACATCAGCCGTCCCGCCCCGGACTTTTCACTGTACTGTTTTTCCGGAAGCATCCAGCGCCAGCTCTACATCTTCGCCGGAGCAGAAGCCCACGGACGCCCCGTTATACCCTATCTTGATGCCGGCAAATACAACGGCTCTTTTCAGCGAATCAAGAGGAGAATGACCCGTAAGATAAAAGTGCAGAAATGACGAAAACAGCGCATCCCCTGCGCCCACGGTATTCACCACATAAGCGTCCTTATATGCGGGAACCGTGCATAAAGCGCCGCTCTCGCTCTCATAGAGCATTGCGCCCTTTGCGCCCATGCCGATAACAATGATCCTGTTTTTGTATCTTTCCCAAAGCCGGCGGATGAACACATCAGGAGGGCAGGGAAGTCCCTCGTCACTGAGGAAAAGAATATCGGAATTCTCCATAAAGTCACGGTTATAGTCGTCTTCAATATCCTTAAGGACATGAACGTCCGTGGCGGTAAGAATGCCCTGTTCCCTCGCGTTCTTTATCAGCTCACGGTTGAAACCGATGTTGCACAGCACT
The DNA here is from genome assembly GCA_045221075.1 of Acutalibacteraceae bacterium. Classification (GTDB taxonomy): domain Bacteria; phylum Bacillota; class Clostridia; order Oscillospirales; family Acutalibacteraceae; genus UBA1213. The sequence continues at coordinate 15,379 of JBGUWL010000274.1, forward strand.
GCGGCGTCACATTCTTCAAGATCGTTTTTTGTTTCCTCTATGCTCAGCCGCTGATCCTGGATATCCTTCAGGTCGCAGTATATCTGCCGCCGTCCGTCAGGATCGTACAGCACCACCGAAGCCGGCGTACTCTTAAGACCGGCAATTATCCCTTCGCCGACGATGCCGTCCCTTTTCATACGGCTGACGATCCTCTCTCCGTTTTCGTCCGCGCCGATAAACGAATACAGCTTTACTTCATCCCCAAGGGCAGAAAGCGCCCTTGCGATGTTATATCCCACACCGGACACGTTTGAATCCACCCCGAAAAACGGGTAGTCGATGGGATAGTAGTTTATGGGAAAGCCCCTTACGGCAACGGTGGTCTCTATGTTTATAAGTCCGGATACGAATATCTTCATAATTATCCTCCTTTGGTTTGCGGGAAATACCCCGTAAGTGTTTATTCCGTCCTGCGGGAGCGTGTTTTCCCGATCAGCTGCGAAAATTTTTTCAAAAAAGCATGGTCATGAGTCGATTCTTGTACAATAAATGTGTTATAATATAGGAAATAATACTGATACCGGACAAACAAGACGACAAGGATCGTCGTCAGGTCCGTTTGACATCAGTGTAAAAATGGAGGCGAGCACAATGTCAGGTTCAGGCAGAAACAACGGAAAAGGCAATAACGAACCCTACAAAAAGAGCTTTCTCGAACATCTGGGCGATGACATCGGCGCATGCATAGATGCGAATATCGCCATAAAAGCCACACGAAAAAGCGACGGCAGGCCCGACCGGAACAAAGCCATAAAAAGGTACATGGGGATGGGTCACACCTCATTTGATGATTTAGGAACAATTAACAATGCTCTTAAAGCTGAAAGCGCATCTTACAGAAGCCACGGCAGCCTTCACAGTGACACAGAATACAGTTTTAACCCTCCGGAGTCTGAATCCGGACCCATGACCATGAAAGAATATGAGGAAAAGAGAGAGAAGCTGGAAGAACGCGCAAGCAACGCAAGATGGGTCCTTGTCCTTGGGGGTGCAGCCATTGTTTTCTTCTGCTGCATCCTGTGCGGACTTATTCCGATACTGAGCTGGCTTTTTATCACGGTCACAATAATCCTGCTGATAATTATTGCCTTAGGATTCAAGTTTACGGGAGATAATCTTGAAAGCGATATTAAGCTGCTTAAATCGAAGTATCGCTCCTCACAGCTCAAAACGGAAAACAAAAAGGTCAAAGCTGCGGCGCCGAAAAACAAGCCGGCAGGGTCAGCACTCCCGAAAGAAGCAGTCCGGAGCCCTGAGGACAAAACCGTCTGTCACGCCGGAGCGGACACGGAAGGGAAGACCAAAACCGAAAGCGCCGCTGACGGGAGCGAAGCTCAGAAGTCTATGAACGAAAAGCAAAAAGCCGTGATAGAAAACCTGAAAGCGGGGGGCGAAAACCAGCTTATCCTTATCGAAGAACAGCAGGCAGAGACAGAAAACCGAAAGAACCTGATCGATAACCAAAAGATCCTGATCTCCTATCAAAATGAGAGGATCGAAAAGCAGAAAGCCGTGATCGTAAATCTGAAGGCGGAGATCGAAAACCAGCTTATCCTTATCGAAGAACAGCAGGCAGAGATAGAAAACCTGAAAACCAGGATCGAAGATCAGAGAGAATGGATCAAAAAACTGACAGACGCCGCTGAAAAACCGGCGGATGCAGCTCAGCGATAAAGCCGCCGGCTCAGAGCTGAAAGACCTTCCATACGTTGTCTCCGTAGTTGCTCACAATGACCGATATAATGCCCGTGTCGGGATCATATCCGGAAATGAAGCTGACACCCGGATCACAGCCCTGAAAATAGGGGCGGTCGATTTTTCCGGGTTCGGCTGCGATCCACAGTCCGTAGCCGTAATAACCCTCATAGGGGTCGCCGCCGGTACCGCTCTGACGGCTGAACATGGCCTTTACCGTATCTTCCGAAAGCAGCCTGCCGCCTGTAAGCCCCTGCCAGAAACGGACAACGTCCCTTGCGGTGATAAAGGCGCCGCCGGCTCCCGTTCCCTTTGCGTCAACGGAAAAAATATTTGTGCGGAAACCGTCGGTGTCCGGACAGTAAATATAATTCGATGCGCAGCCCCGGGGCAGTCTGTCAAGCTCAAAGTAGCCTGTGGAGCTCATCCCGCAGGGTCGAACACCTGCTCCTTCAGGAACACATCAAACTCCTTGCCGCTGATCCTTTCGATCATCATAGCCAGCAGCACATAGCCGGTATTGTTATACTGGAACCTCTCGCCCTTTGGATACATCATGGGCTTATCGATAAAGAGAGGGAAAAGGTCGCTGTTGTGTCTTATTTTGTAGTTGGGGAAATCCACCCACAGCTCCTCGTATTCATCCATGACGCTTTCGTCAAAGTAATCCGGTACTCCGGAGGTGTGTGTAAGAAGCTGACGCACGGTCACGTCCCTGTCGATATCGTGCAGGTCAATGTCGAGCAGTTCTCCCAGAGTATCATCCAGGCTCAGCCTTCCTTGTTCCGCAAGGCGTAGTATGCCCACCGCAACAAAGACCTTTCCCGCCGATGCGCTTGCAAATCTTGTATCTATGGTATTGGGCACCTCGTTGGGCAGGTCGGCAAAGCCGCTTACCCTCTCAAACAGCACCTCATCATCCCTGACGGCGTATATCACGCCCCTGATACCGCCGCACACTTCTTCTGTCAGTTTACTGATGTCCATTATGTCATCCCTCCGGGCACGTCATTTCCATGGCCGCTTTTTTTCCAGCCAGCCTTTTTCACGCCAGTAGCGGACGTCCCTTTCGTTCCATCCGTTCTTCTGCATCATGCGCATTATGGAAAACATGAATTTTGTTTTGAATCCGGGCTTTACCCTGCCCTGACGTTTTTTTATCTTTGCAGCAATGGCTGCCGCCTTTTTTTCAGCGGCGGCCTTCTTTTTTTCGCTCACGCCGTCCCAGTCGGTTGCAGCGACGGCCAGACCGTATTTGTATGTTTTTGCAACGCCCCAGAAAAACAGACTGTCCTCCATGTCCTTCATGGTGGACTTCATTCCTGCGCCGGCGGCGGTGGAAACACACACACCCTGTTTTGCAAACATCTTTTCCTCCGGACTGTGTACCATCCAGCGATATCCGTAATGGTCGAGAAACGCCTTCATCGCGCCCGTTGCATGATAAACGTACACGGGGCTTGCAAGGATGATGACGTCAGCCCTGTCCATTGCCTCTGTGATGGGCGACAGCTTTTTGTAGTGGGGACATTTCGTTTCGCTGTCCGTAAAGCATGTGGTGCAGCCTGTACAGAACTCGCCGAAATCCCGTGGAAGAAAGAACTCCGTCACATTGCCTCCCAGCTTTTCCGCTATCAGATTCGCAACGTGACATGTCGAGCCCTTGTGACTCTGTCCGTGAATTATTACCGTTTCCATTTCATTATATCCTTTCACGTTATTGCTGTGCCTTATCCGTGCCGGTATCCGCCCCTTCTCTCTTTTATGCGGCAGTCCCGGCTCTACGTAAATTTCGTCATAAAGGGGCACAGTTCAGAAACTTACCCGACGTTGAGTATCCCGTCAAAGCCGGTGACCTCAAAGACCTCCAGCACCGTCTTGTTTGCATTGATGACCTTTACGTCACCCTGACCGTTCATCATCTTGCTGGCGGTAAGAAGCACCCGCAGTCCCGCGGACGAAATATACGACACCATAGCAAAGTCAAACACTATCAGAGTTATTTCCGGACCAGGCTTATTAAGAGCTTTTTCCAGCTCCGGCGCAGTAGACGTATCCAATCTGCCGTCGGGGGTAAGGGTCATTACGTTTCCTTTTATATCCTTTTTCACTGTCATGATAATAGCCTCCTGTTTTTTCTGTTTTCAATTATATCATCCGGAGGGTTATTTTGCAATTATCCACCGGGATAATTTACACAAAACAAGTCAGCTTTGTCCTGTTACAGACAGAAAAACCGGACAGCTTTCACTGTCCGGCATGAAAAAACAACAAACGCCGCAGGAGCTAAAGCTCCCCGACGTCTGTTGACTGCGCCGCTCGCTCCGATCAAGCGGGCTTGTCGGAGCTTAGCTTCTTATACTAATATCAGATAGGAAGGGCGATAAAGATTTGAGCGGAAAATTTCGCAGAACGAGGCGGCGGAGCGTACCCCAAGGGCACTTGTTTCACTGCGCTTGCCGGGTTCAGGAATACTTTGTGTATTCCGAGGATCGGCAACGAAGTTATGCAGGATTTAACGCCAAAGATTGTCGTCAGGTCTATTTGATATCAGTATTATATAAGGAGACCATTATGAGGGATCACTCGGTGTAGGAATGAGCGGTAACGTATGTGCTGCCCGTCTGCTCAACGGTTATGGAAAGATCCTTGCCAACGGTTGCGCGAACGGGAGTGTTGTCCCACTTTCCGTCGGCTCTCTGGGTCTTGAGAACGGCATTTGTAACGCCCGGCTTTACTGCTGTCAGATTGAACTTGCAGATATTTTTGTTATAGTCAAAATCGCAGCTTACCTTGATATTGAGGCTGTCGATGAAGTATGTCCAGTCCTGACCCTTAAGAGTTACGGTCGCGGTTTTTCCCTGAGCGGAAACCGTACCTGTCTGTGACGATGTCTCGGTCTTTGTCTCAGTCTTTATATCAGACTTTGTTTCGGTGGTCTTTGCGGGCTTGGAGGATTCCTCGGTGTAGGACTTATCCGTCACATAAGCGTTGCCGGACTGTACGATGTTCATTCTGAGATCGCTGCCGGTAGTGATGCGGACGGGGGTGTTGTCCCATCTGCCATCGTTCCTCTGGGTCTTGAGTACCACGTTTGTAACGCCGGCCTTTACTGCGGTGAATCTGAAGTTGCAGAGGCTGTTGTTGTAATCGTAATCACAGGTGACCTTGACATTCAGGCTGTCTGCAAAGTAGTTCCAGTCCTCGCCCTTCATCGGCAGGGTAAATGTGCTGCCGGAGGTCTTCTCAACAATAACGGCGCTTGTTGACGAAGCGGCCGTCTGCTTTGAAGCGGCTGCAGAGCTTACGATCGAAACTGCAGAGATCGCGGAAGCTGCGCATACGGCTGAAAGAACGATGGCGAATACCTTTGATTTTACTGACTTTTTCATAATGATTATCTCCTTTTATCTGGGCTATGCCCGTTTATTGATTTTGTTGTTTTGTGGTTACTTACTTTAGTGCGTAACCTGTTGTGTGTATAATATAGCACAGCCTTTTTTGTTTGTCAATAGGGTTTTTAAAATTTTTTAAAAAAATTTTTTCTTTATCCACTCATGATACGGTCTGTTTTCGCCTCTGTCGGAATCCGGCAGCACTGACTGAGCCGAAGGCGAGCCGCAGAGCCTTGTTTTTGTGTCCGGAATAATTATTTCTGTAACAGAAAAGATTTTTTCTGCAGCAGAAATGCAACAAAGTAAATAAAAGTAAATAAAAGAAAAGAAAAAGAAAGAAAAGTAAAGTGTGTATACGCTTTATGGTCACATACGGAAATGACAGCCCTTATCCCCAGACACGGCGTTACGAACAACACACACATACCACAAAAACAGCTTTCGTTATGTTTGAATTGCACTTTTTGTTGTGTTCCAACTTGATAATTTATGTCTCATGTGATACAATGTAAGGTAAGCAATTATACCCACTAATCATTTTTCACCGGAAATCAGACAATGTAACAACAAAGGAGTGAGCGACTTGAGCATGGGAAAAATACTTGTCGTCGATGACGATATCAATATCTGTGAGCTGCTCAGGCTCTATATCGAAAAGGACGGCTATGATGTCGTTATTGCAAACGACGGCGGTCAGGCCGTGACAAAATTCAAAACCGAAAAGCCCGACCTTGTTATGCTTGACATCATGCTGCCGGTGCTTGACGGCTGGCAGGTATGCCGGGAGATAAGAAAGACCTCTCAGTGTCCTATAATAATGCTTACCGCAAAGGGCGAAGTGTTTGACAAGGTGCTGGGTCTTGAGCTGGGCGCAGACGACTACGTTGTAAAGCCCTTTGAAACAAAGGAGATCGTTGCCCGCATAAAGGCCGTGCTGCGCCGTGTAGGAGGCGGTACCGCCGTTTCCGATGCCGGCTCGGAGGCAAAGAAGGAAGTGCGCTATGACGGACTTGTCATAAACCTGACCAACTATGAGCTCAGGGTCAGGGGCGAGCAGATAGACACTCCCCCGAAAGAGATGGAGCTGATCTTCCATCTTGCCAGCAACCCGAACCGGGTATTCACAAGAGACCAGCTTCTTGACGAGGTGTGGGGCTTTGATTATTACGGCGATTCCCGAACCGTGGATGTCCATGTCAAGCGCCTCAGAGAAAAGCTTGAGGGCGTTTCCGACAAATGGGCGCTCAAGACAGTATGGGGAGTAGGTTATAAATTTGAAACTAAAGAATAAGCTATTTTCGGGCAAATCCCTTTTTCTCAGATATATGAACGTCAGCGTCATCATCGTATTCCTCAGCTTTCTGCTGCTGGGTGTAATACTGACCATGACCATCTCTACATATTGGTACAGAGAAAAGCATACCACCCTCAGCACAAGGACCGACAGTATTGCGGACTATCTCAGAACAAGCTACCTTAATTCTTTGGCGGCAACACGCAGCAAAAACGAATGGGCAAACAGCATCAACGCCCGATATGCCGAACAGTTCCTTCATATTTATGCCGGCGACGTTGACTCGGATATCATAATCATCGACCAGAACGGCGTCGTAATGATGAGCGTTTCCGACAACAGCCGGGTAAAAAAGGGCGCCCTCCTCCGCAACAATGAGATAACCACAGTTCTTGAACAAACCTCCTATTTTGCAAAAAACACCCTTGGCGGTATCTATGACCAGGAGCGCTACATTTCCAGCCGGTCCATTGTAAACAGCACAAACAGCGACGAGGGCAGCGTCATCGGGGCAGTTATCGTCACCACTGACACCAAGGATATCGACAGCTTTATGGGCATGGTCATGCAGATCTTTGTTTTAGCGGCCATATCCACACTGGCAATGTCTATACTCGCCATCGGCGTGTTCTCTTACAATATGGTCAAGCCTCTGCGGCAGATGTCAAAAGCCGCAAAGGAGTTCGGAAAGGGCGATTTCAGCGTCAGGGTAAACGCCACCGGAAACGATGAGATACGGGAGCTTGCAACGGCCTTCAACAATATGGCGGAGTCACTGTCCGCCTCCGAAAACACAAGAAAGAGCTTTGTTGCGAATGTGTCCCATGAGCTGAAAACTCCCATGACCACCATAGCCGGATTCATCGACGGCATACTTGACGGCACCATCCCCAAGGAAAAGCAGGATTATTACCTGCATATCGTTTCCGAAGAGGTAAAGCGTCTTTCGCGCCTTGTCCGCTCAATGCTTGACCTATCACGCATTGACAGCGGCGAGCTCAAACTCAACTTCCAGAGCTTTGACCTGCTTGACGTGCTTGTCAGCATTATCATCACCTTTGAACAGCAGATCGACAAAAAGAAGATCGAAATACGAGGTCTTGACACCATCACTCCGAAAATGGTCTACGGCGACAAGGACCTGCTTCATCAGGTGATCTATAATCTGATCGAAAACGCCGTCAAGTTTACAAACGAGGGCGGCTATATCGAGTTCAACATAATCGAAAGTCTTGAACGCTTCGACTTTATAATCAAGAACAGCGGTATGGGCATCAAGCAGTCGGAGATCGACCATGTATTTGAACGTTTTTACAAGACCGACAAGTCCCGCAGCAAGGACAAAAAGGGACTGGGACTGGGTCTGTACCTTATCCGCAGCATAATACGCCTGCACGGAGGCGACATCACCGCAAAAAGCTCCGTGGGTGAATATACCGAATTCGACTTCTACCTGCCAAAGAAAAAGCTGCCGGGCGGAAGCTCCAAAAAGAACAAGCGCTGAAAGGAGACCTGCCAATGCGTGAGGAAAACCAACACGATACCGGGTTCAGCCCGGATGACCATAACACCCCGGCAAGCGCCAATGACCCCTCCGAAGCCGGCGCCATACCCGAAAAGGAAGAGCAGACCTCCGGCGGGGATGACATTTCATCCCTTCCTGAAAGCGAACCGGCTCCCGCACCCATGACGTTCCGTGACCTTCAGAACGAAGCGTCGGATGACGGCGCGGCAGACGGCCCAGCAGACAGCGGAAAACCCGCCAGCCTTGCAGACGATCTGCTGTTTCCTCCCTTCTCTCTCCCCACAAGACCCAAAAAGATGTATCTGCTCAAATCTCTATTGTGGATACTCAGCGTGGTTCTGGTGGCCTTCGGGATATTTGTTGTCTTTCAGGTCATGACACAGCGTCCAAAGGAAGAGCAGAAGGACAACTCCCTCTACATTCCCGACAACAGCTATGCCGCCTCATCATACGCCGAGGAAGAATCCATTCCCGGCGCACCAAAGGTATCGGCCGACCCCAACGGTCCCCAGATCTCGGCAGTTGAGGCCTCATCACCCTCCGGCTCCGAAAGCAGCCTTAACGCCGCATATCAGAAGGCCTCCCCGTCCATCGTATGCGTCACATCATACAGCGGCGGCGACGACTATGTGCTGAACAAACTGGGCGACGGCTCCGGCATCATCATCTCCTCTGACGGCTACATTGCCACCAACAGCCATGTTGTGGACGACAGCAAGGAGACCGGAGTCATGATAACCCTTTACGACGGCACACAGTATTTGGGTACCATTATCGGCGTTGACAAAAAGACCGACCTTGCCGTACTGAAAATAGACGCAAAGGATCTGACACCCGCAGAGTTTGCAAGCTCCGACTCCCTCTTTGTTGGTCAGGTGGTCTATGCCATAGGCAACCCCGGCGGTTCAAACTTTTCAAACTCTCTTACAAAGGGCATCGTATCCGCCCTTAACCGCATTCTTTCAAACAACGGCTATGTGAAATACATCCAGACCGACGCCGCCATCAACCCGGGCAATTCGGGAGGCGCTCTGATAAACGAGAGCGGTCAGGTCGTTGGCATGAACACCTCAAAGATCGTATCCGAAAAATATGAAAGCATGGGCTTTTCCATCCCCTGCAGCAAGGTCATTGAGGTAGTCAACCAGCTCATAAAGTACGGTTATGTAAACGACCGCGGCACCCTGGGCATTGAAGGCGCCACCTGCAATCTGTATGAATCGAAGCGCAAGAACGTCCCCTGCGGCATGGTCATCACCAAGATAGACATGAGCAGTCCCCTGCTTGCCACAGAGATCAAGGAGCAGGACATCATCACCGAGGTCAACGGCGTGCGTGTAAAATCCGCCATTGAGTGCATCGAGCAGCTTTCAAAATACAAGCCCGGCGACACCATCACCCTGACGGTATTCCGCGCCGCATCCGAGACCACCCGCGAATCCACCTTCACCGAGTCGGTGAAATTAGCACCGGAACAGCCTGATGTCAGTCAACCGTAACGGAGTACGTGCTTTGCGCTCCCTAATGGCAACGCCGGTAGTTATTCGTCTGCGGCCGCGTCGTGACCCATAAAGGGTCACTTTGGCTGCCATATTCCACGTAAAACCTTTCTTCCTTTCATATAACAACACCCCGCAGTTTATCGCTGCGGGGTGTGTTTTCGTATGTGTAAAAAAAGTCCCCAAAAATAAAACATCCCGTCACAAGCGCATCGCTTTGACAGGTCATATCAATCGTATTCGTTTTTTCTCATTTCGGCGGACACAAATTCACGTCCCAGTATAGGGTAATGTATGGACACATCGAAGTACTCCGAAAGCCGCACCAGCATTTCAAGGTTGGGACAGCGCTGGCCGTTTTCGTAGTAGGATATTGCCTCGCGGCTGATATTCAGGTCCATCGCCACCTTCAACTGGCTGTAGCCCTTCTTTTTTCTGATGTTATAAAGCCCGGTCATTTTCATAGACATCCTTCTTTCACACAAAAATGCAAAAAACACAAAAATACTTGACTTCATTGTAACAATTTGTTACTATATTTATGTAACAGATTGTTACGCACCAAACATTTTATCAGGAGGGACAAAAATGAAAAGTAAATTGTTCAGAAAAATGTGCAGCATTGCCCTTTCCGCCCTGATGATCGGCGGGGCTGCTGTGGCTTTACCCCAGGTGGTGCCGGGGGCAAGTGTTGAAGTGAGTGCGGCGAATTCGGAAAGGGATTTCTATACAGAAGAAGTTCAAGGAGGAATTGCTATCACCGGATATAAGGGATCTTCAGAAAATGTAAATATCCCGTCCAGTATTTTTGGAGAAAAAGTAGTAACAATTGAGAGCCTTGGAAATGATAACGCAAAAATAAAAAGCATTATCATTCCGAACAGTTGCTATTCAATTGATTCTGGCGCATTTGAAAACTATGTAAATCTTAAGAATATAACTATTCCAGACAATGTTCGCATTATTGGTTCTTCCGCTTTCAGTGGATGCACTTCTCTTACATCAGTCTCTCTTCCTAAGTCACTTGATGCTTATTACCCTTGGGCAATTTTTCAAGGCTGTACTTCACTCAAATCAATTACCATTCCTTACGGATGGAAAGAAATACCGGAAAGGTTGCTTTCTGGTTGCACGGCGCTTACAAGCGTTTCTATTCCGGATACTGTGACAACAATCAATGGTGGTGCTTTTGAGGGATGTACTTCCCTTAAGACAATTTATTTACCTCAATCAATTACAGAAATATGTAGTTCATCATTTAGTGGATGTACCTCATTAAAGAATGTAAAATTACCTGACGCATTAACCCAGATACCTGACTTTTGCTTTTATGGTTGCCCATTAACATCCGAATTAACAATCGGAAAGAATGTTGAATCCATTGAATCATATGCCTTTGGTAAATGTCAAAACCTAAAGAAAATTATTATCCCTGAAAGTGTTACATATATATCAGAATATGCATTTGCAGATTGGAACAACGGTTCTACTCCGAATCTCATTTTCTATGGAAAAAAGAATTCCTATGCTGACAAGTTTGCCAACAACCACGACATTCCCTTTAAAGCCCTCATCGCAACCACCGGCGTTGTATTCAACACCTCCGGTATTTCCCTGAACGTCAATGAAACCTACAAGATCACCGCAACCGTAAAGCCTGCCAACGCGACTATCAATACCCTTACATGGAAAAGCTCAAACACCGCCGTAGCGACAGTTTCCGCTGACGGTACCGTCACCGCAAAGAGCGGCGGCACTGCCACAATAACCGCAACCACAGCCGACAACAAGAGCGCGACCTGCAGCGTTACCGTTTACGGCTCACCCACAAGCATAAACCTGAACGCCAGCCAGATGTCCCTGGGCAAGGGCGAAACAACAAAGCTCACCGCCACAGTCGGACCCCAGTATGCAAAGGACAAGACCGTAAAATGGCGCACATCAAATTCAAAAGTCCTGACCGTTGACCAGAGCGGCAACGTAAAGGCTGTAAACAACGGTACCGCATGGATAACCGCTACCGCAAAGGGCAACACAAAGCTTGAAAAATCCTGCAAGATCACCGTAAAGAACGCACCCTCAAAGATCACCCTGACAAAGGGCATACTGACTATCGGCGTTGGCGAAAGCTACACCGTAGGTTCAAGCGTAAATGACGGCGCCGCCTGTGCAAAGAGGACATACAGAACCAGCAACAGCAGCATCGTTAAGATGACAAGAACCGACTGGAACGGCGTGTTTGTTGGCGTGAAGCCCGGCGTTGCATACGTCACTGTCCGCACCTATAACGGCAAGGAAAGCACCTGCAAGGTGACCGTAAAGGCCGCACCCTCAAAGGTAAGCCTGAACAAGACCGCAATGACCCTGAAGGTGGGTCAGAAGGGAAGCGTAAGCGCTATCATACCGAGCAATGCCGGATGTGCAACACGCACCTTCCGCTCCAGCAACAACAATGTTGTTCAGATGACAAAGACCAACTGGACAGGCGAATTTGTAGCAAAGAACAAGGGCGTTGCATACGTTGCAGTAAAGACCTACAACGGCAAGGAAGCATACTGTAAGGTGACCGTACAGTAAGAATTTCAAATAACGATCTATACCCCCATAAAAATACCCGCAGCCGCGAAAGACTCTCTTCCGTGGCTGCGGGTCTATTTTGTCTGTTAAACAAGGAGCTAAGCTCCGCAAGCTTGCTTGACAGGAGCGAGCGACACCGTCAACGAAGGTCGGGGAGCTTTATCTCCTGCGGTCGTCTGTTAAAAATATAAAATCACTGGGACCCCAGCTCCTGATGACGGATGATAAGCAGGCTTATGGAGGAGCAGATCAGGAAATATACTGCGCCAACCACCATGGGTATCCAGCAGCGCCCCGAAAGACACAGCTTCTGGGTCTCGGTGATGGTCTGGAATATCCAGAACCGGGTCACGTTTGAAAAGTCCCTGTAGCCTATCTCGATGACCTTTGCGGCGGACAGTATGACCATGGGCACGATCATGGAAAGCGCGATGGCATAACCCGTCTTTTTCGCCATTGTGGTCATCATTACATAAAAGCTCGACGCCGCAATGAACAGAATAAGGTAACACAAAAGCACCAGCAAAATATTTCCTATGGAAACGGATGAGGAAAATCCGAACATTATCACGCCCGGAACGGCGCCGCCGATGACATAGGCCGTTACGATGAGCAGCATTGACACCGTTGATACGCAGAGCTTTGAAAAGATGATGTTCTGACGGGAATACCCCCGTGAAACGGCGTTGCGTATGGTACCCATATTGTATTCCGAACCCACAAAAATGCCGATGATTATTGCGGCCAGGTACATCACATTAAGGTCGCAGAGGGATACGTTTATGTAAGCCCAGAGGTTGGTATCGGGCAGTATCTCAAGGGCTTCGTTGATGGTTTCGGCGTAGGCACCCATGCCCTCCACCATCTTTTTTGTGGCCTCAATATTGGCCCCGATGGACTGATAGGCCGCATAGTAGAGTATGGTCATAAGTATCCCAAGGAAAAAGGCCACCGTCATACATACCCAGAAGCTTTTGCTTTTTCTGAGCTTGAACAGGTCCGACCTGAGCAGTCTTGTCATGACACTACCTCCTCCATCTTGTTTATGAAGTATTCCTCGGCTCTGTTGCTGTCGCTGCTTATTCCGGAAACAATGATGTTTTCCTTGAACATGGCGTTTGTCAGCTCGCCGATATTGCCGATCTCTCCTGTAACCGCCACAGAACCGTCCCCCGTGATAACGGCTTCGCTGCCGGTGATGCGCTTAACCACCTCAAGAGCCTTTTCGGGAGCATCCGTGCGGATAAGAGTGCGTTCAACACAGAGCTTCTTAAGCTCTTCGGCGGTGATCTGCTCCACTAATTTTCCGGAGGATATTATGCCGTACACCGTAGCGATCTTTTCAAGCTCTCCAAGGATGTGGCTGGAGATGAATATGGTCTTGCCGGCTTCCTTCAGCTTTACAAGCAGCTCACGTATCTCAACGATGCCCTTCGGGTCAAGACCGTTGATGGGCTCGTCAAGAATAAGCAGATCAGGATCTCCCACAAGAGCCATGGCGATCCCCAGCCGCTGTTTCATACCCAGTGAAAACTGATGCACTTTCTTTTTGCCGGTGTCCTTCAGTCCCACCTGCTCAAGGACAGTGTCGGCGTCTGCGGGGTCCGCTCCGATCATGGTGGAGTACAGCAGGAGATTGTCCTTTGCATTAAGATTCCGGTAGAGCGCAGGACCTTCGATCAGGCTGCCGATGCGCCGTCTTGCGGCGGCAGGGTCCTGACCGTCAAACAGGGAAAAAGTGCCGCTGGTGGGCTTTGCAAGACCCAGCACCATGCGTATCAGGGTGGTTTTTCCCGCTCCGTTTTTTCCCACAAATCCGTAGATATCCCCGGGCTTTACCGTCAGGCTCAGGTTGTCCACGGCGTTCACCTTGCGGTAGGTCTTTGTCAGACCTTCCGTCTTCAACACATATTCCATACAGTGACCGTCCTTTCGTTTATGATAATGGCGACAGGTTTTCAGTCGTTCCTTTCTTCGATCTCAAGGATAATCCGCGACGACCTGAGATAGAGTATGGTAAACACCTCTCCCCTGTCCGCCGCCTGGTGCATCCGGGCAAACTCGTCAACCCCGGAGGCCTTGCCGAATATATAGCCGTCCGGCAGACGTATCTTATAGTTGACCGTCATCTGAAAGTAGCCGTCCTCCATCTCAAAAACGGGAGTAAGCTCAACGGTCTCGTAGGCTCTTTCTTCAATGTCCTTTTTTGCAAGGGACTGGAGCTTAAGGGGAAAGCCCCTTATTTTCTTCTTGGCTGTTTCTCTTGTCATGATCATCACCTATATTACATTATGTATATTATTTTTAAATTACACAATTTGTAATTTACTATTCGTATATTCTATAACTAATAAACATTTAGTATATTACAATTTGTAGTATCATTAATATTAAATACTGTTTGTAATATCCAGTTTTGCAGTACGGGGAATCAAAGTCTGCGGCGGGTCATATTATACTATCCGTAGATTATCAGCACGATATACAATTCGTCATATTCGTTTGAACCCGCAGACTGTACACCACGAGTATAACAATACATTCTGTAATAATTATCACGTAATATACAATTCGTATCATCAGAAATACCGCTTCCGGAACACATCACGTAATACTATTTGTAGATTTTATCAATATTCTACCACCTGTATCTTTGCTATTTACAATAATATACATCCCGTAATATTACCGATTTTATCACCGTTTGTATTATTGTAATTTGTAGTATAATTAATTATTATACAGTTTGTATTACTACAGCAAGGAGCTCCGATCACACACACTGCAATTGCTGCAGGGGCCGAAGTAGGGCTGACCGAAGTATTTCAGGATCCGCTTCCGGAGACAATAGGTGCGGGACAGCGCATAAACCGCCATGGCGCGAAGTCTTTCTTCCGCAAGCTGCGTACAGCACCGCCGCTCCTCCGGGTCCTCTATGGACTCAAATCGCTTTATCGCCATACGCCTGCAGACCCCCACATCCGCCGGGTCAAACAGGAGGATACATTCCGACGGCTTGCCGTCACGTCCGGCACGTCCCGCCTGCTGATAGTAATCCTCAATACTGGGAGTAATATCGTGATGGATGACAAACCGTACATCCGGCTTGTCAATGCCCATTCCGAAAGCGTTTGTTGCCGTTATGACCCGAACCCTGCCGCTGACGAAGGCATCCTGGTTCCTTTTGCGGTCATCCTTTTCCATTCCGGCGTGGTACGGGAGGGCGGAAACTCCGTCCTTCGCAAGCTCCCGGGCCAGCTCGTCGGTCACGGAACGGGAGGTACAGTATATTATGCCCGGACTGTCCGGGTGCGCTTTTATATAGTCGATGATAAACCGGTACTTGTCAATGGGACTGCACACCCTGAAGCACAGGTTTTTTCTGTCATACCCAAGAGTGACCGAATAGGGCGACCTCAGACCCAGATATTGTATTATCTCTCTTTTCACTCTCTTTGTTGCCGTTGCGGTAAATGCGGCAACTACGGGACGCTCTGGAAGACTGCTTATAAACTCACCGATCTGCAGATAATCCGGACGGAAGTCATGTCCCCACTGTGAGATACAGTGAGCCTCGTCAATCGCCACAAAAGAGATCTTCGTACTCCTTGCAAACCCAAGAAAAGCGTCGGTATTCAGCCTTTCGGGTGCGGCATAAAGAAGGCGGATATCTCCCCTTCCGGCCTTGTCAAGAACACGGACCTGCTGTTCCGGGGTCAGGGTGCTGTTTATGTACGCGCCGCTGATACCCGTCTTTGAAAGCGCTCTGACCTGATCTTCCATCAGGGATATAAGCGGGGATATCACCAGGGTAAGCCCCGGCATGACAAGGGCGGGCAGCTGAAAGCAGACGGATTTTCCGGCGCCTGTGGGCATGACCGCAGCAACGTCACGTCCGTCAAGGATATTCTGTACTATCCTCTCCTGACCGGGACGAAATGACCTGTAACCAAAATGTTCAAAAAGAAGCTTTTCAAGTTCAGTCCCGCTCATCATTTCACATCCAGTTCTTCAACCCGCAAACCGCTATTCAACTCACAAGCCGCTGTTCAACTCACAAGCCGCTGTTCAACTCACAAACCGCTGTTCAACTCACAAGCCGCTGTTCAACTCACAGGCCGCTATTCAACTCACAAGCCGCTATTCGACTCATAGGCCGTTATTAGACTCACAGGCCGCTATTCGACTCACAAGCTGCTATTCTACTCACAAGCCGCTATTCTACTCATAAGCTGCTATTCTACTCACAAGCCGCTGTTCAACTCACAAGCCGCTGTTCAACTCACAAGCCGTTATTAGACTTGCAAAACGCTCATCAAACCACATTTTTATCATCAATTTTCGCGGCCGCTTTTCCAACAAACCTGTACCGTGACCTTTCGAGTCTGCCCTCGAACACTTTCAGGTCTCCGTCAGCCGCAAGTCTTTCCTTCTGGGGCTTTGTCAGGGTCTTTATAAGATATTCAAGACGGCCGGCATCTGAACGGCCGGCACTCTCCCACAAAGCAAGAACCTCCTCCGCTCCGTGGGTGCGTGTATATCTGGCAGCCTTCTGACCGCCCTCTTTGTGTTCGTTCAGGCGCCGCCGGGGATCGGTGGTGATACCCGTATAGATCGAGCCGTCAAGGCACCTGAGCATATATGTATAATACATCAGCCACCGTTCCTTTCATTCACATGGAACGGTTTTTCTGCATTTCTTCATGATCGGCACGCACGGCGCAGTAAAGCTCATAGCTGTTCCAGTCTATGTTGGTTCCGGTGACTATGGCCTTGAGCGCCACTCTGCCCACGCCGTATTTTCTCAGTGAGCGTATCAGCAGGTCGATATCGCCGCTGTCAAAGCCGTACATCACAAGAAGCTCTTCATCAAAATCCTGAACGTCTCCGCCCTCGCCGCCTTCATAGCCTTCAAGCCCCACAAGACGACCCAGTTTTTTATTATAATCCGCCTTTTCAACGGTCTTTGCCATTGCCCTTATAGGGATAAGAGAGCGTTTTACACCCTGCAGTCTTTCTTCCGAAAAATTATAAAGCAAAACGATCTTCTTCATTTTATCTATCCTTTCCTGGAAAACTTTAAGGAGTTAGGAGTTGGGAGTTAGGAGTGAGGAGTTGTTACAATTTGTAATGTGGAATTGTTTGAGTTAGGAGTGAGGAGTGAGGAGTGGAAACGTCTCCCTGTATTCAACTCCCGTATAAACAGGCACGCCGAAGCATGAATAGCGCAAAAAATATGAAGTTTTTTTGAAACCAGCCGGAAAGTGCCGCTATGTGCGGCACGGCGGCGGAAGGTAACCGTATATGACGAGCCGTCCGGCGCGGGAATAAAATTATCCTGTCCGAGTTCAGAGCGTAACGCAGTGGAGCGACAGCGCGAACACGGGAGCGCAGGCTCTGCGCCAGCCGGAAAGTGCCG
>JBGUWL010000275.1:0-6973 GCA_045221075.1 Acutalibacteraceae bacterium
CGGAATCGCTATTTCTAACGGCGCGGCGATCGCAAGAGAGATCGCGGATATCACTATCGCGGAGGATGATCTGAAAAGTATCGTCACCCTCAGAAAGCTAAGTATTGCTATGATGAAGCGGATCGGCAGAAATTACCGCTCTATTCTTTCCGTAAACGGCGGATTGATCGCACTCGGTGTGAGCGGTTTGGCACAGCCGACCACGACAGCAATGATACATAACGCCTCAACGCTGGGAATCGGTTTGCTCAGTACAAAAAAGTTAATCTAAATATAGCAAAAGCCTGTAAGTCTAATTCGGGCTTTTGTTCCAATACACCGGTTAGCATAAACTAACTCAAAACAGAAGGTGATATGAATGTCCTCGATAAGAGGTGAATTCTTCAAAAAAATGATGCGGATGCAGAACATCAATCCGATCGCTCATCCTGAAATGGAGCAGAAGATGAAGCGGATGTCGCAGAAGTATTCGCATACAAAACCAAAGAAAGGTTATACGCTCGAGTGCCTGTGCACAAAGAACGGCACAAAGTATCAGCGTCTCCGCAGGGAGAAGGTAAAGCCGTCGGGCAAGGTGATATATTACATTCACGGCGGGTGTTATATCAGCGGTCTAACATATAATTACCGCGATTTCTGCGCGCCGTTTTGCGACTTAATAAACGGAGCGGAAATTATTATGTTGGATTATAAGCTTTCTCCCGAATACAAATACCCCATACAGCTTAACGAGGCGCTTGATTTGTGGAAGACGATCACAACATACGCAAAGCCCGAAAACATTATAGTCGGAGGCGATTCGTCGGGCGGGAACCTCGCGCTCGCCATGCTCTTAAAGCTGCGTGATGAAAACAGGGAATTGCCGTGCGGATGTTTTTTCCTTTCCCCGTGGACAGATATGACAGCCTCGGGAAAAAGCTATGCCCTGAATTATCAAAAGGATGTTGAAATCGGTGATAAAAAGGGCGTGTTCGATGAAGCAACGCGCAACAAGCTGCTCGACAGCTACCTTTTTGAATGTATTGGCGACGCTGACCGAACAAGTCTGTATGTATCTCCCGCATTTGCCGATTACAGCGGATTTCCGCCGATGATGTTATTCGCGGGCGGACACGAAATGCTGCTCGATGATACGCTTGCCGTTTATAACAAAGCAAAAAGCGCGGGCGTGAATGTCAGGCTTGAAACTCAGCCCGGTATGTTTCACAGCTATGTGCTCTATCAAAACCATATGCCTGAAAGCAAGGCTTCGTATCAGAAGCTGAAAACCTTTATCAAGGAGTTGACGTAATTGAAAAAAGAAAAGAAACCGTCCGCGCTTTCACGGCTGATGGAATACGCGGGCAGCTATAAGATTTTGACGTATCTATCGTGGATATTATCATTTCTCAGCGCGCTCACGGCGCTTTTGCCGCTTGTGTACATCTTCTTTATCATTAGAGAAGTGCTGCAAGTAGCGCCTGATTTCTCAAAGGCGACCTCGATCGTGCATAACGGCGTAATGGCGGTCGTGTTCTCGGCAGCCGCGCTCGTGATCTATATCGGCGCATTGATGTGCTCTCACGTCAGCGCGTTTCGCATAGGCAGCAATATCAAACGCAGATTATTAAAGCATATTTCAAAGCTGCCGCTCGGCTTTTCGGATGAAATGGGCAGCGGCAAGCTCCGCAAGATCATCAACGATTCATCCGCCGCGGCGGAAACCTACCTCGCGCACAATCTGCCTGATATGGCGGGCGCTGTGGCGACGCCGCTCGGAATGGTCGTTATGATGTTCGTTGTTGACTGGCGGTTCGGGCTGGTGTCGATCCTGCCGATCATCCTCGCGTTTTTGTGTATGGGCAAAATGATAGGTCCCGCGATGAAGGAGGATATGCGCCTGTACAACAACGCACTTGAGGATATGAACAACGAGGCTGTCGAATATGTGCGCGGCATTCCCATAGTCAAAACCTTCGGTCAGACAGTACACTCTTTCTCGCGTTTCAAGGCGTCAATCCAGAACTACTACAAATTCTGTATCGCCTACACAAAGCGCTGCCGTCAGCCTATGCTGTTCTTTCTGCTGTTCATCAACAGCGCGTTCGCCTTTTTGATAGCGCTTGCGCTGATTCTCTCAAACGGCGGAGCGAATGTGACAAGCAATATCATTCTCAACTTCCTGTTCTATGTGATCATCACGCCCGTGATCGTCACAACGATGCAGCGTGTAATGTTTATGAGCGAGGGCAATATGACCGTAGCGGACGCGTTTGACAGGATAGATTCCGTGCTCAACAGAAAGCCCTTTGAAAACACGGATAAGAATATAACCCCTGACGATCATTCCGTCGCGTTTGAGAATGTCAGCTTTTCCTATGACGGCGAGAAGCTTGCTTTGGATAACGTGAGCTTTAAGGTGAAAAGCGGGACCTCGCTTGCTCTTGTCGGCTCCTCGGGCGGAGGAAAGACCACAGTTGCGGGACTTATTGCGCGCTTTTGGGATGTGCAGAACGGCGCTGTAAAAATCGGCGGCGTTAACGTCAAGGATATCCCCAAAGAAGAGCTGATGAATACGGTATCGTATGTATTCCAAGACAGCAAACTTCTAAAGCGATCTATCCTCGAAAACGTCAGGCTGTCGCGTCCCAATGCCACCGAGCAAGAGGTAATGCTTGCCCTCGAAAAAGCGCAGTGTACGGATATCATCGAAAAGTTCCCCGACGGCATAAACACCGTTATCGGAGCAAAGGGTGTGTATCTCTCAGGCGGTGAGCAGCAGCGGATCGCAATCGCGCGTGCCATTTTGAAGGACGCGCCGATCGTTGTGCTCGATGAGGCGACTGCCTTTGCCGATCCCGAAAACGAATACCTTGTGCAGAACTCCTTTAAGGAGCTTGCAAAGAATAAAACCGTGATTATGATAGCTCACAGACTCTCGACTATTCAGGGCTGCGACAATATCATCGTGCTTGATAACGGCAAAATTTCGGAGCAGGGCGTTCACGGCGAGCTGTTAAAGAAAGACGGTATTTATAACAAGATGTGGAAGGATTATCAGTCCTCTATATCGTGGAAGGTCGGTGAGAAAAATGCTTGAAAAAATGATGCGTAGATACGCAATGTCGCGCGAGGGCGCTAAAGGATTTATCAACTCCGTCTGCGCCTGCACGGTATCGGATTTAGTGCTGATGTTCCCGGTGGGACTGCTCTATACTCTGACCGAAGATATGCTGAATAACGGCGTAAACAGCGGCAGAATTGTCTTTTATATCGTCGGGATCATATTGTCGCTACTGCTGATTTACATTACGCAGTATTGGCAGTATAACGCGACATTCTTCTCAACCTACAAGGAAAGCGGCGTGCGCAGGATCACCCTTGCCGAAACGCTGAGAAAGCTGCCTTTGTCGTTCTTCGGAAAAAAGGATCTGAGCGACCTTACGACAACGATATTAAACGACTGCACCGTTATAGAGCATACCTTCTCGCATCAGGCGGCACAGTATTACGGCTCGATCATTTCGACGATTATCATAGCAATTTCGCTTTTCGCGTTCGATTGGAGAATGGCGCTCGCCTCAGTGTGGGTTTTGCCCGTATCGCTTTTAGCCGTCAGGCTGTCAAAGAGAACGCAGAACCGCTTTAACAAGCGCAAGAACGATACGAGAGTTAGGCTTGAGGATGGCGTTCAGGAGGCTATCGAAACCCTGCGCGACCTAAAGAGCAGCAACGCCGAAACGGAATACATCGACGGCTTGGACGACGTCATCAAGGACTATGAGAAAAAATCCATCGCGGCGGAATTAGGCGTGGCAGCGTTCATCGTACCCGCGCAGATGTTTTTGAAGTTCGGTATCGCCACGACCGCGCTTGTCGGCTCTGCGCTGCTCCTCGGCGGTCAGATAACCGTCATCACCTTCTTTATGTTCCTTCTTGTCGTTTCAAGACTGTACGAACCGATGGCGGGTACGCTCATCAACCTCGGCGCTCTCAACAGCGCTCAGGTCAACATCGACCGCACGAATGCGATGAAACACATCAAAAAGCAGGAGGGCAAACAGGACTTCGAACCCGAACGCTTTGATATTGAATTTAAAAACGTAGGCTTTGAGTATAACGACGATGAAACGGTTCTCAGCGACGTCAGCTTTACGGCAAAGCAAGGCGAGGTAACGGCGCTGATCGGACCCTCGGGCGGCGGCAAGACCACTGTTTCCGTTTGGCGGCGCGTTTTTGGGATGTGACAAAGGGCAGGATCACCTTTGGCGGCGAGGATATCGCAGCCATCGATCCCGAAGCCCTGCTGAAATATTACTCTATCGTTTTTCAGGATGTGACGCTCTTTAATAACACGATCACGGAGAATATCCGTATCGGCAAAAAGGACGCGACCGACGAGGAGGTCATGAACGCCGCAAGGCTTGCCAACTGCGACGAATTCATCTCACGCCTGCCCGACGGCTATAACACCGTCATCGGTGAGAACGGCGCGAAGCTCAGCGGCGGCGAACGCCAGAGAATTTCGATCGCGCGCGCCTTCCTCAAGGACGCTCCCGTTATTCTGCTTGACGAAGCGACAGCTTCGCTTGACGCGGAGAACGAAACGCTGATCCAGCAGTCGCTTTCACGCCTGATCAAAAACAAAACGGTTATGATCATCGCTCACCGTATGCGCACCATTGCCGGAGCGGATAAGATCGTAGTCATCAAAGACGGCAAATCAGACGAGCAAGGCGCGCCCGGTGAGCTGAAACAGCAAAGCGGTTTTTACACAAGAATGCTATCCTTGCAGACGAAGGGATAGATTATGTCAAAGAAAGCCTCAAATTATCAGAAAAAAGCCATGAGCCTCGATTATCGGGGCAAAGAGATATTCAAGCCGCTGAACACGGGGCGTATCGATGATCGCGTCGCCTGTGTGCGCGAGTGGATCGCCAACATCTTCTTTTATACCAAAAACGGCACGACGATCATGATCGACGCGGGCTATAACTATGATCGGCTGAAGGAAAAGCTCGGTTGGCTCGATATCGATCCGTCCGATATTAAACATATTCTGATTACGCATCAGGATACCGACCATGTCGGAGCGGTCGAAGTTGACAGCGACGGCTTGTTCAAAAGCGCAACGCTTTATCTCAGCGAGATCGAGAATCGATATCTGACGGGTGAGAAACGTCGCAAGGTCATCTTCGGCTTATATAAGCTGCCGATGGTTAAGACGGACAACAAGCGTGTGTTGCTTAAGGACGGTCAGCTCCTTAATTTTAACGGTATAAAGGTGGAATGCATTCTTGTGCCCGGTCACACTTGGGGACATATGGTGTACCTGATAGATGATGAATAACTGTTTACAGGCGACACTATCTGGTTCGGCTCGGACGGCGGATACAGCTTTATCAACTCGCTTGCCGAGGATAACGAGCTTGCCAAGCGCTCATTGGCAAAGCTGGAGCAAATGCTGAAAAAGCGCTGTCTAACGCCAAAGGTCATCACAGGACATACCGGATGGACGGATAATTTTGAGTTCGTGTTCCGCCACAGGGACAAGGTTTGCAATTCGCTGAAAAAGCAAAAGCTGCACGACCCTTCCGCGCCCTATGACGGTTATAAAGAGGATGACGACACGGAAGAAAACGCGCGAAAAAACTCTTTGCCAAAGGTGATCCCTTCGGAGGACTGTAAATGATGATTATTATTCAACTGGTTTTGTTCTGTTTGCTGTTTACGCTGATGGTGCGGCTGTCGGCAATCGGCGGCGGTATCAACGCGCTGTATTTCTATCCGAAGGCGGTACAGCAAAAAGCCTTTTCCTTAGGGCTTACTGATGAAAAGATGATGAAGCGTAAGAAAACAGTATTTTTTATTCCTTTTCTGTCTGTGCTTCTGATCGCACTGCTGCTTATCATCGGGTTATGGAACGGCGTGAAAGATTTTTGGACGGCATATTTTCAGTCGCTACTGTTTCTTGAAGTAATGAACTGGTACGACGGCATTGTGATCGACCGGCTATGGGTCGGTCACAGCAAGCTGTGGCTGATTCCCGAGTGCGCGGAGATTCCTTATGTGCAGACATGGAAACAGGTGCTGATAAAACGCAGCATTTTGACAGCGATATGGCTCGTTTTAGCCTTTATTGTCGCAGGACTGATAATATTGATTTTTTAAGAAGTGAGGGAAAGACATGAATCTGGATTATGTCATGTTCGGTGTGTTTGGCGTTCCTCTGTATCGGGAACACACCTGCTTTGAGGACGGCGACTACTGCGACTTTAAGCTCAAAATGGACGCAAAGCCTGTGGAATACTGGCCGCCGGTCTTTACACAGGGCAAGGGATACAAATAAAGAGAAGGTATTACAATGTCAAGACATGAGGAGATAAAAGCATCCTATAAACAGCTCGGCAGCATCGGTACGATGTACGACGGAATCATCACCCGCACCACACTCCTCGGTAAGCTGATGGACAGTTTGATTTGGGGGTTAAACAAGGAGCTTGCGACGAAGTGGATTGAAGAAGCACTTTCACCGATCCCGGAGGATTTCGACGGAAGGCTGCTGGAGGTCCCCGTCGGAACCGGCGTGCTGACTATGCCGCTGTATAAAAAGTTAAACAGAGCAGATATCACTTGCCTCGATTATTCTGCGGACATGATGAAGAACGCAGAAAAGAGAGCACAGGCGATGAATATTCGTCATGTGCGCTTCGTGCAAGACGACGTCGGAGCCCTGTCCTTTGATGACGGGTGCTTTGATATCGTTCTCTCGCTGAATGGGTTTCATGCCTTTCCCGACAAGGACGCCGCTTTCCGTGAGACCTGCCGTGTGCTGAAGCCGGGCGGCATCTTCTGCGGATGCTTCTATATCAAGGATGAATTCAAGAGAACCGACTGGTTTGTCAAACATATGTATGTCCCCAAAGGTTTTTTCACTCCGCCATTTGAAACGAAGGAAAGTCTGAAAGGAAGGCTGGACAGCATGTATTCTCAG
>JBGUWL010000276.1:0-2933 GCA_045221075.1 Acutalibacteraceae bacterium
CGCGTTGGGGTCGTGGTCGCGATTGCCGGCGGCTGCGGGCATGGATGCGATGACTGCGGCGATGATCTCCAGTCTGAGCAGCGGAAGGTCCTCCGGCTGTATCAGTTCTGCAAGCAGGCCGTCAAGAAGTGTGAAAATGCTCATGTTTGTCAGTCTCCTAACTTGTCGATCTCAGCATTGAAGGCGTTGATAAGAATTTTTGCACAAAACGGCTTTATTTCATCAAAGCCACTACGGATGTGCGGTATTGGCCGAATGGTACCTTTTTTAACTTTAAAACCCGAAAAAATATCGCCGTTAATATGTCTGTAGGTTTCCGGGGAGCTCCTCGTTGCACTGCTCTGTCCGGGACGACCGAATTCGTAAACCAAGCCAACAACTCCTATTCTTGTGGGATTATCCGTATCATAGTCTACATCGAATGCTGACGACTGATAACCAACTGTGATTCCTAAAGCACCGTCTTCTGTTGTATAAACACTTCCAACACTGATTGCATCTGCAAGACGTTTTGATTTAAAACGAATTTTTCTTTTTTGTGCTCCTGCTATCTTCTCGCCACAAATATGTATTGATGATCTTAATGCTTTATTGACATTCTCATCAAACATGTCAAGCTCTTTGATAAAGCTGTCAATATCAGGATAATCTGCAGTAATAAAATCACGGGTATAATCAAAATCCTCATATTTACTGCGTCTCATACGCTCACCCTCTTGATAATGCCAGCCTGACAAACAGGTCCTTGTCTGTGGCGTTTGCGCTTGTTATCCGGTACCGCACGCCCTTGTACTCCGCGTAGTTGAAGCTGTCGCTGTAGTCGCTGCGCCGTATCACAGCAAGCAGGTCTATCTTGTGACCCACATATTCCGCCCGGACAGCAAGGTTGATGCCGGGTCGGCTGACGCTTGCCCTTACACTTTTAGAAACCGTATCAGCGGTTCCGGCACGGCCGTTCCCCTGCCTGACGGTGAGAAGTGTCAGGGTCTGGTTAATAACCGTCATGCTGCCACCCCCTACAGGAAATTCCGGCAGTGCATGGAGAGAAGCCCCTCCGACATCCTGTTGACCGAGAAGGCCGCCGCCTCCGGCCGGTTGCTGACAAGGTAGTCGTTGCACAGACCGATAACCGCAATTGTCAGGTCTTCGTAGTTGTCCAGCTCTTCTTCTGTAAGCCCGGTAAAGCCGAGTGCAAAGGCTTTTGCGGCAGCAAGGGCGGCAGTCAGCTCGGCGGTCTGGCCTGCGGTGAGCTCCTCGCCCTCTGCGGCATATCCCAGCCACCCGCCTACATAAGCGGGTGTCAGCTCAGATACCTTCATTCCTGCCGCCTCCCTTCATCAGGACAGTGCCAGAGCTGCGATCTTCTGGGTGTTCTCCACACGGGCGTCAAGCTCGAACCAGGTGTTGATGCCAAGAGCGTGCTGTTCGGCATACTTCTCCACCAGGAGCTGGATCTCTGCCTGCTCGCCGGTCTTGACGGCAAGTCCGGAGAAGTCGCCGTAGTAGGCGATTATATTGCCGGATGCTGCAGAAGCAGCGGTAGGAAGATTGTCGGTCAGATAAACGGGCTTGCCAAGGAGAAGGTATCCGCTGCCCTTTGAAAAGTCGGGGATCAGCAGATAGTTGCCCTGACCGTCCTTCAGCTTTCTGATCTTGTTTCTCAGACTGGAGTGCATGATCCAGAAGGCGCCCGGCTGATAAGCGTCGGGGATCTTGTCCTGCACGTCCACAAGGTCGTCAGCGGTCAGGGCTGCCACACTTGCAACGGACTTGACATTGTTTGTGGTATCGATGGAGCCTTTCAGACCGCTGTTTGCGATATTGCTGTCGCCGTTGAGCAGGAAGTTCTCCACAAAGGAAGCGATCTTCTCCGCCAACTTCTGGATGACGATGCTCACAACATCGATCTGGCTGTTGTTGATGAGCTGCTTTGAGATCAGCACAAGAGCCGCTGCCAGATGACCGCTGAGGGTGATGGAGCCGAACTTGAAGCCGTTAGCGGTAAGGGTAGAAAACTCTGCGGAGAATGCAACGGTGATGTCGCCTGTTGAGCGGTCGATCTTGGGGATGGTGACGTCTCCCTTCACGCCGTACTTGGTGGCTGCGGCAAACAGGGGAGAAATTTCAACGACCCTGTCAATGACCTTGTTCATGATGGTGTCGGGGATCACTGCACCGTTGGCGCCGTAGGTCATATTCACGGCGTCACGGGTCTCACTGCCGCCTCTTATGAAGGCGTCAAAGGCTCTGAGCTCCCTTTCCTCCTTGGCCTTGTCATCGTCAGCAGTTCCTGCGGACTGTGACTTTGACTTGTCGAGGGCAAGTGTGCGGATCTCCTGATCTGCCTTGAGCTGCTCGTCAAGGCTCCTGATCTCTGCCACTGCTGACTGATAGCCTGCCTTTTCTTCATCGGTAAAGGCGCGTTCCTCGTCCTCTGCCTTCTTCACAAGCTGCTGCGCCTGTGCATAGAGTGTGTTTCTTTTTTCGAGAAGTTTGTTCATGAGTAGTTACCTCCTAAAGATATTAATTCCAGCTCCGCCTTCATCACAGTGAAGTCGGGGCTTTTTGGTATGTTGCCGGCAATTTCTGCCGTGTCCTCCGCCGTGCGCTGTTCAAACAGCTCATCGTCACGGACTTCCACGCTGGTGGCAATGTAGGCGGGAGTTTTTGTCAGGATCGACACCTCATCAAGCCGGATGTCCTCCAGCTCCCTCAGCTCCACTCCGCCGTCGTCCGGCTTCCAGCTGTCCTGCAGGCACCGGAACCCGAAGCTCCAGCCGGTGAGCCTGCCAGACCTTGCAGCGTCAACAGTTTCCCTGTCCGTCACAACTGCACAGGCATACAAGCCCACGTTGTCCTCCCTCAGCTCCAGACCGCTGCCGGTGTCGCAGAGGGTACGCTGGTGGTTGAGCTTCAGCTCCACCGGGTTCCCC
>JBGUWL010000277.1:0-7810 GCA_045221075.1 Acutalibacteraceae bacterium
GGCCGCTGTCGGTCAGCCGGTCATCCAGCCCCGCCGTCCAAACAGCCGCCTGGACAAGGTGCGCCATATGTTTCAGAAGGTAATGTCAAATAACCATTAAGTAACCCCACACAATAAGCAGAATCAAATTCGATAAACAAGAACACCACTCTCCAACACATTAGGGAGAGTGGCGTTTTGTTTTGAAATATCTCTATTTATTCTTCGTATAATACGTTTCACGGTACACCTTTGGTGTCATGCCTGTGATTTCCTTAAACACGGCAATAAACACACTTTGCGTGGAAAAGCCAAGAGAGGTAGAAATCACAAGATAGGAAAGGTCGGAATATCGGAGAAGATTTTGAGCTGTATCTACCCTTGCTTCTTTCACAAAGCGTGTCAACGGAATGCCGACCTCCTGCCGGAACAGTCTTGACAGATAGGCAGGATTCAGCTCTGCTGCTTTTGCAAGAGTCTTTACAGACAGATCAGCACCTAAGTTCTCATAGATATAGTCAATGCATTTGCGGATATGAAGCGAAATAACTGCTTCCTTGCGTATCTCCTGCATTCGCTCGGTGAAATCAAGGCACATATCTTCATAGAGCCTGCATACACCGTCTATCGTCCTGCAAGTATCGGCTTTGAGGACATAGAGATCAGATAGTGTATAGGCTTCTGTCTGCCCCATGCCCATATCCATACAAGTGGAAGCGATTGCAGATGCACATAAAACAAAGTGATACACAGCGTTTTTCAGTTTGTTTTTAGACATGAGCCTGTCATCAGCGATTAAAGCAAGCTCACCCTCACTGAGCTGCAATTTCACAGCATCCATATCCCCATTACATATTGAAGTAAACTCGACTGGCTTCACGGAATGTTCCGAACGCTTGAAATTATCCATTTTCTGCCGAAAAAGCTCTGCATTCAGCTCATTTCTGATTTTCATACGCACCGCCTGCCTTTCTTCTGCATATTATATCACTTTTCAGCTATAAATTCAAGTTCCCAGATATAAAATACAACTGAGATATGCTATATTTATTGGCAGAGGTGATGTGAATGGATCATACGAATGACCTGACAAACGGCAAAGTATCGGGAAAACTGCTTGGTTTCTTCTTTCCGATGCTCTTGACCAATCTTCTTCAGCAGATTTACTCGGTAGCTGATACGGCTATCGTCGGGCGAGGATTAGGCGACAATGCCCTCGGTGCAGTCGGCAACCTCTCGTCCTTATCACTGCTGATAATCGGCTTCTCAATGGGTGTAACAGGCGGATTTGCCGTTATCATCGCTCAGAACTTCGGTTCGGGCGATATGACTGCCGTCCGCAAGTCTGTTGCATTATCTGTGAAGCTGTCAACGATACTGACAGTGATCCTGACGGCGGCAGGCTGTTTGCTTCTGAAACCGATATTGCTTTTGATGCGGACAGACCAGATCATACTGGAAGACAGCCTGATCTACGGATATATCATCTTCGGCGGACTGGCAGCAACGATAGCGTATAATCTGCTTTCAGGTGTTCTCCGTTCGGTCGGTGACAGTAAAACGCCGTTTCTTGCAATTATGATCTCCTCGGCGGTCAATATTGCTTTGGACTATATCCTGATATTTCTCTTTCACACAGGTGTTGAGGGAGTAGCAGCGGCAACTGTAATATCACAAGCTATATCGGCGTTTATCTGCTATCTGAAAATGAAACAGATACCTCAGCTTGAAATCTGTAAAGATGATTTTGAATCGGATACGGCAATGTTTCTGTTGCTGCTGAAAAATGGCATACCGATGGCGTGTATGAACTCGATCACTGCGGTAGGCTGTATGGTCGTTCAGGGATATGTCAATGATTGCGGTGTAGCTTATACATCGGCATATTCAGTGTGCAGCAAGTACCTGAACCTGTTTATGCTCCCGTCCCTCACGGCAGGCTTTGCGGTTTCTTCCTTTGTCAGCCAGAATTTCGGCGCAGGCAAGACCGAGCGTATCAGACAGGGCGTTCGTGTTTGTATCAATATTGCATTGGTTTCCTATCTGTTCTTAGGCTCTGCTATGATACTGCTGTCAAAACGCCTTGCTGACTTCATGCTTGATGAGAGTGAAACGATCGCTCTTTCCGCAGAATATCTGCGGATATGCGGTGCGGGGCTGATATTGCTGAATCTGCTGTTCATTTACCGCAATGCAACGCAAGGAATGGGCTATCCGTTGATCCCGATGCTATCGGGGATAGCGGAAATGGCACTGCGTATCCCTGCAATCATCTTCCTGCTTCCGCATATTGGATTTCGGGCAACTGCCTGTGCGGAGATCATTGCTTGGATCGGAGCGCTGGCTTTGAATGTCGGAGCATATATGATCTATTTTAGGAAGGCAAGGCAAAATCAAACATAGCAAAAGCGAGCTGCCGTTTTCGGTAACTCGCTCCGCTGCTAATTATTCGTCTGAACATTCCGACAAGCCGTGTGTGAGCTGAATGTATACGCACTCCGCACGTTCATGTTCCTCGCCCTCGGTAGTCATCATAAGTTCAAGGAAATATGCCTTAGCTTCTTCGTAGTCCGTCCAGATCTCTCGCTTACCGTTGCAGACGGTAGTGACCTTGCTTGACCTTGGCATCGCCAGTTCGGGTATTGCTAACATTTGAAGCACCTCCAATTTCATAGTAACCATATTATAGCCTACAATAATCTCGGAGTCCAGCTCTGCGAATTATTTGTAATAATTCTTGTGCAGGGCGCAGCAATCACAGAAAAAGCCTCGGTGAAATATGCTGTATGTCATAAAACGCTCTCTGAAATGTTCAGAGAGCGTTTTACTGTTTCGGGGTATCGGTTTCCCCATAACCGACACGAACGGCTCTAAGGGGCGTTTCCGTTCGCCAGAGAGCCTATCATCATTCAAGGTCATTCCGCTTACGCTTCTGCTGTTGTCCTCGGCTCTGCTCATGGCGCAGATATTCCTCTATTGTCCTCGTAGCTTCAGACAGCTCACGGGATTTTTTATCCGCCTGATTGTATTCCGTATTTTTCTTCGACAGCTTTTTCTGCAAAGATGCGATATGCTTTTCAAGATTTTCGACTTTCGGAATATTGCCTGACGGGTAAAGCTCCAAAACCTGTTTGCAGGTTTCGTGATATTCGGCAATATCGCCGCCGTGTTCCTTGCGGTACTTTTTTTCCTCCCGACCGCTGAGTGCTTTCAGTTCCTCTCCGATATGCTTGACCTTGCGATATTTTTTCAGCACTTTGAGTTTTTCTTGCAGATCTTTGATCTGTGCGTTCAGGTCATTTAGCTCACCGACAAGATGCGCCCTTTCAATAAATGCCGCCATCGCAGCACCACGAACCTGATCCGGCTCAACACCGTATGCGGTGATGATGTTTTTGGCGATGCTTGCCACCTTCATATTGCCACGGTCGATAGCATCACGGACAAACTTGTTCTCCTCCGCTTTTGGAGTAATCTGTTTGACTTTGATTCTCGGAACATATATCATACCGCCCATATACTGTGCGATACGCCCTTTGATCTGCTCGGTTTCATAATACCAGCCCAGCGTTTTCGCTCTTGTAAATTTCGCCCTCGGATTGCATTCTTTCTGCTCGGCAAGCATAAATTTCAGGTCGATCTTGTGTTCGGGATTGTACTCAACAAGCACTCCGAAATCTGCACATTTTGCAAGGAAGTCCTCAAAGTTTTCGCTGACCTTGATTACCTGATCTATCGTGAATTTCAGTTTAGCTTTCCACGATAATCCCAGACGGCTCATATCCCATTCCCAATGGTTCTTTCCTTTGCCCATTTCGGGATGCTCGATCACAGATAAATGATGCTGTCGGCATACCTCGTCCGTGATGTTCATGAGCTTCTGAAATGACCTGTCCTGCTTGGTAGTCCTGCGGTTTTCGTGCGTTTCAAAAGTCCTGCCGTCGATGCAATTCGTATTGTTGAAAACGCAATGCAAGTGGGTATGCTCCTTGTCGATATGGCAGGTCATGAAATACTGATACTCGCCTTTCAGAAATTGCTCACATATCTCCTGACCGAGCTGCAATGCTCGCTCCGACGTGATTTCCCCAGGCTTGAAACTCACAATGAAGTGCTGGGCGAGAACGGAACTTCTGCCTGTTCCGTTCGCCCGTATTTCTTCAAAGTCACGATGAGCCTGTTCGGGATCGGCGCTGCACCCCTGTGTGAAAATCAGTCTGCCGTTATCCGTCTTTTCGGGGTTGGCGATATATTTCAGTGATGCAAGCTCATCAACTGAGACTGAAAATATCTTAGTGGTTGCCAGAGTTTCTCCACCTCCTCCCTCAATGCGGAAATATCTTCGGGATAGACCTTTCCGCCGCTGTTGGCTCTGACTGCCACCTGATTGAAGTTGTTGGAGATGCTTCTTGCAAGTTTCAGCAGCTCATTCATCTTGTCATCGTTGAAAATCACGATGTAGCCTGTGAAGATCATGTGGCGGAAGAAATCGCTTCGGGATTTCATACCGCTTGCCGTGAATTTGCGGTTGAACGCTTCGTATTCCTCGTCACTAAGCCTGACCTGAATACTGTGTGTTCGTTTCGTTTTGTTGCTCATGTTTTCTGTTTTCCTTTCTATTTCTAATTGCGGGGTCGTAGGGGCGGCAGCCCTCTGCCAAGCGGTGCATTGGTGTACTCAAATCTGTGATTTGTAGTGCAGCTATGCCGAGCTTGCGATTTGTGTTAGCCCCAGCGGGGCTATTTTTCATTTGAGCCTGTCGGCTCTGCTTTGTTTCCACACTTCCATGTGTGGAATTGGAGCGTCAGCGACTATATTTCTCTGTGTCCGATCGCTCCGCCGCCGTCCTTATGATAACTATACTGGAAAAATCTCGAAAAGTCAATGAATCGGAAAATCGGTATTCGTCAAAATGACAGTTGCGGGTTTCTATGCTCTCAGGGTATCGTAACCCCCTCATAACTGCACGTTTCTGAATTTTCGATTACTCCGATTTCGGGCTGTGTTGAGAAAAGTTTGTCTGGTATGCGAATAGATTTTTTGTATTATTGCGCGCTATAATTGGAGTATGAAAAGGAGAAATCAGAGCTTCGGCTCATGGAATATGTGAAATGACAAAAATGAAGGTGAGGTGATTCCCATAGCACTCTATTCTGAAAAGATCGCTGAGAATGATCGCAAGATCGAACAGCTCTCCAAGAACATCAAGCGTGACACTGATAAGCGTAAGAAGCTCATGGAGGAAAATGCCCGACTGAGCTATCAGGCGATCTGCGAGCAGTACAACTGCACGGGGCAGGACTTGCTCGATATTCTCAGCAGAGAACATCAGCAGGCTGAGATGCTCCAGACAAGCGGTCTGAGCGATGCAGATATTGCAGAGCTTGCAGGCAGCGGTCGCTCGTCTGAGGACAGCGATGACATTGCGTTCTACGATAAGCAGGACGGCGATGATGACTAAATGCCTGAACGGTCACAAGGCGTTTTCCCCGTAACCGACGGGACGATTTTTTAGGATCATGACAGCAGGAAGTGTGAAAATGGAACGAGCTGTCGGAAAGGATAGTGTAGAACGAATAATACTACAAATGCCGTAGAGAGAGAAAAGGCAGGCGTAAAAACTATGCAGGAGATGGACGAGCTTTACAAAGATTGTCCGATGCACACCAACACTTATGAGGTGGACGGTGTGAAGCACAAAGTTGTAAGTCACTTTGTCGGAGACAGGGATATTAACGATGTGATGCTTGGCTATGCTTTCAATAAGGTAGTCAACGAAATGATGCACCGTGTCCCTTGCTCAGATACAGAGTAAACTTTTTTCTCAAAAGCTATTGCTTTTTCCGATACGGCGCGCTATAATAGACTCGTATCGGAAAGAGCTGCTTTGGAAATGCAGGAAAGGAGTTTACGATGTTACCAAAGCAGACTGAATATAAAGTGGGAATGTACCTCCGCTTGTCCCGTGATGATGAGCGTGTGGGAGAATCCCTTTCGATTGAAAACCAGCGAACCATTCTGACGAAATATATTGAGGAACAGCACGGCTGGACGCTTTACGATGAGTATGTGGATGACGGAATTTCAGGCACTACGTTTGAACGTCCGGGCGTACAGAGATTGCTTGACGATGCGAAAAACGGCAAGATCAATCTTATCATCTGTAAAGACCTCTCTCGTTTCGGAAGAAACTACATCCAGGTCGGGCAGTACACGGACTATATTTTCCCCATGTACAATATCCGCTTCATAGCTCTGAACGATAATATCGACACAGCGAAATCGGACAGCGCTTCAATGGATATGATGCCGATCATGAATGTTTTTAATGAATGGCACGCAGCCAACACTTCAAAGAAGCTGAGAGCTGTTTTTGAAGCGAACGCAAAGTCGGGAAAGTATAAGACCAACTATCCGCCTTACGGATATATGAAAGGCACAGACAAGAATTGTACGCCTATCGTTGATCCGTATTCCTCGGAGATCGTCCGCCGTATCTTTGAAATGAGGGCGGCAGGCTACAATGTGAAACGGATTGTTGATGTTCTCAACAGAGAGCATATCCTTGTACCGTCCGATTACTATTACCACACTATCGGAAAGCCGAATCCTTACCGCACCTCGCACCTGTGGGGCGTATCTGCGGTCAAGCGTATTCTCCGCAATCCTATCTATCTCGGACACCTGATTCAGCTCCGCACCACAACCGTGAGCTATAAGAATCACAAGACCGTCCGCCGTGACGAAAATGATTGGGCGGTCACTGAGAATAATCATGAAGCGATCATCTCTCAGGAGCTGTGGGACAGGGTGCGTGAAGTCGATGATTCGGTAAGCAACGGCAAGTCCTCCAAGAACGGTATCACGATGCCGCTTTCGGGCTTGTGTTATTGCTCGGACTGCGGTTCCAAGATGAAGCAGAACAGCAATATTCACTGTAAGTCAAAGCCTTGCTACACCTGCGGCAGATATAGCCGTTTCGGAAAAGAGTATTGCTCCTCGCACACAATAAGGCTTGAGCTGATCGAGAGCCTTGTGTTGCAGGACATTCAGCACCAGATCGACTTCGTGATGAATGAGCCTGATGTGAGAGCAAAGCTCCTCGCTTACAAGCAGGGCGAGAACGCTGTGCAGGACAGCTCAGACAGGAAACGGCAGCACGATATTGTGAAGCGTATCGACGAGCTTGACGGTCTTATCCAGAGCGTCTACGAGGATAAGGTGGCAGGCAAAGTTCCCGAAAAGGTGTGTATCGGCTTGCTTGAAAAGTATCAGGCAGAGAAGGATAAGCTGACCGCTGAACAGGACGAGCTGAGAAAGCGTTCCGAAGCGACACGGCAGGACGAGCGTGATGTGGACGAGTATATCCGCCGTATGAAGTCCTACGCAGGAGCGAAGAAGCTCACCCGTGAAATGGCTCTGGAGCTTATCGAGTACATCAAGGTCGATGCTCACCCAGGTCACCGCAACCTTCCGAGAACGATCCATGTCTTTTATAAGCTGATCGACAAGCCGCTGACCAACAAAAGAAATGCCCTCGAATGATCGGGGGCATAAAAAACAACTATTGAACCTTCCATAATTGCTGTTGATATTATCAAAGAGGTCAGCTTTCTGCTGTTCCGTCTTAGCATCGTGGATATATGTGATCTCCTCCGCAGGGATACCCTTAGCGATCAGCTTGTCACGAATATCGTCGGAAACAGCATTTAATGGATACAGGCGAGATCAAGCAGTCATATTTCGATATATAGTAACATAAGATAAGGACTATGTCCTCTGTAAATGTGTACAGAAGGCATAGTCCTGTCTTTCTGCATAGCGTATCGTC
>JBGUWL010000278.1:0-5200 GCA_045221075.1 Acutalibacteraceae bacterium
TTGATCCCTTCATAAACGGCTTCAAGAGTGTGTTCGGCATCCATTCGCCGTCAAAGGAGATGGAGACTCAGGGCGGTTTCATCATCAGCGGTCTGCTGAACGGCATAATAAACGGACTGAAAAACATAGTGAGCTGGGTCGGAGAACACATATTGAAGCCCATCAGGGACGCCATCGTCGCAGCAGGAGGTCTGGTGCTCGACGTTGTGGTCAACCTTGTTAAGGGGGCCTGGACTACAATATCGAACTTTGTCGGCACGGTGGTAAAGGTCGCGATAAACCTCTGGAAAAACGCCTGGACTACCATATCAAACTTTGTGGGTACAGTTGTCAAGGTCGCGATAAACCTCTGGAAAAACGCCTGGACTACCATATCAAACTTTGTGGGTACGGTTGTCAAGGTCGCGATAAACCTCTGGAAGAACGCCTGGACAACCATATCAAACTTTGTCGGTACGGTAGTCAAGGTCGCGATAAACCTCTGGAAGAACGCCTGGACTACAATATCGAACTTTGTGGGTACAGTTGTCAAGGTTGCCGTCGATCTTGCAAAAGGTGCATGGAATATAATCAACAACCTCGTAAATAACGGCATCAGAGTTGCTGTCAATCTTGCAAAAGGTGCATGGAATATAATCAACAACCTCGTAAACAACGGCATCAGAGTTGCTGTCAATCTTGCAAAGGGCGCATGGAATATAATCAACAACCTCGTAAACAACGGTATCGGTGTTGGCGTTAATCTTGCAAAGGGCGCATGGGGCATAATAGAAAACCTTGTGAAAAACGGTATCGATGTAGTGATCAATATTACAGGTATCGTTGAAAAAGCCGCTGGCGGAGTGTCGGATTTTCTTAGCGGCTTTGCAGACAATTATACAAAGGGCAGCGTAATAATTTGGAAATGGGTAACCGGACAGGCTTCCGGCGGAATCATAACCCCCACACGCACAATGGACATACCCCAGTATGCGGGAGGTACCGCCAATGCTCACGGATCAATGTTCATAGCAGGTGAGGCGGGTCCTGAAATAGTCGGTCATATCGGCAGCAGA
Organism: Acutalibacteraceae bacterium; assembly: GCA_045221075.1. Classification (GTDB taxonomy): domain Bacteria; phylum Bacillota; class Clostridia; order Oscillospirales; family Acutalibacteraceae; genus UBA1213. The sequence continues at coordinate 1,056 of JBGUWL010000278.1, forward strand.
ACGGAAGTGCTCAACCGCTCTCAGCTTGCCGCAACGATGTATTCTGCAGTGACTTCCGGAATGGCCGCCGTGATGAACGGCTTCGGGAGCGCACTCTTCGGACGTATGTCCGGCATTGCACAGTATATTGTCAGCGCCGTGACAGGTGCAGGGGCTCAGAGCGGCATTGAAACTGTACACATCTCCGGTCTGACCGCATTTTTGTCGGGACTTTCACGGCTGACGGAGAGGGCTTCCTTTTCGGCGCCGGTAATGGCAGGCGGCACGGTGGTGCCCTATTCCGCCTCGGGCGGCATTTCCTCCGGTCGGGATATAACCGATACTATAGAAAGCGCCGGCGGTGAGCTTTCGGACATCCTTGTCAGCGCCATTGCACAGGCGGCTGCCATAGTTGCGGGAGCCGTCCGTGACAAGGACATGACGGTAAAGGTGGATGCGGACAGCATATCCCGGTACACCATCGACGACATAAACCGGCGGACCACGGTGTTCCGTGCGTCACCGCTTAAGGGATAGGAGGCAATGAAATGAAACCAAAGCTTAAGATCGGCATTGCCGACTTTACCGATTATGTGGCGGAGCTGAAGGTCGAGAGCAACGACCTTGACGCTGACGGCAGCGGCAGGGATATACATACCGGTCAGATGTTCCGCACACGCATTGCCACTAAGGACAAGCTTGACGTCACACTGCTGAGGATATGGGAGGATACGCTGCAGAACCTGAGGACACGGCTCAGACAGACATATCTGAATGTCATCTACCTTGACCCTGCCACAAATACACAGGTCACAAAGGTGATGTACTGCAGCGGCATATCCCAGGGTATACAGCGGTATGACAAGTCTCGCCGGAAGACCTGCTATGACGGCGTGTCATTCAGCCTGATCGAGAGGTGACGGTATGCAGCAGACAAGCAGTGTGTGGGAAGAAATACTGTCGGCGGGGAATTGGATACTGGAAACCTCCGTGAGCATAGGCGGTACGGAATATGATTCCACAAGTGCGCCGGTGATAACAAGAGGGACGTTTCCGGAGGGAATATCCGTGGGAAACTGCATTGCGGCAGAGCTCAGCGTTTCGGTGCTGACTGATGACGATTTACCCAGATCGTCGGAGGTCAAAGTAAATATGCGGCTCCGTGATGATGAAACGGGATTGCTGTCAGAGTGGCTTCCCGCAGGAACGTTTTATATCACAAAGCGCAGGCGGGATTATTCCACGGGGCTTGTGGAGCTTGAGTGCTTCGACGCGATGCTGAAGGCTCAGCAGAGCTGGTTTGCCGGGGACGAAGAGATAGACCCCGATCTGTGGCCGAAGCCCATGAGCGAGATCGTGTACACAGCCGCATCCCGGATGGGGATAGAGGTGGACGAGGGCACGGTAATCAATACCGGCAGCGGATATACGATCCCGGCACCGAAGGGCCTTACAATACTTGAAGTGCTGGGATATATCGCAGGTGTACACGGGGGCAACTGGGTGATCTCTCCTTCGGGAAAGCTCCGGCTCGTACCTCTGGCACCGCCTCCCGATCCGGAGGATGAGGACAGTATCGAAAACGCCGTGACGGTGAATGCGGTACTTTCAAAGCTGACTGCGGGTGCCGAAACCATGATCTCATGCATAACAATGAAAAACGGTGACAGCGTTTTTACATCCGGAGACGACAGCGGCTATGAGTTGTCCTTTGATAACCCCTATGCCTGCCAGGAGATCTGTGACGAGCTGTACAGGCTGCTTTCCGGGCTTGTGTACAGACCCTTCGCCGCTGACGGGGCAATATACGATCCTGCGGCGGAGCCGGGGGACCCGATAGTGTATCACGATATTCTGTACGGTGTTATCGTAAACGAAAAGCTGACATTGAACACGGCGTTCCGCTCCGGTATAAGTGCCCCGGATATTCCGGAGCTTGAAGACGAATACCCCTATCTGTCGCCCCGGCAGAGGGATATGGAGGGTCTGAGGGATGAGGTCAGGGAGCTGAAGGTGCTGACCGCCGACAAAGCGGACATTACGGAGATAAGCGCCGTTTATGCCGCCATCGAGAATCTGAGTGTTTCCGACATCAGGACCGGCATCATCCGTTCAAGCGACTATGCCGTTACGGACATACCGGCGCTTTATCCCGATGATGACACTTACCCGCAGTCTGCTCTCTGCCCGTCAAACGGTGAGAGGGTGCTTACGGGCTTTGCGATAGACTTTTCAAGCGGCATGATATACGGGGCGTTCTACAGCGCTCAGATAGCGGCTCTTGCGGCATCGGTATCACAGCTTCAGACCGCTGTGGCGGCTCTGCAGAACAGTCTGACCTATCCGAAAAGCAGCACATAAGGTATAAGGAGAGAAAAATATGGCATATTCAAAATATTATCAGAACGGCTGGGCGGACAACGAAAGCGGCGGAACACCCATAACTGCCGCTTCTCTTAACCACATGGAAGACGGCATTGCCGCAGCTCAGACCGCAGCAGAGGGCGCTGCAGGTGATGCCGCAGCAGCTCTCACAAGCGCAAGGGCTTATGCGGACCAGAAGCTGCTGGACGCCAAAGCCTATTCAAACTCCAATCTGAACACGGCCAAAAGCTATACGGATACAAAATTTGCCGCCGCAAAAAGCTACACCGATTCCGTAACCGGAGCCCTTGACGGACAGCTTTCGGACCTGCAGGCATATATCGGCTATACCTCTTCGGACATATACGGGGTGGAAGCGGACTTTGAAAACAAGACCTTTACCCGTCTTGCAGGAGCGGCGGGCAAGACCGCAGGAGCGGACTTTAATTCCGTAAACGCCTTCGGCGGCCGCAGACGGTGCAATGTCACGGACAGCGGCGTCGTTACGGCATACTATGGTGACGCAGCCTTTGCATCCGGCGGCGCACTTGCCCAGGCGGTCACAAAGGACGGAGTGACCTATCCTGTCGGCACCCATGTTCAGGTCATGGTGGAGCAGCCGAAGTTTTATTACCGTGTTGTGCCGCTGAAAACCGAAAGGACGGCGGACGGTTATATTCTGCGCAAGGCAAGATATTATGTGTCCGACAGGCCTGTTCCGGGATTCAAGGTCCATCCGGTCTTTATCCGTGACGGCCGGGAAAACGACCGTATCTATCTTGCGGCCTTTGAGGGGTCGGTCTATGACGTATCGGCATCCTCATACATTCTTGACGACGCTCAGACCACGGACTTTACTCCGGGAACGGGAGACAGACTGTCCAGCATTTCCGGCGCAAAGCCCGCTGCCGGTGTTACACAGCGCCTGACCCGCACCAACGCCCGTCAGCTGGCGCATAACAGAGGTGCCGGCTGGGAACAGGCCTATGCGGCGACGGTTTCGGCGTCACAGCTTCTCATGCTCATAGAATACGGGTCATTCAATATGCAGGCGGCGATAGGAATGGGTGTAGTTGGCAAGTCCTCGGGTACGGGCAACGAAGCGGAAATAACAGGCGGTACCCTTGATCTGGGAAACGCCTCCGGAGAGGCCGAGAACGCAAACGAACAGAAGCCTGTGAGCTACAGAGGGGAAGAAAATCTATGGGGCAATGTCTGGTGCTGGGTGGACGGCATGAACGAAAAGAACCCGGACACCTTCGGTTCCGGAGATCACGGAAGGCTCTATGTGGCGGATCACGGATTTGCGGACGATACTGTGACAGGCTATCAGGACAGCGGCATCAATCCTGTATATGCATCCAACGCATATATTTCCGCCTTCGGCTACTCACCGGACTGCGACTGGATTTTTGTTGCCGCAGAGTGTCTTGGAAACTCGTCTCTGCCTGTGGGAGATACGATGACAAACAGTGCCACCGGATGGCGTACTGCTCAGACAGGGATGTCATGGCGCGGTATGTCCTCCGCCGGTCCTTTTTCGATGTCTATGTTCAGGGACGCATCAAATGCCAACCGTGAAGCCGGAGCAAGGCTTGTCTATATACCCTGAGGAAAGGCGGTAAAAAAATGCAGGACCATGGAAAAGTGAGGAGCACGGTGAGACCGGATCCGATGACGATGGATGAGTACAGCGTGTGGCTGCACAGGAATATACGGGAGATCACCGAAAACGAGGGAACAGAATACGGGTTCCACGGCTACGAGTATGACTGTGTGCAGTACGGCAAGAACGAATACAT
>JBGUWL010000279.1:0-4999 GCA_045221075.1 Acutalibacteraceae bacterium
ACGTCTCATGCAAACTCCGACGCGCTGACGCGCTATTAAAAGCAGACTATGTCTGCTTTTAATGGGAGTTTAGTATAAGCCCGGCGATACGGTCATGATACTCATGCTTGTTGAAATTCCTCATCATACCGCCTCCTTCAGAACGGCAGATCACCTGTCACTTTATTGTTTTTTGGCTTTGCAATCTCCTCCCGCTCCGTGAAGCGCTGGCGCCTGCCGTCAAAGTGAAAGCGAAGCTCACGGGTGCTGCCGAATTTGTTCTTGTCAAGCTTAACCGTGGTGAGTGCCGGATCGGCGTCCTCGGAGGCTTTGTCGTTGACATACGGGCGCTTCAGGATCAGCACATAGTCGCCGTCCTGTTCAAGACCTCCGCTCTCTTTCAGATCGCTCATGGTCGGGTCGTCCTTGCCCGATCGGGTAAGCTGTGACAGCGTAACGATGCAGCAGCCGGTCCTCTTTGCGCAGTGCTTGAGCGCCTGGGATATGTAGTCGATGCGCTGCCGGTTGTCCGTAAAACGCCTTTGTGAGGTCACGATCTGGATGAAGTCGATGACCGCAATGTCCGGCTTCTCCGAGCAGATCAGGCTGACTATCTTTTCCACATCCGACACATCGTCAACAACGGTCAGACCCTTGTATTTCTCAACCACAGCCTTTGCCGTCTCAAATTCTATCCTGTGGTGTGAGGTCATTGAATAGTCCAGGTCGGCAATGTCAGAGATGAGCCTGTCGTAGATCATGCCTGCGCTCATTTCGATACTGACAAACAACACCCTGAGGTCAGGGCTGTGAGCGGCTATGTTTATGGCGAAGGTGGTTTTCCCCGTTGAAGGACGTGCGCCGATGGTGGCAAGGGTCCCGGCGCGGAAGCCTCCTTCAAGCAGGCTGTCAAGCTCAGTGAAGCCCGTGGGCAGGAGTTTTATCGGCTCATTATAGCTGTCCAGGTACCGCTGTGCGCTGCTTACCACAGGCCTTTCCAGATCTTCGGCAAACTCCGCCAGCTCCCTGAGACCGCCTGCGGTGAGCTCTCCGGACATAAGCAGCCGCTGCGACTTCTCCTTAAGCAGGTCCTCGTTATGCAGTCGGCGTATAGCATTCAGGTTCTCGTCAAGATGAAGCTCTGCGATATTCGGAGATATGAGCCGCTGCACTGCGATTACGGCTGCAGCCTGGTCGTCCCTGTCAAGTCCGGAAACCAGCACCTCATACTCAACATTCGGGTGCTCCCGGCAAATATTTCTGAGACGTCCGTATATTCTCAGCGCCGTGTCGTCCGAAAACCAGCTGTCGTCTATGGCAGAGAATATCTTTTCCCGGCTGTCGCTCCCCAGCAGCAGCACCGAGCCGATTATCTTGTGTTCAAGTTCAGCTCTCATACTTTGCAGCGCCCCACCTTTCACGATACTTTCCTTCCGCCATGTCCCTCAGAAAGTCATTCTGCTTCTGAACATCCGCCTGACAGAAGTGCTCATACACGTACTTCCAGTCCTCCGGAAAAGCCGTTTTGGAAGCAATGAAGGCGTTGCGGAACTCACAGGCGTTGTAATCGTTTCCTCCATGAACGTCCTTTGCATACTGTCTGATCTCACGGACACTTACCGCTGCGGGCTCATCCTGCCGGGCAAGACCGCCGCCTTCAGGGCGAGCGGGCGCAGCCCCTGTATTCTCATCCCTGTAGGGATGAGAATACTTCTTTTTTTTCTTATCTGTTGTTACCACCTTGTTGGTACCTTGTTGGTACTTTGTTACCACCTTGTTGGTACCTTGTTGGTACTTTGTTGATTTGCTGCTGCTCTTTGTGTTGCCGTCCTGATACTTATCGTAATTATTTACGATTATCACAGTGTTTTTGAAGGATGACTGCTTTGTTATCTCTTGTGTTGAAATAAGATGTTCCAAAGCGGTTCTGGTTTGCTGCAGGGTCAATCCCGTTTCAAGTGAGAGATGTTTCAGGCTTGTAATGAAGCTCCCTCTTTTCACCTTCACTCCCTTCCATTCCGTGTCCTTGTAATTGGCACGCATCATACAGTATATAAAAAGATGAGCGGTATTGACATCCCTGAACCAACCCCAGGAGATCATTTTTCTGCTGATCTTGACAAATCCTTCCTCTGACACTCTTCCACCTCCCTGATGAGCTTTTCTGCGTCCTATATGCTTCGCATGATGATGTACCGAAAGCCGAAGCCCTCCACAACTTTCTGAAAGTGCTTTTGCTCTGCACTCTGCCGCCCTGTGGGCGTTTTGATCTCAATGAAGATCGTCTGCCCTGTTTTAGTGAACAGGGTCAGATCCGATTCCCCTTTAATGCCGATATTGACCGGCGTTCCGTAGGCGGTAAAATATACGCCTACATTGTTGCGGCGGACAATGCCGCATTCAGACAGGGCGGCACGGACCGGCAAGCTGCCGGAGCCGATCCGCCATATACCTTCGTAAAGAAAAGATGATCGGCGCGGAACCGGCTTTTATTCATCTATAAAACTGATGGCGCGAATACGGGTGCGCTGCGCCCATCCCCTCGCCTTCTGCTGATAATACACCCACCCGGGCTTGTAGCCGTGCTGCCGTGCATATATTTTCAGCTCATTCACATCCCGGCACTCACCGGGAGACAAATAATACCGCACTTTGTTTTCGACGGTATTTACCTTGACCAATTCAAAATCGTCAAGGACCTCTGCGGAACGATGCTCCTCCGCCTCAAAGGGTGTGCCGCAGTGTGGGCACACCTTCACGCCTGCCGGAACGCAGGCGAAACAATTCCTGCAGCACTTCACCGGCGCTGCACCCTCACCCTTCTTTTTCGGGTGACCCTCAAGCAGCCACTCCCGCTTTGCATCCGGGAAGCCGTGTACGTCAATATTATTGACATGATCAATGATGATAGCACGCTTTCCCTCACGGTAGCGCATACAGCGCATAGACTGCTGGATAAACAATGTCAGGGACTTGGTGGGACGGAGCAGGATCACACACTCACAGTCCGGCACGTCAAAGCCCTCTGAAATAATATCGACGTTGCAAAGTATCCTGACTTTTCCGTCACGAAAATCCTTGATGATACCGTCACGCTCACTTTCGGGAGTGGTACCGTCAATATGTGCAGCGGGGATCCCGCTGGCTGTAAACATCTCTGCCGTCCGGCGGGAAGCCTCCACACCGGGCAGATAGCAGATCGCCTTTTTGCCGTCGGCAAGGCGTCTGTAATGGGACAGAGTGTCGCCATAGATAGTCTTCAGATTGTCGCGGAAGAACGCCGACACCTGTGAAATGTCAAAATCCCCTCGTCTGACCCGGAATTTGGGCATTCTGATATTCGGGGCGTAGTAGTCGTAGGGGGACAAATAATGGTAGCCGATAAGCCACTGTGCATCAACACCCTCAATGAGCAGGTCGTTGACATCGGCAAGCCCACTGCCGTCAATGCGTTCCGGTGTAGCGGTCACCCCGAGCCGCAGCGCATCCGGAAACGCCTGATATATCTTCTTGTATGTAGCAGCCAGACTGTGGTGATTTTCGTCGGTTATAATGAGGTCCGGCACCGACGCCTTCCTGAGCCGTCTGACCATAGTCTGGACCATCACTATCCGGCACAGCTCCATATCCACGCCGGCACGAACAAAGGTCCGTGCGATCTGCCCGCAAAGCTCCTTCCGGTGGACAAGGAACAGCACTGTTTTCCCCTTTTCTGTGAAGTGTCTTGCGGCTTCAGCAATAATGACGGATTTCCCGCCGCCGCAGGGAAGCACAATACAGGGCGCCTTGTAACCGGTCTGATAGGCATGATACAGACGGTCAAGAAGGTCGGTCTGATAATCTCTCAAATCAATAGCGCATCATCTCCAATTCTTTTCCAAGCGGAACAACACTTCCGCATAAGACTGACTGACATCGTATCCGGCTCGGCTTCACCCAAGGACACTTGTTTACTGCGCTCGTCGTTCAGTACCTCATCTTGCATCAAAGAAAATCCTGAACTGCGGCACAAGACTACCGGATGCTATTGAAGGTGAGCGCGAAATCACCACCGGCGGCTCGCCGGCGTTTGTGTAAAATAATTCTGGGAGAAACAGGCACGCCAAAGCATGGACATCATCGGTACTCTGTAATTCCGATGATACCAGCCGGAAAGTGCCGCAATATGCGGCACGGCGGCGGATGGGTACGGTACATGACGTGCCGTCCGGCGCGGGAGTAAAAGTATCCTACCCGATTCCAGAGCGAAACGCAGTGGAGCGACAGCGCGAAATCACCACCGGCGGCTCGCCGGTCAGAAAGGAAGATCCTCATCGGAGCTGACATAGGAGGCTTCCGCAAAATCGTCCACCGATGCAGCACTCCGGCTTGCTTTCAGCTTTTTGGGCGCAGGTATTGTAAACCTGCCGGCCTTGTAGCTCTCCATCGAGATCACACCGTAGGGCTGTGCGGTGAACCCCTGGTGACCGTTGTAGTCGTATTCCTGCTCCTGGAAAATCAGGACGAATTTTGCGCCCTTGAGATCATTTCCGTCCCATTCTTTGGAGAAGTCGACCTTGAGCTTGTTTTCCTCCTTGATGAGCTTCAGCACGGTTTTCATGCGTTTCTTGTTGGTCTCATCATACTCTTTGCCGCTGGGGTACCACAGACGGTACACGCCCTTGTACTTTGCGTTGTCGGGAAAGTTTTTCCTGTCGCTCCGGAATTTGTCCATGAAGAAGTCCTTGAACTCGCCTTCGTCAATGTCAAACAGGATGCAGAGAGCTCCATCGTTTTCCTCTGCCCGCTTGACCTTCACGATATAGGCGCCTGCAGGCAGCTTCTCGCTGACGGTGAATTCGGGAGTTGTCTCATAATCGGTAAAGGGTCTCATTTTTATTCCTCACTTTCATATTATGGGTCGGGTCGAAATAAATACCCCTTTCACCCTACCCTGCAAAATTTAAATTTTTCGACCTGAAAAGGTCGAATTATCATAAAGTTATGATAAAATATTTATTCCTCGCTGTTGTGATTTCAG
>JBGUWL010000280.1:0-3315 GCA_045221075.1 Acutalibacteraceae bacterium
TCTTCACCAGGGGCGGCAGCACCTCTGAGGAGTTTATGAGCGCCTGGTGCACCGCCATGTGCGAGTATACCGAACGTCTCGCGAACAGCTTTATCGTGACCATCGAGGGCAGCGTAACGTCTGGGAATCCAAACGGCCTTGTGGGCGAGACGCTGACAGCCAACGTAAACGGAGATAAAACATTCTTCGATTACAGATTCCAATGGTTGCGCGACGGCGTGGAGATTGCTGGCGCAATAGGGCAGACCTATACCGTGACGCCCAACGACTTTGAGCACAGGATCACCTGCCGTGTGACGGCGGAAGATGCAAAGGGCGAACAGACTAAGCTCAGCATTAACTACAAAAATATTGATCTCGATGCGTATGAAAAAACGATCGATATCGTTGACAACCTTCCGGAAGATGAAGACGATTACCTCTTCGGCCTCACAGACGGAATGAAGTATTCCTTCAATTCAACCGATCCGAAAGACAGAGAATATGTAGACGATATGCTTGTCACAATTAACGGTGTGAAGGCTTTCCCGTTCTTTAAGCAGGGCACCTACAGATTCTATGATACGGAAGGAACGAAAGAGCAAGGCCCCTTGATCGCTGTTGTCGAGGTCAGAAACTGGTGGAGTCTCAGCTACAGGCGCACAATCAGCTCAATTCCCAGCCCCAGCAGCGGCAGCGGCACAGTGCGCATGTATAACGGCGGCATCCAGTTCACCGCGACGTCCAAGGTTACGGATAAGAGCGGAAATGTTATCATCCAGGGCACCGGCACCACATCCTGGCTGGTACGCGAGGGCGCAAACACCGATCTGAAGATGGTTGTCGCCCCGGCCAGCGGAAGCTATGCACATGTCAGCCTCAATGGCGGGGACTATACATCATCTTCTGTAGGCACGGAACGAATTTTCTCAGTGAGCCCCGTAACGGAGCCGACGCGGTTTGAGATCGTCTTCTCCAGAGAAGCCAATTATCCGCCTGTTCCCGTCGCCTCAATTGACGAAGAGAATTTCCCGGATCCCGCTTTCCGCCAGTACGTTTCAACAAGCTTTGACAGAGACGGTGACGGCGTGTTATACGATTCTGAGATTGCAAACGTCAGAAGCATTTCTTGCTCCGACCTTGGTATTGTTTCCCTCAAAGGTATCGAATATTTTACCGCTCTGCAAATCCTTCATTGTGAGAACAACAGTCTGAGTGAGCTGGTTCTGAACGGCTGCCCCGCGCTGACAACTGTATATCTTAACAATAACGCACTGACAAGTCTTGATTTGGGTAATTGTCCGAACCTTACGACGCTGTACTGCGCGGACAATGCGCTGACAGAGCTCAATCTCAGCGTCTGCCCTATGTTGACCGATCTGCAATGCTCCGGCAATTTGTTGATTTCAATCAACCTGAGCAGGAACCCGCAGCTTCGGACGCTGTACTGCCAGGACAACCTGCTCGGCAGCCTGGAGCTCGACAGCAATCCCGCGTTGAGTTCCCTGTACTGCCAGGGCAATCTGCTGACAGAACTTGACCTCAACGGCAAAACAGCGCTTACCTCTCTGACCTGCAGCGGGAATCTGCTGTCTTGGCTCGACGTGAGCGGCTGTGCCAGACTGCGGACGCTGAACTGCGAGGGGAACGAGCTTCCGGCGCTTGACCTGAGTGGCTGCGAAGCGCTCTCGACGCTGAACTGCTACGGCAACATGCTTTCCGAACTCGATCTTAATGACTGCACCAGTCTCCGCAGACTGAGCTGTGCAAACAACAGCCTGACTTCCATCGACGTCAGCGGATACAGCCTGTTGACCACGCTCACTTGCCAGAGCAATCATCTTGAAGAGCTTCACGTCAGGAACTGCCCGTCCCTGAAAGCGTTGACCTGCCAGCGGAATGCGCTGACCGAACTCGACCTCGGCGGCTGTGACGCGCTTCTCACGCTGATACAGAATGTTAAACCGGTGGTCACGGGCGGCGTCGTCAGCTATGGCGTCAACTCTTCCGGCAGCGCGATTCTCTCCTTTGACGACGGTATCCGGCTGTTTTTCATTCCTGAGACCGGCATCATTCTTCCTGCCGGGTTGACAGATATCGAGCCGGAAGCCTTCGCAGGCAGCGAGTTTGATTCTCTTTACATTCCGGACAGCGTTACAACGATCGCGGAGGACGCCTTCGGGGACAGGACGAGTCTTACCATCATCGGCGTCCCCGGCAGCACAGCCGAAGTATTTGCGCAGGCCCACGGCTTCAACTTCGTCCCGGCGGCGTGAGGAGGACGAACCGGATTGCCTCCCTCTCTGAGGGAGGTGTCATCCGACGTCTCCCGCAAGCCGGATGACGGAAGGAGTCAACACTGTCCACTTTGAGTGCTCAAAACAACGGGCATTGACTCCCTCAGTCTCAGTGTGCGCACTGGGGCAGCTCCCTCACAGAGGGAGCTGCAAGTTTACCATAATATAATTAACATAACAAAGCCGTCCATCCGGGCGGTTTTGTCGTTTGTGCTTGCGGAAGTCTTTGCTCCCGCTGACGCCGTCGCACGGGTGAGAATTTCCCGGAGTGTAAGCGACGGCGCGCCTGTTTGCAGGCACTTTCTGCTACGGCGAATGTTTACAATTTACCCGCTTTTGTTCAAAACGGCGGAAAAGGGATTGACGCACCAAGGGGAAATCAGTATAATATGTACAGCTAAAATTGGCAAAATCCATCAAATATCATAGCAGGAGGGAAATTTCCAAATGAAGATCATCAAGAAGTTACTGTCCCTTGCGCTTTATGGAGTCTTGGGCTTCGTCCTGTACAAGCTCCTGAATACCGACAAGGCACAGGAAAAACTGTTTGAGTATCTCGGCGAGGACACCTATCTGGCGGCGCTGGACAAGGTCCGTCTCCTCGGCGACCTGCTCGGATGGCCCATCCACTTCGTAAAGGCGCTGCTCCCGTAATCCAACCGAAATCAAAATATGAAAAAGGGGTTAAACTATGAATCCTAAGTATGAAGCTCTGTTTACTCCGTTTAAAATCGGAGACGTAGAGATCCCGAACCGCATCGTACAGTGTTCCATGGGCGGCACGACCCTCTTCGGCTGGCTGGAGCCGTCTCACTTTGACGAAGAGGCCGCGAACTTCCTGCTCCAGCGCGCCAAGGACGGCGTCGGCCTGGTTCTCCCCGGCATGCAGGTCATCCGCGACACCATGGGCAGAAAGTGGCTGGACTCCAACCGCCAGATGTACCGTGTACTTAAGCCCTACATGGACGAGTACCACAAGACCGGCGGCAAGCTCTTTATCCAGCTGGCCGGCGGCTTCGGCCGCTCCATGGCCGTCACG
>JBGUWL010000281.1:0-2055 GCA_045221075.1 Acutalibacteraceae bacterium
AACCAGAATGGATCCACAAACGAAGAAGGATGAAATCGGTTTCAGAATCGTTCTTGTTCACACTCAGGACAAAGAATAAGTGCAATCGTATGGACAAGTAGGAAAGTAAGCTGACCGGAATTCCCTCAGCAAGGCTCGGTCAACTACAGGAACAAAGATGCCTCTTCGTTGTTTTGTGAAAAACGAGCTCAAAGTCCGTCATTTACCCTCTTGTTCGGTAGATCATAAGGGTATCTCTATTAATTGCCGCATATTTCTGGAATCAACCTTGAAAGAGGTCCTCGCGTGGGATATATTATTGTAACTTCGGAACAGCACAGGAGACAAAAATGGTGAACGGACTTTTCGATGTAGAGAACCGCCTTGATTATTTGACCGCCAACGGCGACATCCTTCCGACCTTGAAGAATCTGATTCCGTGGGAAGATTTCCGAAGCGAGCTTGAGGTACCTTAGTAGATTTAAAACCGAATGGGAGAAATAAAATATGTATTAACCGCATAACGGCAAAAGAAGGATGCAATACGATGAAATTCAAATTCCGCCCGTTCATATTTCTGCTGATGGGCATGTCTCTGTTGATGGGCACGGTTCTGCTACTGCTGGTCCTCTCAACTTCATGCGTCTACAATTCCACGAGCCGGACCGATGAAGGGTATCTGTACAATCACGTTTATCTGGCGAAGGATTATTTCGGGCGGCATGTTTTGCCGGGCGTGCTGTTCCGCATCAAACGCTTTTATGTTCACCAGGAGAACGGGATTTGGGTATATGCGGAGATCATAAACGGTCCTTCGCCCGGAAGGGAGATCTGCGTCAACGATTTCGGCAGGTATTTCCCTTTTGATGCTCCGTTCGGATACCCCGATGGGAGGACTCAACCTTTCTGGCAGGATGTCCTTTCGCATGTATATCTTCTTGACCCGGATGCGGTGGAGGACCTGGGCGAGCTGACAGATGCGGAACTGAAGGAGAAGGGACTTTGGATCGAGCCGTTTACCGAGGAGGCCAAGGCTCTTCTGAAGCCGCTCCCGGAGGGGATTGACCTTGAGCAGTTGCAGAAAGACGCGGAGAACAACGATATCGCCGCGCAAATCCAACTGGGCAATCTGTATTATGAGGGAGCCGGGGTGAGAAAGAGTAGAAACGAAGCGATCGGATGGCTTCAGAAAGCCGCCGATCAGGGGAGCCGCGATGCGGAATTTCGTCTCGCTCTCGTCCTGGTGGACGCCTGGCGTGGAGCTGACTTCCGAAAGGCAGAAGAAATCTTCCGGAAATACGCGGAGCAGGGAGATGCAGATGCGCAATTCTGCCTCGGTCTTCTGCTGGAACGCGGGTATGTATGGTTCGCAGCAGTTTTGCCGAAATGGAGGAGAGATATGGAACGGGTGGGGAAATGGAATGAGTCCGTCGAGTGGTATCGGAAGGCCGCCGACCAGGGGGATGCCCGGGCGATGCGTGCATTGGGCATGGCATATTCCGAAGCGACGGAGACGCCATGGTTTTTTCCCACGATCGCGCGTGTCGAACAGGATTGCGAACAGGCTGCGGAATGGTTTAGCAAAGCGGCGGAGCTTGGCGATTTTGCCGCCCAGCGGAACTTGGGGTATCTGTACCTCAAGGGCAAAGGCGTGAAAAAGGACAAGGGCGAGGCAGAGAAATGGCTCCGCAAGGCCGCCGCCCAAGGCGATTCCTATGCACAAGAACTTCTTGCCGAGTCTTTCCCGAACTAAAGCAAAAGTAAGCCCCCAGCCAGGTACACTTTGAGCCGGCATGACATCATGTTATATTGGCCTCATTTAGCAGTAACCAATTACATGACTTTTTATGACTTTTCGCCATTCCCCTCTTGCATTTTTCCACACAATATGCTATTTTGTAACCGGAAACAAATCTTCAGCGAGATATTGAACTCAAGATGACGATACGGAACACACAAATTGAACGCACTTGGCGAAAAACATTGATCCCCTCGCCAATGGCATCCTCGCGCCCGTTCCAAATCCCTCTCCGTCATTCCGCCATCAACGAAAAGTTTGCCTCCCTCGGTCGCGAA
>JBGUWL010000282.1:0-1860 GCA_045221075.1 Acutalibacteraceae bacterium
CTACCGTTTACGCGGATTACAGAGGTGAAATAAACAAAGAGAGCGCAATGGCAAAACTTCCGTCATTAAATGATGATGCGTCCGCCATTGCATATTCCGGCGAAGAATATACGACGGAGGATGTGGAACTTGAGGATGCCGCATCCGCTATGACCGATTCGGAGGGCAAAATGCTCTCGCTTATACTTACAAGTGTGGAAAAAGATCTGAAGGTTAAGCTCGTGGATGAGGAAGATACACTTGTAAAGGGAGTTAAGTGGGGCATAACCGTAACCGACAGCAAGGAAAAAGAAAGCAGTTACGAAGATGAAGATGAGGACGGAATAATCCACCTGACAGGAATCAATGCGGGAGATTATTCGGTGTCAATAACGGATTCCGACGGACTTGCCGGGTATGTTTATCCCACAGTCGGACAGAAAGTCAGCGTAAAAGCAAAAGTAGAATACAAAGTCATTGCCAATATTAAGGACGAGATCAAGAAAGAGAGTGAAGTAAATGCTGCTGCGGAGGATAACGGAAACAAGGCGGCTGATGTTGAGGTAGGAACAGCACCTGCCGATACGGTTGAGTTTGTCGAGTCCTCCAGAGAAGAGAACGGAGAGACATACGAGGAAGCGACTGTTGACCTGTCCAAGACGGAAGTGATTGCTTCCCTTGGGGACAGACTCTATGGTGCAGTTGAAAAGCTTTCGAGATCGGTTAGAAGTGCCACAGGCAATACAATTGCATCTATAGGCATCAGGATGGTTTCCGGAAACGATGAAACCGGAACATCTGCGGATCCTACGGAAACTCCGACGCCGACACCTACACCTACAGTAACACTAGAACCGACCACGGAACCGACACCGGAGCCTACGGTTGAGCCGACACCTACGGCTACAGCAACGCCGACACCTACAGCTACGGCAACACCTACGCCGACACCTACACCTACGGCTACAGCAACACCTACAGCAACGCCGACCCCGACTCCAACTCCGACACCTACGCCTGCTGAGTCGGACAAGTACAAACCAGAGGCACAGTTGTATGATTCGGCGAAGAATCAATTGTATGTATATGATAACGGTTCGTACAGGCTTGCGAAATATGCTGATTACAAGGCAGATAATAACCGCAAGTTCTACAGGAAGATTGTAGGATATGTGTACACCGGATGGCAGAATATAGACGGCAGGACATATTACTACACGAAGGATCATGAAAAAGTAACCGGAAAGCAGATTATTGGAGGAGTTGAATATGAGTTCAATTCCGACGGATCATTGAATAACGGTTCGGGAACACTGGGAATAGATGTATCGAAGTATCAGCCGAGTATCAATTGGGGCAGCGTAAAAGCTTCGGGAATTGATTTTGTAATTATTAGATGCGGATACAGAGGAGCATCTACAGGAGCACTTATTGAGGATCCCTATTTCAAGAGTCATATCAAGGGCGCAAAGAGTGCGGGACTTAAGGTTGGTGTATACTTCTTCTCTACGGCTCTGTCTGAAGGCGAGGCAGTTGAAGAGGCAAGTATGTGTGCTGCCCTGTGCAGCGGATACGGCTTGAATTATCCTGTATTCCTTGATGTTGAATCATCATCAAGACCGGGATATAACACATTGTCCGCATCACAGAGAACGGCGAACATCAAGGCATTCTGTCAGACAATAGCTTCTGCCGGATATACACCGGGTCTGTACGCAAACAAGACATGGCTTACGGAAAAGATCAATACGTCTTCGCTTTCATGCAAGATATGGCTCGCACAGTATAATGCGAACGGGCCTACGTACAGCGGCAGGTATGATATATGGCAGTACACCTCCAAGGGAAGTGTAAACGGAATAAGCGGAAACGTGGATATGA
>JBGUWL010000283.1:0-2222 GCA_045221075.1 Acutalibacteraceae bacterium
TTTATGGCCTCACGAACAGTGAGCGAAAAACAGGCAATAATAACACATACGGGGTTGTGAGCAATGAATATACAAATCTTCGGCAAATCAAAATGCTTTGAGACGAAGAAAGCGGAACGATGGTTCAAGGAAAGGCGCATCAAGTATCAGTATATCGATATCCTGAAATACGGAATGAGCAGGGGAGAGCTCACAAGCGTGAAAAATGCCGTCGGTCTTGAGGCGATGGCTGACCCTGCGGATCAGGATTATCCGATCTTTCAATACCTCGCATCCGGCGAAGCAAAGCTCGATAAACTGTTTGAGGTGCCTTATCTTATCAAAACGCCGATCGTGCGCAACGGGAAACAGGCTACAGTCGGTTACTGCCCGGAAATCTGGAAGGATTGGAAATGAGGACAACTGCCAATAAAGCACGGGAAACGCTTTTGTCATTTTAGAGAAGCGTTTCCCGTGTTTTGCATGCTGCTGTTCCTGAAAAGGGAGACCGTCCCCATAACGGCGGAGGCCGTATCTACCGCAAAAGAGACGAGATCGAGGATGATCAAGTCATATATTGCCCAGAGAATCAGATTGAGTATGAGATTGAGCTTGATGGCCCGCGGGCTCCTCGCGCGGAGGCAGCCCACAGTATAGATTGCCGTTGTTGCCACAGGGATGAGACCGATGAGGCCTCGGTTATTTGCCGCAAGACCGACAGCCGCCACAGACAATACAAAGATCAGACAGCGCCTGGGGGTGAAGCGGTCATAGGCAATCAGACAATTGCGCAGCGCACAGAGAAGAAGCGTAGTCGTCCCGCTTACGGAGGCGAAAAAGATATTTGCCGCAGCCAGGATAAAACACTGTGCGGCCTGATACAGGTATATTCTTTTTCGGTCACGGCTCCAGGCGCTTGCAATTGTAAAACAGGCAGCGAAAAAGGAGCATATGTTCCCGACGATCACAGCGTTCAATGAAAGCACCTCACCATTCCGAATACTGTCAGCGTGTATGTATACCGGCCTGAGTTTATCCTGCCCGGACAGAAAAGTCAAGCCGACGCATCCGGTAAACAAGGCGAGGGTGAATGCCGACAGGCGTTGCTGAAAAACAAAGAGAGCGGGAGACAGCAAAGCGCTGTCTCCCGCCGTTATGGTTCAGTTGTGCGAATGCCTGCACTGCCTGCCGGTACTGTCAATAAAGCAATCACCCTGGAGCAGAATCTGTGAAACCGGTACGATCCGATATCCTTCGCCGAGCAGTGTTTCAATGATCTCCGGCAGCGCTTCCGGGGTATGCTCGGCAGCATTGTGGAAAAGTACGATGCTGCCCGGCTGGACTCTGTCGAGCACACGACGGCTGATCTGTTCTGCGGAAATGCCTTTCCAGTCAAGACTGTCTACATCCCACTGAACAGCGGTCATGCCGAGAGAATTGACGGCTTTTATGACATGATCGTCATATTCTCCGTAGGGGCAGCGAAAAAGTGTCGGACGGATGCCGGTGATGGCCTCGATTTTATCATTGCAGGCCGAGATATCGGCTGTGATTTCGCTGCTGCTGAGGGAAGAAAAGTGCGCATGGCTGGAAGAATGGTTCATCACTTCATTTCCGGCTTCCGTAAGAGCGCGAACCGATTCGGGATATCGATCCACCCAGTCGCCGACTACGAAGAAGGTGGTGTTGATCCCATATTGATTCAAAATGTCAATCAGCATCTGTGTGTCCTCGTTGCCCCAGGCGGCGTCAAAACTCAGTGCGGCGATCTTTTCGTTCTGCTGCACGCAGTAGACAGGCAATTCACGTCTGGAGGCGGAGACTCCAACAACCGAGGGCGTGTTGACAGCCCAGAAAATGATCACGACTGCCGCTACCATGGTCAGCGCGTGCAGGACGGCTCTGCGGCGTGGCAGAAGAGCGTTCCTTTTCAATATCATCCCTCCCTTTGAAAAAAGCTTATGCGGATATGGCGGCGCATATTTGTCAACAGGGGGAGGGAAAAGCAGATCACGCGGCTGATTTCCTTTTTTATAAAAAAAGGAAAAATAATGCTTGACAATTTGACTTTCGTTTGGTATTATAAGCAAGCGCTCAGGGGTCAGATGCTTGACCGATCACGGGCGATACCGGTAAGATGCTGGTGTAGCTCAGTCGGTAGAGCAGCTGATTTGTAATCAGCAGGTCGGGGGTTCGAGTCCGTCCACCAGCTCCATCCGGCGCAGAATAGAATATGGGGGAAT
>JBGUWL010000284.1:0-9432 GCA_045221075.1 Acutalibacteraceae bacterium
ATCTCCCCTGATTTCAGGCAGAAATGGACTGGTTTTTTATACCTTCCCGACCTTTTCCACTGGACAGATTTTCAAGCTTTGCTGCCTCATTCTACATAAATAACCCATTTGGTGATTTATTATATGTGTAATCATTAACCAGGGGGGGGACTTATGGACGCATATGAATTCATCAACTCAAAGGATGTCCGCGAATAATTAGCAAGCCAAAACTAGTGTGACCAGTTTTTTAAGCCAAACCGCACTCGCGGCGGCAATATCAGACAGACTTTTCGGAGGCCCTGCTATGAGACTGTTTATCGCCATCAATCTGTCCGACGCCATGAAGGACAGCCTGATCAACACACAGAACGCGCTGTATGACCTGGGCGTGCGTGGGAAATACACATCCGAGGAAAACCTGCACCTGACCCTTGCCTTCATCGGGGAGTACCCAAATGCGGAGCCGGTACTGGATGCGCTGTCTTCTGTTTCCTTCCGGCCTTTTGAGCTCAGTCTGGAGGGCATGGGCCGCTTCGGTGATCTGTGGTGGGCCGGGATGCGGGACTCTGCGCTGCTCACAGCAGTCGTGCGCCGTATACGCAGGACGCTTGCGGAGAGCGTCATCCCCTTTTACAGAAAGCGATTCAGTCCGCACGTCACGCTGATCCGAAAAGCCTCCAGGGAGATTCCGGGAATCGCACCTGTTCCCGTCTCCATGACCGTGAACACAATTTCCCTCATGCGATCAGACCGAGGCAGGAACGGAATGATCTATACGGAGCTGGGGAGCGTGGAGGCGGATTAAATGCGGCCTCCCATAAAGCGTATTCAGTATGCGGCTGCAAATTTCTGCCTCTGAGGGAACATCATATTCAAACGAAATGGCAGTATTTGTGACATAATATGCGTATATTTCCAGTAGACGCTTTGTATCGTCCGGCGATGCGCATCTTATTTTCATTTATATCCACTCTCCATATTTACCCATAAACTGAAATTCAACTGACAGCTCTCGTCAGCAGTTTTTTGTAGCTAAAATCCACGCAAGCAGACTTGAACAAATGCATATTATGATTGTCAATTTCGACAAATTCCATATCATCACACTGAGTCCAGGTTTTTCAGGTTCTTTTTTCTACTTAGTAAACTGGGATTATCCTGCGCAGCCTTGTGTTTCAGGGTTCAGTACAAATAGCTCTGGGCCTAAACCCCCATATTCATCCGGATCAAAATTGCTCGGTCAGAATCCTGTCGATGATGGTCCGGCCTACGTCAAAGTTGTTTTTCATGGCGGTCATAAAAATGTCCGCCGCCTCGACGCTTTCCTCACTGACCAGCGTGTCCGCACTCGCGTCTCTCCAGAGACTTTCCGGCGTGGTGCCAAGCATGAACACGTCCATGTTCACGCTGACCCGGATCATGATCAGGCGATCCAGCATCCCCATCCGCTCCACAGTCCGGGCTACGGCTACATCCTCCATTTCCGTCGTCGCATACGGATCAGGGCACTGATAGACCTCCGTCATCCGCACGGCGTTCAAATGTCCGTATTGACCTTTCCAGTAATTATCACCTGTGACCGTGGTTCCCCGCAGCACCTTGGGATCCCGCACGGCCCAGTCTGCGCCGTCAAAAGCCGCCCGCATGTTATTTCGGGTGACTTCCGTGGTTTCGACAGGCGTATCCTTCGCCAGCGCATAGACCTTATCCATCAGCTCCGGATTCAGGCGAACCACGGCCGCATCGTCAAATTCAGCATCGTGGAACCAGGTCGTTCCATCCGGGTTCGATAGCTCCCGGGCATCCGCATGGTGGCCCAAATCATAATCCACTGCGGCGGTGATCAGAAATACATCGCCCATGACAGTAGTCCCGGCGGACGATCCGGCGCAGCCGGTCGAAATAATGTAAGCCTCCGAACAGTCAAAACGCGTGTCGGAAAGAATTGCCATGGTACTCAGGGCTGCGTTGATCTTGCCCATCCCCTGCACGCACATTGCGATGCCGTCTTTGTAATACAGTTTGCTGGAACTGTGTGGAACGTCGTACTCCTCGGCCCCCATCAAATACTGCTCATAGTAATACTGCGCCTCTCCGGGAAAATCACCGGCCATTTTATCAATCTCAAATTTTGGAAGCAATAGAACTTTCACCAGCAAGGGCAATGTCTGCGCTGCCACTTCTTCCGTCGTGGAGACTGCGCCCGCTGTAATCAAAACAACAGCCAGAACAGTTAACAATAGTTTTTTCATATATCCCCTTTCTACACCCGATTTATCTGTCTGAGAACGCACTCAAACTCTGCGCCTCATCATTATTCCACCATGAACCGGATTCAAGATGCATTATGTAAAATAGAACTTTTCATAGTCCTCATAGTATTCCGCATATGTGTCCAAAAAAGCGGACTAAATGAATGCATAAAACTTGGAGGCAATTTGGAATGTTTGATATGGACTACGTTTCAACAGAGGTTCAAGGCATCCTCTCAATGTTGGATGCTAACAGCTTCCCCAACGTATTTGGGTACCTGGCCTCATTGCAGGATGAGTATAGTGTTGTTTCTACCTCTCCATTTGCGATTGCGAATAACGTAATCGGGCTGGACAAGCCGCATCAGTTCCTTGATTTCCTGATTGATTTCATCACGGACATGTTCGAGCTTGAGATCGTTGACGGCAATGATCATGCGATGAATGATCTCGGCGCTTTTGACAGTCACTTAATCTCCCTTTACTAAATCGGGGACATGTACTTTCACGGCCTGTACGTTCCAAAGAACGAGAAAGAAGCCTTCTATATTTTCATGCGCTGCATTGAGACAATGACGGTGCAAGCAGAAGGCCGTGTGGCCGGTCCCGTGTACCTCCGGCTGGGAAAGATGTTCTTTGATGGGCTTGGTACAGACCAGGATTATAAGAGCGCCCTCGTTTGCTTCCAGAAAGCCGAGGCTTTCCTCTACGACATGGTGCTGAAGGGTGACGTGATGTACAGGAGGAGCCTGGATGCGGCCATTGAGGGGCAGGCCAATGCCAGAGCGAAGCTGGCGGAGGAATTGCTGGAAAACACATGGGGCTTTGACGCATAGAAAGCATACAAAATTCTCACCAAATTCGTTCAAGTCCTTAAAGTTTTAATATATCTGGCGGTATGATATAATGATTTCAGCCAAAGTTATGATCGGAGGCTGATTCACATGAAAAGTACTGGTATCGTCAGAAAAGTTGACGAGCTTGGACGGATTGTTATCCCCATTGAAATGCGCCGCACACTCGGAGTCGATAGCCACGATCCGATTGAAATGTTTATCGAAGCCGGGGCTGTCATTCTCCGCAAATATGCGCCGGGATGTGTACTTTGTGGAAACCCGAAGGAAATCATCGAATACGCGGGCAAGCGTGTGTGCCGGAAGTGTATAGGGGATATGTAGTCGCTGGAGTTCATTATACTCCAGCGGTTTTTGTTTGTAAAACGAAAAAAGCCCTCCGCACCCGCAAGATGGGGATTGGATTGGCTTTTTTGCCTGTAGCTTTGTTGTCAAATCTTGAAATACACAAAGTATTCCTGCGATTTGCCGCCTTGCTACAGTCAAAAAATCCTGCGCCTGCTTCGCACAGCTTATTTCTGCACAGTTCCTTATTTACCGAAGACCTGTTTACGGAGCTTAAGTCCGGTGGGAGTGACAGCAAGACCGCCGCCCGCGGTCTCCTTCAATGTATTGGGCAAGGCGTTGCCCACCTCGCGCATGGCGTCGATACACTCATCCACGGGGATTTTCGGGCCGACGCCCGCCAGAGCCAGGTCGGCGCTGGAGAAGGCGATCATCAGACCGGAAACATTGCGCTTGATGCAGGGAATTTCAACGAGACCCGCGACGGGATCACAGACCAGGCCGAGTTGGTTTACGATGGCGATGGCGCAGGCGTCGGCGCACTGTTTCGGCGTGCCGCCCATAAGCTCCACAAGGGAGGCCGCGGCCATGCCGGCCGCGCTGCCGCACTCCGCCTGGCAGCCGCCCTGCGCGCCCGCGATGCTGGCGTTTCCGGCGATGACCATGCCGAAGGCACCGGCGGTGAACATGGACAGCACAATGTCGCGCTCCGGCAAGCCGCGATCCTCATAGAGGGAGACAAGGCAGCCGGGCAGAATGCCGCAGCTTCCGGCAGTGGGTGCGGCGACAATACGACCCATGGATGCGTTGCAGCCTGCCACGGCGAGGGCACGCGCGATGGCCCTGGACAGAAATTCCCCGCAAAGGCCGCCGCTGCTTCTCTCGGCATATTCCTTCATTTGATAGCCCTCGCCCCCGGTGAGACCGGACATGGAGCGCTGATCCTTCTTCTGCCCCTCCTTCACGGATTCCCGCATGACCTCGAAGCTCTTTCGCATGCGCTCATAGAGCTCCTCAGGCGTTTTCTCCATGGCCTCAGCCTGGTCATACAGGACGAGCTCACTGATCCAGATGCCGCGTTTCTCGGCGGCGCTGACGATTTCCTGAATGGATTCGTATTTTAACATTCTGTGGCCTCTTTTCTGCTGCCAATCACAGACGCCGGATCAGCAGCGCGTTTGTGACGTACTTGAGCTTGCGGATATCCTGGATAAGCTGCACGGGCGGCAAATTGTCGCTCTCGATGGTCATGATGGCGTCGCCGCCGCGATGCTCGCGGGACAGATGGAAGTTGCAGATGTTCAGCTCGGCGTACTCCTCGCGCATGAGGTTCGTGACCGCGGCGATGACGCCGGGGCGATCCTGATGCATGACGAGCAGGGTATTGCTCTCGCCGCTGAAATCCACATGCATATCGTTGATGAGGTCTACGCGGATGTTGCCGCCGCCGACGCTCGCAGCCTGCACAGAGCCGGTAGAGCCGTCGGCGAGGGTATAGGTGATGCGCGCGGTGTTGGGGTGAGCGCCGGGGAGATCCTTCTTGATGAAGGTATAGCGGATGCCGCGCTCGAAGGCGATCTCCAGCGCGTCGCGGATTTCCTCGGAATAGCTGTGATAGCCCATGATCCCGGCGAGCAGAGCCCTGTCGGTACCGTGGCCACGGTAGGTCTGGGCGAAGGAGCCGGAGAGAATAATTTCAATGGTGGCAGGGGTCTCATTGTCCATCAGCTTGTTGACGACGCGTCCGATACGCACAGCGCCCGCGGTGTGGGAGCTGGAGGGTCCGATCATGACTGGGCCGATAATATCAAATACATTCATCCCTCAGCCCTGCTTTCCTCAGGCGGCCTTGATCCACTTGTTGTAGATCTTGTCGATGATGACGCCGATTGCGTTGTCGCCGGAGACGTTGCAGGCGGTGCCGAAGGAGTCCTGCGTGATATAAAGGGCGACCATGATGGCGCAGATAGGGCCGTTGGGATCACCGGCCTCCTTGCCGAAGATCATGTACAGGAAGGGCAGGGCGGTCATGATGGCGCCGCCGGGAGCGCCGGGGGAAGCGACCATGGCCACGCCCAGGGTCATGATGAAGGGGATCACAGCATTGATGGAGATCGGGAGCTGATTCATCAGGCACACGGCGGTGGAGCAAGCGGTAATGGTAATCATGGAGCCGCACATGTGGATGTTGGCACAGAGGGGAACAACGAAGTTGCGGATCTCCTCGCACACGCCGTCAGCCTCCGCGCATTTAAGGTTGACGGGGATGGTGGCGGCGGAGGACTGGGTGCCGAGGGCAGTTGTATAGCCGGGGATCTGGTTTTTTAGAAGAACATAGGGGTTCTTTCCGCTGATCGCGCCGGCGATAAGAAACTGGAAAAAGATGCACAAAAGGTGCATGATGATGACCGCGAGGAATACCTTCCACAGGATACCGAGGATGGCAAAGGTCTTCCCGGAGCGGGTCATGTCCACGAAGGTGCCGCAGATAAGCAGGGGCAGCATGGTGACAATGACCTTGTTGAGGACGGTATCGACGATGCCGTTGAAGTCCTTCATGGTATTGTAGAGGGACATGCCGATGCTCTTCCCCTTCATGGCGGACAGGCACAGGCCAAGCATGAAGGCCAGCACGACGGCGGAGAGGGTGTCCATCACGGGCGGGATATTGAGGGAGAAGAAGCTCGGCACACTGTTTTCGGCGGTAGCCGCGATCTTCTCAAGGGCTTCGGCGTTCATGAAGCTGGGGAAAAGACTCCTGGAGACGATGAAGGAGATCGTGCCGCCGAGCAGGGTGGAGGCGTAGGAAATGGCGACGGTAATCAGCAAAAGCTTTCCGGCGCCCTGGTTCAGGTCGGCAATGCCCATGGTGACAAAGGCCAGTATCAAAAGGGGAATGACGAACTTGAGGAAGGTGCCGGCCAGTCCCGAGGCGGTGACGACAGCGCGGCAAACCCACAGCGGGGCGTAGCGTCCGATCAGGATGCCGAGGATGATGGCGATGATGAGCTTTGGCACGAGGCCGATTTTCATGTTTTTCATCTTTCTCTCTCCTACTAATTTAAAACGCTCCCTGAACACAGGTGGCTGCTATAGCTGTGTACAGGGAGCGTTGTCATGATTCTGCTGAATCGTTATTGCTTCTTATTTATTTGCCAGGAAAGCCGTTTCGACCCAGCCGATGATACCGTTGCTTACGACCTTGCAATACTTCGTACCGTACTCATAGAGCTTCACGATGGCACCGGGCTGAACGGTGTCAATGACGCTGGCCTGGCTTCTGAATTGACCTCCGACAGGATTGCTTTTATAAAGCGGGGCGGCCATCGTGCAGACCATCACAGCGCCGGGCGTCGCAGCCCCTCCGGTGATGTCGGATAACTCCTCATTGCTGATCATTTTATCTTTGAGCATTTTTGTTTCCTCCTTTTAGATGTTGCCAACAGTATATCACACAATCTGTCACAATAGTATCACACACAGCGCCGGAAAGCAAGCGGCGGTTCAGGGAAAAAAGCTCCTCAGATACATGCGTCGTATCTGAGGAGCTCCTTGTTTCGCGCCCTCCGGCTGGGTTTAATGCTGTTGGGGGCGCAGGTTGCTTGTTTTACGCTGTGGGATGGAGTGCGACCCAGGCTTTCAGATTCTCCTGAACCTCGTCGGGTACACTTACATTTATTGTATCTTTTGCTTCCGGGTCTGCCACGCCCTCGGCATTGACAGTGAGGATAAAGACCTTGCCCGTATTGTTTGTGCTGTAGTCGGTGGGAGCCTGTGTCTCTACCAGATAGTATTTGCCATAGGGAAGCTTGCCGATGAAGTACACGCAGTTAGACAGAGATTCGTAATAATTTTTACCTTGCTCCTGTCCATCAGTGAACTCCGTGATGTCCGCCCGGAAGATACGGAAACGAGCAGCAGGCAGGGCTTCATAGCTCTTAGGTTTAGTTTGGTCTACCACCTTGCGGAGAATCACCTTGCGCTCAGCCTCGGAGACGTTCATAACCCTATACTGGTATTCCGCCAGGTTATTGCCCTCCGCTGCCTTGATTTCACGCTTATAGACCTCTACGGTGTAATTTCCTGCTGTGTCCTTCGTCCACATCGCACCGGCCTTCATCCAGAGGGTCGGTAGCCTTTCTTTGAACTGCCTCCCGAGAGCCACGGCGTTCTTGTCGAGGAAGCCAAGCTTGAAGAATGCTGCGTTGGCTTTGAAGCCATCTGCCATAGGCAGGTCGCTGCCGTAATAGTTTCCCTTGAGGGGCTGACCATTTATGTCATGTCCTTCAATGGAGCAGACTGTCCGTGGCCATGTGACATAGCGAGCAATGCCCAGCTTGTTCCATGCCGCTTCGCTTAAAATCCATCTCCATCCTGTAGAGTGGGCTTCCCATAACATATTTTTGTACATCAAGGAATGCAATAAGCGAAGGTGAGCAGTAACTGCCCGGGTAGACCATGGGGATATGCGGCGTCTTTGCAAACTGGGTTTTGCCGACTTCCTCTTTTGAGTCCTCGCCGGCGCAGTTCGTGCATTTGTAGTTCTCGTAGTGATCCTCATGAACGACAAATTTGGCAGGGATGATCTCAAGCGTCCGGACAACCTCCTCGCCAACCGGCTGCATGACAGCGCCGCAAACCGGACAGGTACGCTCCGCTTCGCTTAATTGATGCGTTTCAACTTTTACCTCCGTGTTTTCCGGAAGCTTGTCCAGTATGAAAGCCCGTTTCTTCTTTTCGGCATCAGGCTTCTTCTCCGGTGCTGTCACAGATTCCTGTTGAATCTCTTCAAGATGAGCATAGACCTCTGGCTCATCGAAAAGCAAGGCCATCTGACCGATGACCTCTTCGGATGCAGTCTCATGCTTAGAACCAAAATGATTCTTAGCAAGCACTTTCAGCTGTTCCTCAAGCCAGCGCACTCTGCCTTCGAGTTGCTCATTCTCACGCCTGAGCCGTTCGTATTCCGCACGCGAAACAGTCACCGTTTCCGTGGTTCTTGTGGTGGAAGTAATGTTGTTTTCATGGCAATATTGTACCATAAAACGTGCAGAAACGCTATTACCTGGAAGAGATGCAACTGACATAATGACGAAACGGGCTTTTCGGAAATATCTCGTTTTTCACCTGTTTAGAGAGCTTCCGAGAAACGAAAACCAGTAATCACTGAGTTTTTACGCTCCTATTTGCTCCTACAGGCTTTTGGAAAACTTACTTCAGTCAACTCCCAGAAAAAATCTCTGTTTTGACTATGAAAATCTTAGTCCGGCCGTCTTAACCAGCTTGTTACGAACTTCAACTTCAAACCCCATGCACAGCCATTCATACTGCTGAGCTGTGATCTGCATAGCTTCGTTTGCATTGCGCGGCCAGCGAAATGTGCCATCCTCCAGTCTCTTGTATAGTTTCGTAAAAATGTATAGTCATTTAGAAACCGTTATACTAGGCAAAAAAGAAAGGCGCATGTTAGTTTACATAACATGAATTGCACCCACCTCCGCTTGGAGGTAAGAAACGCCGAATTGTATGAATACTGGTGTCCTAACGCACATTGGTACACTGGTTTTGATCTCTTGCATCATCGAGCATTCTGCGGAATTCGGATCTATTCCCAGTCTCAGATCCACTTCTCACATCAATATAGATGTCGGCCAAGCGCCAGTAATAATTCCGAATGACCCGCTGGGTGAAGGCAGACACCTGATTCGCCATGCTGTCAAGTTGCGGCCTAAGTGAAGAGCTGACCCTGACATACACTCCGATATTCATGTACGGACGCATTATTTTTCTCACATTAGGTTTGACCAATCGTACATTCGTGCCATGCTCCTCAGCCATAATGATACCTCCACTTATGCACGGAAACACTTTTTGCCTATTCGGGTATGCCAAGCATATTCACATTGATGCTATCACAATATGCTAGCGTTTGCAATGGTTTACAGTTTTTTAGTCAAAGTGATTTTTAGCCTAATCGGGTCACACCTGAAACACCGTTTGATACTTATGTGTCAATTCGGTGTTTCGTTTTTTATGCCCTGAAAGCCTTGCGGCGCAAC
>JBGUWL010000285.1:0-2221 GCA_045221075.1 Acutalibacteraceae bacterium
CCGGGAACAGACAGTTTATAGCCTCTGTTCTCATAGAGTTTCGGCTCTGCAGTTGCCTCAGCCGCCTCGGCAGCAGGCTCGCCTGACTCTGTGTTCTCCACGGCTTCGACAGCCTCTGTTGTCTCAGCCTTGTCATCCGCCGGTGTACCCTGGGCACTTGCTGCTCCGCAAGCTGCCATTGAGACGATCAGTGTGGGGATCACAACACCGATCTTTACCAAATCAGCAAAATTTTTTCTCATAATTCAAATCCTCCTGAATGTCTTTTTCTTGTTTTTTTCATTAACATTAAGTTCGTTATATGTCAGAAGCCCTTTCTCTAAAATCGAGCTTCAAACTTATAATATAATATACGAAACTTTCGCTAATATCCACTAATTAATAATCTTTTAATGCTTTATCACTTTAGCGCTTCACCGCAAAATACAGCCCATGCAGACAGTCTGACTGCCCTCAGTTTACTTCTCTACCCAGGGAATCCCCCTCGCGTCCAGACGCCTCTGGACCTCGGTACCTGCGTTGCAGTGAACGACAAATCTGTACTCTCCGGTCTCGTAATCCTTAGCTCCGATATTTCCGATATTCAGAATGGAATCCGGAAGATAAATGTCCGTCACCTTGTCACAACCGTCAAGGGCCGAATACTCAATATACAGGGTTCCGTCGGGAACGACCAGATCTCCTTCAGCGAGGGTGGGAACAGCTACAAGCGTCCTGCCGTCTTTGCTCATCAAAAGCCCGTCAGCCGCCATATACTTCTCACTCTTTTCATTAACCTCAAACCTCTCGAAAAGGATATTGTCGAGGAATTTTTCCGTGATGACAAGATTTGCCGGAATAAGGATCACATCCTGTGTGAACGGCTCGCCGTACCTGGCGGTGAAAGCAGAGTAACCCATTTTCTCCAGTTTATCCGGAAGCTCGATCTTTCCAAACCCTTCGCCCGGCGTAAAGGCTGACGAGCCGATCGAGGTAACAGAGGAAGGAAGTTTCACATCCTTTAGAGGACAGTTGTTGAAGGCCCTGGCTCCGATCTCTTTGAGACCCTTGGCAAATTCCACATCAGACAGTGATGAGCAGCTTCCGAACGCGCTCTTTCCGATCGTCCTCAGGGACTTGGGCAGCGTGACTTTCGTCAGCAAAGTATTGAGGTAAAAGGCGTTTTCCCCGATCGTCACTGTTTTGCCGGGGACAGTATATTCCGCGTCTTCCTTCTGTTTCGGATAGAGTATAAGGGTCTCCCCCTTAGCGTCAAACAGGACGCCGTCCACACATTTATAGTTCTTATTGCCGGCGCCGGTCTCCAGTTCCTTCAGCATGTAGAAGTCAGAGAAGAACTTGCTCTCAATCGTGCTCACGCTGTCCGGAATGACGACTTTGGAATAGAAGCAGTTATTGTACAGGGATTTCTCGCTGCGTATCGCTGTCACGGGCAGTTCTCTGAACTCAGACGGGATCGTGAGTGTTCCTTTGTCATTTCCGCTGCAGGCGACCAGTTCCGCGTGATCTTTAAAGACATGCCATGTCAGTGTCGCGGGTTCCGCGCCATCCGTACCGGCCATCTCCTCCGTCACAGTCTCATAGACAAGGTTCTCCGGATCCACCACGTCGTCATAGGCGATCTCAAACTGTTTTGCATAAGATTTTGCGGCAGAGCCCTCTGAGCAGTGCAGTTTGACGTCGTAGATGTACTGATACTGCCCGTTCTCGTCTTTTTCTCCGAGCTCGTATGGGAAGACGTATTTCCCGAAGCGGAAAACGCTGTCCGGGATCACAATATCCGCGGCGTCTTCGCAGTACTTGAGGAGATAATCCTGTAAAGTAGTGATTCCATCAGGGATCATGACAATTTTGCCCAGCCCCTGCGGCACCTCAATTATCATATCCTTGGCCTTGCTCGTGATGAAACCTCCCGACGAGGCAAAATAGGGATTGTTCTCATCCACCTCAAAGGCCGCGATATTCATCATGCGGAAGGCTTCTTTTCCTATATGCCGCACGTTTGGTCCGACGCGCATCGACTCAATGAGCGGATTTTCTTCCTCCCCGAACCTGAACAGCATATATTCCCCGAAAGCGGAATCTCCGACTGACTCAAGACTGTCGGGAAGATTGAAAGAGGAAAGGCCATCGCATTCGAAGAAAGCCATGTTCTCTATACTCTTAAGAGATTCCGGCAGGACCGCGCTCTCAATAAGCGATCCCGCAAAGGATCCGTAGG
>JBGUWL010000286.1:0-3186 GCA_045221075.1 Acutalibacteraceae bacterium
GACGGAGAGAGCGCAGGAGGAACAAAGATCGTCTCCAAGCGCTGCCCTCGGTGCATGAGGGCGCTGACAAAGTCGGACAATCCCGAATATGTCTACCAGTGCCTGGACTGTGACGAGGATTTTTACGAGTTTGAGGCGATAGAGAATTAAGGAGGAGGTAAAAATGGAAAGAAAAAACCTCGGCACCATCTACGTGCCCGAAAAGGTCGACGTCACAGACCCCTGCTACGACAGGAATGTATGGTGTCGCTTTAACGATGTCCCCGTAAGAAGCGGGAACTACGAGTGCGTCGCCTGGCACTCCGATAAGGGTGACTGGGGAGATCGAATCGCCATGAGCGGGATTTTTCTCGCCGGCTCGGAAATCCCTGACAACCCGCCTCAGCGGAGCGAGTTCGTCTATATCGGCAATATCGGTGTAGACGCAGGCCTTGCAGGGTTCTTCCCGAGCCCCAAGCCGGACTACTCGCGTGATGAGTGGGTCACCCTTTGCGAGTCGATACGCGGGGGCGATGAGTGGATAACCGAGGACGGGTTCTTCTCGTCTTCCGGCTATGGTGACGGTGGATACGACCTCTACGGCCGAAAAGCCAGCGACGGCGTCTACGACGCTCTCGTTCTGGTATTTATCGAGAGCGAGGACGACGCATGATGACGAAGAATTACGCTGTCCTTATTGACGGAGCGTACGTCAATCATGCGACGCTCGAAACGAAAGGAAGCAGCATTGGCCTCTCGGGACCAATGCTGCTGGAAACACGAAGAGCTGGTTCGCTT
Organism: Acutalibacteraceae bacterium; assembly: GCA_045221075.1. GTDB lineage: Bacteria > Bacillota > Clostridia > Oscillospirales > Acutalibacteraceae > UBA1213. Next base: position 778 of record JBGUWL010000286.1, read on the forward strand.
ACCGAGCTTAAACGCGTTCTTCGCGCCGATCACCCGAACATTCCACTCTATTGCTATAGAGTGGTGGAAGTCACGGGATGGAAAGAAAGATTCTTACTTACGGAGTAAAGGAGTAAATATGGAGTTTCTTCTAACTAAGGAGCATGTTAAGCTCCTGAAAGAGATTAACGTAAAAACAAGCTTCTTCACATGGTATGGAGATGAAATCATACCTCAAATTGACAAGAAGAGGCCTTTTGGCAACTCAAGTGTGACGCATGACGTTATGCAACGCCTTCACATGCTTGGCAAGAATGGAGAATATTCCAGTGAAGACGAAACGCGCGCTCTGACTATTCTTGCTGAATTACCGCTTGCCTTTGCGGTGGTTATGAAGTCAGAAGATTTTACTCCGAGGGCGCTCTTTGTTGACGAAAAAGAGTTCTTCGTAGAAATTCACCAGGTACAAGTCGGTAAGAACATAATTGCTCTTATGCCATTTCTTACAGAGTGCCAAAAAACCGTACAGGAGGATGTCTTTTGCGACCTCATAAGCCTGTTGTATTCAAACTATAGTGACAACCCCGGGGAACCCGTAGAGAGCTTTCTTGGAATAGCGGTTCAACTCTGGCAAGAATCCAACTTCAAAAGAAACGGGGAAGAGGAGCAAGGCCGCATCGCTAACTGGATCAAAGTTTGGGACTTTTACTTACAATGGAAGGAAAACAGCCGATTGGCTTAAAAAAATACTGCTGGAAACACGAAGAGCAGGCTCACTCACTGAGCTTAAACGCGCTCTTCGCGCAGACCACCCGAACATCCCGCTCTATTGCTATAGAGTGGTGGAGCGTTCTACGGCCTTGATGCGATCCCGCAAAAATGGATCAAACTACATACAAAGAAAACGGAGGTAAAGAAAAATGTTCAAAGTCATTGAGAAAGACACTGGCAAGCGCCTGACCGTCTACGCGGTGGAGGACAATCGCTTTTTGGTGTACGAAAGCGGTCAATTCCGCTGGAACAGTCAGAGCTACTATACGCCGGAGGACACGGAGCCGGAGACGGAGAAAGCTACACCGGCGAATGATCCCCGCGAGAGGGACACCGGGACTGGCACTGACGCGCGCGTGACCACGAGCTATCATACGCGCTTTGGTCTTGACGCCATGCTGGGCCACCTAAAATGCGGAGAGCTGGATTTTTCCATCGGGGATTTCTTCACTACCCGTCTGAAAAACGGTATGGAAGTGGATTTCGTCTGCACCGACAAAGACGAGCATTCCTACCGTTTTGAGAGCCGGGATTGTCTGGGGCGGTATGATCCCATGACGAAGATTGACCGCTTTTACAATGCGGTCTGGGACGAGCTGCCCGACGCTCTGAAAGACAACATCATGGAGATCGTGCGTCAGTACAAGACCCCGGACGGTGAGCTGATGGAACGCAAGTGCAAGCTGTTTCTCCCGTCCGTCGCTGAGATTTTCCCGCCCGACGAGTGCTACGGAGATCAGGGCTTGTACGAACAGCTTGAGTGGTACAAAGACCTGCATAACCGCGTCCGGGCCTACGAGAAAGGCGGGGCCGCTGACTGGTACTGGACGCAATCTCCCTACTCAGGCCACATCACGAATTGGTGCAATGTCTGCCACTACGGCATTGCCAGCTACTACAGTGCGTCCAACACCTACGTTGCCGCGCCCGTCTGCTTCCGTATCCCCCGAATCTAATATCCGCGCCCCTTGTGGGCGCGGCTACACAGCGAGAAAGGAGAAACCGAAAGATCGTTATTGAGAACGGGGTTTATCGTTACACGCATGAGGATATGGGCGGCGGTGTTATTGAGCTGTACGTAAAAGAAACGGAAAAAGCGTTCATTCTCAAGCTGCTCAAGAACACCTGCCGGTACAGTCCGGCGCACATAGATATGCTATTCAAGAAGTCTGACCGGGTGATCATCAGGAAGTATGAGAGCCGTCACGCTATGCGTTTCAGTGCAGGTTTCCACGACTACTTTGTCATTTATCCGTTTCAAGCCGGGATTCCGTTTCTCTTTGAGCTTGTGAAAGACGATCAGAAAGGAGAATCCGAGTGAAATACAACAGTGTGAAAGAGTGGCAGGATGAAGCAAAGCGCCGTTTCGGGCCTGATATGATGGGCTGGAAATTCCGTTGTCCGATGTGCGGACACGTGGCGTCAGTCCGTGATTTCAAAGAAGCTGGGGCTAAATCTCCGAACTGCGCTTATCAAGAGTGCATCGGACGTTACACCGGAAAAGGATCACCCAAAGAGGGTGAGGACAGCGGGTGTGACTGGTGCGCCTACGGTTTGTTCGGTGTTCCGCGTGAGCATGACACGGTGGTTGCAGACGACGGAAAAGAAATCGACGTGTACCCATTTGCCGATGCCTAAGTACCCGAAGAATTACAACGA
>JBGUWL010000287.1:0-2953 GCA_045221075.1 Acutalibacteraceae bacterium
CGAAACAAACAAGAACCTCAATAAAACACAGAAAATAATGCGTCTTGCGGCTCTGACCGATTCAACGAGATATGACAACATCACAACATACGTCTACAATATAATGAAGGCGATGGACGGCACTGATCCCGCTTACGTTGATATGTTCAAGGCTCTTTACACAAAGGAAGCAATCAACAGTATGTTTGCAAGAGAAGCATATAAGGCAGCTCTCCCGACTGCAGAAGCTCTTCTTACTCAGTATGTTTCGGCAGTAGCTCTCATGCAGGAGTGCCAGACGGCAACCAAGGCAGTTGCACAGTTCAACGAGACCAACATCAATGAACTGAATACAACTTATGACCTCAATCTCTATATCAGCTTCGATCAGTACAGACATTCTTTTGATGACAATGACGCTTCCGATGCTCTTGTAGCCGCAGCGATCGGAGCAAAGAACTTCAAGACAAAGTATGACAGACCGGCATACATCAACAAGAACGCCAACACTGCAGGCAGAGAGTTATGGCTGGATTACAAGAAAGGCTATGAGTATGTATGGTCAAAAGACAAATACGATCACATCAATATCGAAGATCTGACTAAATCGAACGTTCTGACAACCAAAGAGCTTACAGCTATTGCAGATCACGTCCGCACAAAGTTCCCATCAAGAAGTATGTATGAATACCTGATAACCGATATGGGCATAAAATCAAATCTTACCGGAGACTGCTACATCGTTCTCAGCGATAAGGTAAACGTAAGCAAGACCAGAAATTCGAAGATAGACAAGTCCCTCAACGATGTGTATGACGTCAAGGGTTATGACAGACTTGGTACAGTAAAAGCCATCCGCATGGGTGACAGAAGCAAGAACGTCGTTGACCTCAAGCTCTTCAGCTATCAGTCATGGGATGACGACTGGATGGAGTGGATGTTCGGAACATATTACGATATCGAAACCAGCACAGCAGATCTCTTTTGTGTAAAAATCGTCACAGTATTCAACGCTTAATAGTATTATTCAATATATACCGCATAAATTTAACAACCCCGTCCTGTCTGAATCTTAGGCAGGACGGGGTTGTCATGCTGTGATTTTTTCAGTACAAATCTTCGTCAAATAGAAAATCTGCCCATGAGTATTGACTCATATATTCATTCTGGTAGGCGTTGACAGCGCCGCCGTCCAGTTCCTTAAAGCGGTAATAATCGCAGTCCAGCACCTCCGGATTGACAGCAAGGGCGTTGTAGCTGCGGACGACCGCGTCCTCTGCGCCTACAGCCTTCAGGCTTTTCAGCATGGCGTATATGTAGGTCTGCAAAAGGTTCTGGAGCTTCTTGTCGTATGGCTCGTCCTCAAATATTGCAGCAAAGATCTCCCTTGTGGTGCAGGAAGTGCCTTGCTTGTGTACAAGATATGCAAAAACCTCCTTTGCCTTGCTGCGCTCAAAGCGTACATGAGCGCCGTCCGGCGTGAATACATCGAAGTTGCCGAAGCACTGCACTCTGAGTTTTGCGTTCTTTTTCGGGATGATGGGAAAGCGCAGGTCGTCAAGCTCCGCCTTGACCTCCTTGACGGTAACGGGCTTCATGATGTAGCCAGAAGCTTTCATATCCATAGCCTGACCCTTATATTCGGAAAACCCTGTCACAAAAATGATGTTCATTTTCCGGTTGATCTCCTTGAGCTTCTTTGCCACCGTCACTCCGTTCATCCCTCTCATGTGGATATCCAGAAACGCAACGTCACAGCCGCCCTTTTCGGCCTCATCCAGCAGATCGTCCTGATCGTCAAAGCCCAGCACCTCGGCATCCGGCCTTGCTTTTTCCACCGCCATCTGCAGCATTTTCAGAGCAAGCTCCTCATCGTCAAGACACAGTATTTTCATTCGGTTGACCCTCCTTCGGTAATATCACAGTCGCCGTCGTACCCTCGCCCACCGTGCTTTCTATCCTGATCTCTCCCCCGCACATATCCTTCACACGGCGTATGGTGTTTTCCATGCCGACATGGGGACGCCCATCGTCCTTCCTTTCGGCTGTGGTTTCAAAGCCCACGCCGTCGTCGGAAATTATGACTTCATAAGCGGTTTCTGTCTCACGGGCTGCAATAGTGACAGTTCCGCCTTTCTTTTTCATACCCACACCGTGCTTGACTGCATTTTCAACGAGGGGTTGGATACTGAGCTGCGGCAAAACAAAGTCCGTGGTCTGGATGTCGTATTCGATATTCAGCTTTTTGCCGAACCGCAGCTTTTCGATATACAGATATTTTTTCAGGTGCTCCAGCTCCTGCTCAAACGGAACAGGCTTTGTCTGCCTGAGGGAATCCATATTTCCTCTCAGATACTTTGCAAAGGTAATGGTCGCCTCCTGCGCCGTGTCGGGGTCGATCTGACACATCATGGCGATGGAAGTCAGTGCATTATACATAAAATGGGGCTGTATCTGGCTGACCATGACGCTGACCTTCGCTTCGTATAGCTCCTTCTGCATCTGCTGATAGCGGATGGCTTCTTTGTACTGTCTGCGTAAGTCGAAGACCAGCCGCACCACCTGCGCGATGATCGACAGCAGAACTCCGTATATAAAGAAGTTTGAACCGGGAATGCCTACGAACTGATCAACAATGTCGATGACAAGGGAAACAACAAGCGGAATCCATGAGAGCATAAAGAACAGTCTTTCTTTCATGTTCTCTTTTCTTGCCCTGCCGTATTCTATGTTGAGCAGGACTAACATCACTACGGTATTGGCTGCAATCAGGAAATTGATAAATATTCCCATAGTCACAACATCAACCACAGCGGTAAGATGCAGTATCCCTGCGGCTGCTGTGACTGCGGAATATCCTACCGCCATTGCGCCCGCAACAGCCCGTGAGACCGGTCGGGTAAGGTTTGACCTGAAATAAACGATCAGGGCGATAATAAAGAAATGCCCTGCCATTTTATCAATCAAAGGACAC
>JBGUWL010000288.1:0-24566 GCA_045221075.1 Acutalibacteraceae bacterium
GCGCGGAACATAAGCCGTCACATTGCGGTTACAAGGGGAGTAACATTCAAAAATCCCGAGATTGTAGTCAAAAACGGTTGAATACAATATAAAATGTAGTTGAGAATGTAGATTCCCCTGTAACCGTTGATTTTATTAGCTTCTCCTTATATTTACTACATTACTACATATTATCCTTTGAGTATATAGGATTAGGGAGAATAGGCTATCATATCCGCCCACACCCGCCTAATGCGTATGCGTCTATACGCGCGTGCGCGCGTATGTAGTAACCGGCCCTCCGCGAGTTTATGACGGTTCGGATAACCGGGCGACGGAATGACAGCGGATTGCGGCTCTATGGTTCAAGGGATAAAAGGGTAAAGCTGTATAGGTGTAAAACCAATCAGCCCCCGCACACCGAGAACGCGTTTTCGCGCGGGAGGCTGGACCCGGAAAGAAAGGACAAAGATAAAACAATGGCATACAACGAAAGCTATTTTGAGAACAAACTGCGGCTTGGTGTAAAACGGATCGGGGGGCATTGCCTGAAATTTGTTTCCCCCGGTTTCATGGGCGTACCGGATCGGATCATCCTGCTCCCCGGAGCCCGTGTCTTGTTCGCCGAGATGAAAGCCCCGGGCAAGTCGGAACGGAAGCGGCAGAGTTACGTTCACAAGATTCTGCGGCGGCTGGGCTTCACCGTCTTTGAAAGCGTGGATTCTGATGAACGGATCGAAGAGGTCCTGATGGAATGCCGGAGGCTGTTGACATGAGTCAAGCGTTCAAGCCACACCCCTATCAACAATACTGCGTCGAACAGATTCTTGAAAAACCCCGCGTCGGTCTATACATTGACATGGGCTTGGGGAAAACCGTTATAACCTTGACCGCCCTGAACGAATTGAAATACTTCCGGTTCTGCATTCATAAAGCCCTTGTTATCGCCCCGAAAAAAGTAGCAGAGGACACGTGGCAAGCGGAAGCGCAGAAGTGGGATCACCTCAAACACCTCCGAATCGCCTCGGTGCTCGGAACTGCTACGCAGCGCGAAGCTGCTCTTCGCAGCGTGGCCGACCTTTACATCGTCAACCGGGAAAATACACAGTGGCTTGTGGACTTCTATCAATCCCGGCGTGAACCGTGGCCCTTCGATGTTGTGGTTCTGGATGAAAGTTCGTCCTTCAAGAACTGGCAAGCGAAACGGTTTAAGGCCCTGAAGACGGTACGGACAAAGATAGCGCGGTTAATTGAACTGACCGGGACGCCCCGGCCTAATTCCCTGATGGACTTATGGGCTCAGATATACCTTCTCGACGGCGGGGAACGTCTTGGGCGGACGATTTCATGTTACCGCGATATTTATTTTGTCCCGGACAAAAGGGACCGCACAAGGATTTTCTCGTATGCCCCGAAGCCCGGCGCGGAGGAGGCTGTCTATGAATCCATATCGGATATATGTGTCAGCATGAAAGCCGAGGATTACTTATCCCTGCCCGAAATCGTAACGGAAGACATTCCCGTAGTTCTGGATAGCAAGGCACGGGCGGCGTATCGGGAACTGGAACGGGAGGCGATTCTGGAAGTCAGCGAGGATGAAGTGATTACGGCGGCTTCAGCGGCGGCATTGTCCGGGAAACTGCTTCAGCTGTGCAATGGCGCGGTTTACGATGAAGAACAGAACGTCGTTGCAATTCACGATTGCAAGATGGAGGCATTCCTTGAGACCGTCGAACAGCTTAACGGACAACACGCGCTGGTGTGCTATTATTTCAAACATGACTTGCAGCGGCTTCAGGAAGCCCTTGAAAAGACGGATTTGCGGGTGCGGGTGTATAAAGGGGCCGAAGACAAAGAAGCGTGGAACAGCGGTCTCGTGGATCTTCTGTTGGTTCATCCCGCGTCATGCGGGTACGGCTTAAATCTACAGGCGGGCGGCCATCATGTTATATGGTTCGGCTTGACACAATCGCTTGAAGAGTATCAACAGACGAATAAGCGGCTTCACCGTCAGGGACAAAAGTACCCTGTCATCGTTCATCATCTTCTTGTCAAGGGAGGACGCGACGAAGACGTTATAAAATCCCTGTCCGCGAAAGAAGGAGGACAGGAAAACCTGATGCAGACATTGAAAGCAAGGATTGACGAAGTTAGAAAGGAGACGGGTATAGGATGACGAAAAAGGAACTGTCACAGTATTACTACCTGAAACGTGAAATATCAAGTACACAGCGGCGGCTTGCGAAATTACGGGCAGAGGCGTACCACCCGGCCTCCCCCGTCCTTTCGGATGAACCCCCGGGACCGCACACGGGTGAAAGCCGGGTGGAACGGCTGGCCCTTGAAATTACCGACCTTGAGGCGATTCTGGCCGCGAAGCAGATTCAGTGCATTCATGAACTGGCAAAGCTGGAACGGTTCATAGCCGATATTCCTGACAGCATGACCCGGCAGATATTCACCCTTCGGCATGTGGAGCGGTTACGCTGGGCGGCGGTGGCGTACCGGGCGGGCGGCGACAACACCCCGGACGGGGTACGAATGAAGCATGACAGGTATCTGCGGGAGTACAATGCGGCGCAGAAAAAAATATAAAAAATTTTCCCCTTGTTCGTTTTGTTCGTTTTTGCGTTTTATAATGCTATCATGGGTTTTTGTACAGTGGCTCGAAGTCGTCACGGCGGATTACGCCTCCATAATTCCGCGAGAAATCAAAAGCCCATAGATTCTTACCTGTGGCTCCCCGGTTCGTCCTTCACCGGGGAGCCTGTATTTTACGGAGGCTTTAATGTACAAAAGTCAAAGAAATTGGGAAAACGTAAATCTGGCTGTCTTTGAAACTTCACAGCCCTATGATATTCCGGTTATGGAGCCCTGCATGGACGATGATACGGAATACTGGATCGGCTTCAATTTCGCGCGGTCCTGCCCCGCGGAAGAACGTGCGGATCACGGGATACACTTTTTCGTAGACGATTATCAATTTCACAGGCTATGGACGAGCCCCGATGCCTATATCCCACTGTTATCGCAGTTCCGGGCGGTCATGCAGCCGGATTTTTCGATTTACCCGAATTTCCCCGGCGCATTGAAAATCTGGAACGTGTACCGTAATGCGTGGCTTGCCTGTTTCTGGCAGATGCACGGTATCAAGGTGATTCCCACCGTTATGTGGTCCACCCCCGATAGTTATGACTGGTGTTTTTTGGGGTACCCCGTGGGCGGTGTCGTGGCAACGTCAAGCGTCGGCAACATGGGGACGGAAACGGACAAGGCTCTGTTTGTGCAAGGGTATCAAGAAATGATGCGGCGCGTCAAGCCGGATAAGATCATTTTCAGGGGTACCGTTCCTCCCGGATGTGACGGGAACATTGTTCAGATTCCCGCGTTTCACGATGAAATCCGCAAAAGGGCGGCAAGAAATCTTGACAGTTAAGGCAGGAGACGCTATAATGAAAGTTAGGTCAAACGGCGTAGTAAACTACGTCCGAAAGAATCAGTTAATGCAGCCCCCGGCTCCCCCGGTACCTCCGGATGACGACGATTCCGCGCAGGATAACACGTTACCCGCTCCGCCCCCGCCTGATGATAACGACAGCGTTTTCAGCAGTACCGACGATGCGGATTTTCACGATCTGTATAACGGGCGGCAGTATTACCAAAAGCAGAACTTTGACATTGATACGCAAATGGCCCTTGATGACTATTTGAGTGACAAGGCTCTGCCCGGTACGGTCTATTCCGCTTCACAGACCTTGAATCACAAGATGAAACAAGGGCTTCCGCTGACGGCAAATGAACAGTTCATGGTGGATTCCATGATGAACGGGATGCACAACCTCGGCTATAACTTGAATCTGACGCGGTATGCCCGCGTGGACTTCATGCAACGGCTCGGCGCGGGGAACTTCGACAGCATGACCCCCGCACAGCTTCAGTCTGCCCTTGTCGGTAAAGGGTTTACGGAGGGCAGCTTTATCAGTACATCCTACAACGATTTCAAAAACGCTCCGTCCGGCAACGTCTTCACGGATAAGGCCGTCAGGATAAACTATAAAGCCCCTGCAAACACACAGGCCCTTATGCCGGGCAACGGTCCGGGCGGTCAGTTAGGGGAAATGGTGCTCGCCCCGAATCAGCATTATACGATTACGGGCGCACGGTTCACAGGTAAAACCGGAAGATCGGGCAGTTCGTACTACAAACAAGTTGAGATTGATATAACAATCGGTTAAGTGGAGGTATCCTATGGCAACAGGCAAAAAGAAAGCCCCTGTAAAGGGGAAAGGGAAAACGCAGGGACAGATTCTCCGCGAACAGGGGGACTCCCGTATGAATGACCCGGAATTCATCAAAAAGCATTTCAGCCGTTTTGATGATGACGGGTACGGGATCATTCTGGATGAACCGGGTAAAAAGGCCCCCGCGAAGAAACCGGCGAAAACGAAGAAATGAGGTGACGCGGTTTGAAAGTCAGGTCGAACGGCGTAGTAAACTACGTTCGGAAACAGCAGCCCCCGCCTCAGAATCAGGCTCCGCCGATCCAGCAGCCGCAACCTACACAACCGGCTCCCCCGATCAATCAGCAGCCGCCCGACGACGATAACACCCCCGTCGTACCCACCGCACTTGAAACGCTGTCCGGCTTGTCCGACGATGAACTCGCACAACTTGTCCGGGATTCAAGGAATGTCGATATGCCGAATATGTTGAGCGACGTGGACGACAAGACACAGCGGTTCGTCTATCAGGCCGGTCTAAACGAGAAGCCGATGGTCCTTGAGGACAGCGATTTCGCGCAGTTCCTTCAGGATAACGGCATTCCGCAAAGAGATCTTCTGGCTCGTTCCTTTGATTCGATCACGTACACCAACGCCTCCGGCACGACCGTAAAAATGTCGGCGCAAAGGCTGTCCGACATGATGAAGTACAGCCGTCTGAATTATATCGGCGGCAAGGTCAACGGTCAGGCATACGGAGCGGGAACGTATTTTGACAGGAACGGCGGCAGAAATACCGGTTACGGTTCGTCAACCGTTGTTGCGGCCCTCAACCCGAAGACGGCAAAGGTTATTGACGTGAACACCCTGCAAAGACAGGCGCGGTCCTTCGCGGCAAGTCACCCGAAGTTTGCACGAGCGGCGGGAGCATTCGATACCAGTTTCCGCAATAACAATATGAGTATCTACGCCCTTGCAATGGGTTATAACGTCATAACGGATAGCGCGACAAATCCGAGTTATCACAACGTTATTGACCGTAAAGCCCTTGTATATCGCAAGAGCGATAGTTAAGGAGGCAACATGGCAGATAAGAAATACAAAGAAGAGCACTTCGACAAAGAAGGTGCAAAGGCCGTAATTGAGGCTATGGGTGCCGTCAATGCGGCTATGGCAAAGAAGAAAAAAACCGGCGCGAAGAAGCAGACCGGGACGAAAAAGAATAATAAATGATTCCCCGAACCGTGAAAAGCGGCGCGGGGAATCTTCATTTTCCGGGAAAGTGAGGTGATACAATGGCAAATAAGAGCAAAAACGATGAAGCACGGGAAGTCCGTCACATGTTAGGCCCGCCCCCGAAGTTTCAGAGTGTCGAGGAAATGCAGGAAAAAATAGATGCCTATTTTGAATCCTGCGAAGGACACATTCTGACCGATTCGGACGGAAAAACCGTATTCAATAAGTACGGTGAACCCGTTATTATCGGCGCACGCCCTTTAACTGTTACCGGTCTTGCGAATGCGCTCGGTTTTGAATCCCGGACAAGCCTTTTCCGTTATCAGGGAAAGAAAGAATTCCGGGAAGTTATTGTACGTGCGAAGTCCCGGATAGAACAGTATACGGAGGAACGGCTATTCGACAAAGAAGGAGCAAACGGCGCAAAGTTCAGTCTTCAGAACAATTTCCGTGATTGGAATGAGGCCCTGAAGGAAGCCGCGAAAAGCTCTACCCCGGCTATTACGATCATAGCCGACATTCCCCGGCCCGATCCCGTGACAGAAGACGAGGCGAATGATGAAGAGGCAGAAAGCGGCTCTTGACGCAGTACGTCTGACTGATTTAATCGCCCCCTCCTTCTACTCCGTCTTTTGGGATATTCAGGACGGCTTGCACACGTACTACGATCTTTACGGCGGACGCGGTTCGACAAAATCCTCTTTCGTCGGTACCGTGATTCCGCTGGGGATCATGCAGGACCCGAACGCAAACGCGATAGCATTCCGTAAGGTGGCCTCGACGATCAGTACCTCCATCCTTGAACAGTGTATCTGGGGCGTGGAAATGCTTGGTGTCAAGGACCTCTGGAAGATCACGGTCAACCCCCAGCGCATGACGTATCTCCCTACGGGACAGGTTATCCTGTTTCGTGGCCTTGATAAGGCGAAAAAAATGAAGTCTATCAAGGTAGCAAAGGGCTATTTCAAGTACCTGTGGTTTGAGGAATTGGACGAATTTGAAGGGGAGGAGGAAATCCGATCCGTTCAACAGTCCGTCATGCGCGGCGGTTCAAAGTTTGTCGTTTTCAAGTCTTTCAACCCTCCTATATCCCGTTCAAATTGGGCGAATCAGTATGTTCAGCGTCCCCGGAAGGATGCTCTCCGTCACAAGTCCTGCTATCTGGATGTTCCGCAGGATTGGTTGGGGCAGCAGTTCTTTGACGATGCGGAAGAACTTCGGCAGACGAATGAGCGGGCCTATCAGCACGAATACCTCGGGATTCCAACCGGAACGGGCGGCGAGGTGTTTGAAAACCTTGAAATCCGGTCTATATCCGATGCGGAAATCAACACCTTCGATTATACGTACATGGGCCTTGACTTCGGCTGGTACCCGGACCCGGCACACTGGACGAAGCTGTGTTACAATCCGTCCCAGCGCACTATTTACATCTACGATGAACTACGGGTAAACAAAACCGGAAACCGTGAACTGTGGGATATGCTTCAGGCTATCAAAGGAGTCACGGGCGGGGACCTTATAATCGCCGACAGCGCGGAGCCGAAGTCCATAGCGGACCTTCGGGACTACGGAGCTATGTGCCGGGCGACAGAGAAAGGCCCGGACAGCGTGAAGTATTCCATGAAGTGGCTTCAGTCCATGAAGTCAATCGTTATCGACCCGGTACGGTGTCCGGCGACGGCGCAGGAGTTTACGCAGTACGAATACGAACGGACCCCGCAGGATGAAGTGATAAGTCAGTACCCGGATGCGAATAACCATAGCATAGACGCCGTGCGGTATGCCCTTAACCCGATCTGGAGGAGGAAGGGTCAGTAACCTCGCTCTCGTATTTCGGGCGGCATGGCCTACACGAAACCGCTCGGCTTTATCTCACGGGCCGAGCGGATCAGGCAGAAAGACGTGAAATTTTTCCCGAAAAGGCTTGTAAGGGACCCTTCGGTGTGGTATAATAAAATACTTCATCGTGAAAGGAAACCGCACATGAGAAAAATCATTTCCCTGCTTATCGCCTTTTGTCTGACGGTACTTGTCATCACCGGATGTTCGTCTGGTGAAACCGTGGACGACGTCGGACAGTCTTCGACAAGTAACACTCCTTCACAGGGAACTACCGTTTCTTTGCCAGCAGACAGTCCTGTTGAGCCCGTGCAAGAAAACATTCCCGCTAAAACTGAATTCCATATCGGCGAGACGTGGACCGTGGACGGCTTGTGGACGGTTACGGTTGAATCCATCGAAGAGACACAGGACAGAAATCCTTATGCCGAAAACAATCCTGCCGCCGTTTACCTTGTGACCTATACATATACTAACATTGGATACGAGGAGGAGGGATGGGATGGCCTTTTCCTGTGTTTCGATCAGATTGTCGATTCAACCGGTTTTATGGGCTATGATTATCCCGGTGATACCGTCTATTATGCACAGGAGGTTCCCGTAGGTGCGACGTGTCGCGCACAGGCTTGTATCGGTGTCGATAATGCCGGATTACCCGTCAAAGCAAGCATCGTTAAGTATGACGCAAACGAAGTGAAGCATTCCGCAACCTTTATTTTCGACTGATTTTCATACTATCCCGCGTTCAGGGGAAGCCCGAGTAAAAATCGGGAGTCCCCCTTTTTTGTGCTCCAGTTAGATTTGTTCTATTATACGATATATCCAGTCAAATAATATTAGCTCAACTTTTTTTTGAAAACCCCTTGACTTTTTGTGTATACGGTGGTATAATTTTTGTGTACACAGAAAGAGAGGTGAAAATCTTGCCCCGTACAGGCAGACCGAAATCTGCCAATCCGAAAGACATACAGCTAAAAATCCGAATTGATCTTGAAACCGCAAGGCTTCTTGATTACTGCACAAAGGCCACCGGAAAAACAAAGAGTGACGTTGTGCGGCTCGGAATTGAAAAAGTACGTCAGACGATTGACGGAGAAAAATAAGACAGGTGCTTGCTACCCGCCAAGATAACCAAGCACCCATCAACCCGACAGGGAAAACCCTATCTGAAATCTATTATACATCAGATTCCTTTCCTTGTCAAGAGCTAATTTTATTTGACTGGAGGTTTCTGATGAAAATTTCTGAAAAAGACGCGAAGCGTCTCGCGAAAACTTTGACCCTGCTTCTGTTTGAATGCGCCGAACGCGGCGACCTGTCTGCGGAAATCTTTGCCGAGGCCCTTGAACTGCTTCTCCTGTTGGAAGAAACGGGGGACGCGGCATGAATGAGGTTCAGGTGTTCCAAAACCCGGACTTCGGGCAGATTCGATCCGTCGTCATTGACGGAGAACCGTGGATAGTGGGCCGTGATGTTGCAACGGCATTAGCGTATAAAAACCCGCAAAAGGCTATCCGCGACCATGTTGACCCTGACGATTCAACGGTGAACGATTCGTTCACCGTACACGGAACGCGAGTAAAACTTATCAACGAATCCGGCTTGTATTCCCTCATCCTGTCAAGCAAGCTGCCCGAAGCAAAGAAGTTCAAACGCTGGGTTACGTCCGAAGTCCTTCCGTGTCTGCGGAAGACAGGCGCGTATGCCGTTCATGATGCGTCACAGCGGCCCGCAGACAACGAGACGGATCAGAGGGCATTGACGCCCGACGACTATTTTACCGCCGCGAGAATCCTTTCCACGTGCCGCAACGAGCGTCTCCCGTATGTGTTGGCCCTGTTGGAGAAGGGCGGCATTGAGCTTGACGATCTGTCGGGCCGTTCGCTTCCCGCGCTGACCTGTCCCCGGATTGACTTAACCGGACTGGAGGATTTCATCAAAAAGCCCGTCCCCGGCGACTGGCAGAAATACACCCTCGAACAGCGTCTTGCCTATTGGGACAGCAAAAAGGCGAAAGTTTCCACGGTCCCGAGAAGGCATATCTGCGCGGCGGAAGTGTGGCGGGAAATGCTTCGGGAACACGGTGACATGAGCAAGACCATATCCCGGACGATCAACAGCGCAATCGAGGCAATTGTCCCGGACTGGCGGCGCGGTGTTACGATAGTAGGGCCTTACAAACAGCAGCGGGCTTTTATTAAGGACTGACAAATCAATAACCGAAAAGGGGCGCGGCTGCGCCCTTTTTCAGTGTTTTATTTCGCCTATGGAAGGAGGCGATACCGTGGGCGTGTTTGCCCGACTCGTAAATTTTGTGAAAGGAGTGATTCGGCGCGTGATTCCCTACAAAAACGTAGAAGCAGCGGAACACATAGACTCCCCCATTGATGTTGACATGATAAACGCGCTCGATGACTGGCACAAGCTGTACACGAATAAAGCGGTGTGGCTCGGCGGTGAAGAAGACATTCGATCCCTGAATCTGCCCGCCCTTATCGCGTCAGAAATCGCCCGTCAGGTCACGCTTGAGGTCAAGTGGAACATAACCGGCACGGATACGGATGAGAACAATGCTCCGAAGATGAATCCCCGTGCGGAATTCCTGAAAGCGGAATTCGATAAACTTATGCGCGTTATCCGGCAAAAGCTGGAGCAGGGATGCGCGGCGGGCGGCATGACGATCAAGCCGTATCCGAAGGACGGGCATATCTTCTTTGACTTCACGATGGACTGGAGCCTGTACCCCGTGGCATTCGGGGATGATGGCGGTCTGACCGATGTTGTGTTTCTTAACCAGTTCATGGAAGGGGATACGGTCTATACCCGGTTAGAGCGGCACCAGAGAGACGGAAATCACGTCAAGATCACCCAGCGGGCTTTTAAGTCCAACAACAAAGAAGCCCTCGGCAACGAGATTTCGCTTGAATCCGTTCCGCAATGGCGTACACTGAAACCCTCGGTCCTCGTAAAAGACGTTGACGGTCAGATGTTCGGATGGTATAAAGTAGCCGCGGCAAATTCGGTTGACGTAGATTGTCCGGTCGGTATATCCGTCTTCGCAAAAGCCCGTGACATAATCAAGGAGGCCGACTATCAGTATTCCCGTATGCTGTGGGAATATGAAGGTTCGGAATTGGCTATCGACGTCGATCCTCTCGTCCTTCGCCCGAAAAAGGGTTCGGACGGGAAGGAAATGGAAATGCCGAAACTGAAGAAACGGCTATTCCGCGCTGTGGATATGGGGCAGGACGATACCTATAAAGTGTTTGCCCCGCCTATTCGGGACGCTTCCCTGATGAACGGCTTAAATCAGCTTTTCATGCGGATTGAGGACACGTGCGGTCTTTCCCGCGGTACCATTTCTGACGCGAACACCGAAGCTCGGACGGCAACGGAACTGAAAATCGTTCGTCAGCGGACCTATGCGACGATTCACGATAACCAGCAAGCCCTTGAAGTTTGTCTGCGTGACGTTATCCGGGCTATGGATAAGTACGCGACCCTGTATAATCTTGCCCCGCAGGGCGAGTATGATGTGTCGTTTGAATGGGATGATTCCATCCTAACCGACATGGATCAACAGGTACAGGAGCGGCTTATGCTTTACAATGCCGGGATCATCGGCAAGGTGGAATTCCGGGAATGGTATTTCGGCGAAACGAAAACACAGGCAAAGGAAGCCGTGGAAAGTCTTCAGGCGGAACAGCTTGAGGGGCTGATGCTTCCCACGGTTCCTACCGAAGGTGACTAAGGGCTATGGCAGTCTATAACCCCGATAAGTACGCAGGGGCGTTTCAGAAAATCGTTAAGATTTTTTCGGACCTGAATACGGCGTTTATCACGAAAATAGCGCGACAAATCAAGAAAATCGGGGAACTCGGTCAAGCGAGTATCAACAGTCTTATCGTCATGCGTGAAATGGGGGCCGACATTGCAGACATAAACCGCCAACTGATAAACGCTACCGGGTTAAGCCAACGAGCCTTGATGGAAGTCTATCAAGCCGCCTTGAACGATCAGTACACCGATAAACGGTTTCAGGATTTCCTTCAGACGGCTCCTGCCCCTGTTGTCGTTCAAGGGTATTCCCGCTTGAATCAGCTTGCACACTTATCCGCGGTCCAGTCCCTCGGGACGATCCAGAATCTTGCGAATACAACCGTTGTAGATTCGGCGTACCGGGATGCCGTTGACAAGGCGGTGCTGGCAGCCGCCTCCGGGTTGACTGATTATCAATCTGCTACACGCAGCATTCTCCGCACTGTCGGAGAGAACGGTCTTCAGGTTCAGTATGAAAGTGGAATCCGTAGGCGACTTGATACCGCTGTCCGGCAGAATGTTACAAATGCCGTTAAGCAGTTAGCCCAGCAGTCAAGTTTGATGATAGGCGACATGATGAATGACGATGCCGTAGAACTTTCCGCACATCTCCGTTCCGCACCCGACCATGAACCGGTACAGGGCCGCGTGTTTCTGTTAGCAGAATTTGACAAGATGCAAAACGGAGCTCCGTTTGCCGATGTGGACGGACATACCTATGAAGGATTTAAGCGGCCTATCGGTGAATGGAACTGCGGTCATCATGTGCATTCGTTCAACACGAAGACGTCTACCCGCATCTATACCGATGCGCAGTTAGCCGATTTCGCCTCAAGGAACAATGAAGGATGCGAAATCAACGGAAAGCACGTCACTACCTATGAAGCCTCTCAGATCATGCGGGAGATCGAAACAAAGGTACGCCGTCAAAAAGACGTAGCGAATGCGGCAAGGGAGGCGGGGGATAAAACTCTGCAAATCGAATGTCAGAAGAAAATCAACCGCCTCGCCGCACAATATGAAGCCATAGCGAAAGCCGCAAACCTCCCACTCCATAAAGACCGGATGGCGGTTGAAGGTTTCCGAATGGTGAAAGTCCCAAAACCAAATAATTAAGCGTGTCGAAAGACGCGCTTTTTTATTGCCCAAATCGGCTTATGGCGTTAAAACTGTGACCGTACATTTCCCCTTGACATGGGATATAAACTGTCAGATTCGGGCAAGTTTGTCCCGGATTGGAGTACAACATGAAACTTGAAGACATTCTTTCCCCTGAACTGTACACACAGGTACAGGCTGCTATTGACGCGCATAACGCGAAAGAGCAGGACAAAGCAAAACAGGTACATTTCGTTGACCTCGGCGAGGGCGGCTATGTATCTACCGGTAAGCACAAGGATAAAGTCACAGCCCTTGAACAGCAGATCACCGCGCTTCAGGAGCAGATGACTACCCGTGACACGGACCTTTCTACGCTTCAAGCCCAGCTTGCGGCGGCGCAGACCGACGCGACGAAGCTGACCGAGGCGCAGTCTACTATCGTGTCCCTGCAAAACCAGTACAACAGCGATAAGGCAAGCTGGGAAGCAAAGGTAAAGGAACAGGCGTATCGGTTCGCCGTTCGTGAACGCGCCAACAAGCTCAAGTTTTCATCCCCCGCGGCAAAACGCGATTTCGAGCGTCAGGCCATTGAAAAGGATTTCAAGGTTGACGGTGAAAATCTTCAGGGGTATGACGAGTTTCTGACGCAGTACACCTCGGACAACCCCGGTGCAATTCTGACGGACAACCCGAAGCCCGATCCGGCTCCCGCCCCGGTTCCGTCCATCGTAGCCCCTTCCGGTTCCCCCGCCCCGGCAAAGCGGAAAACCCTGTCCGAACTGATGAAGGAGAAAAATGCCAACCCGAGCATGGTCGTGAAATACGACTAATACTACAAACCACAGGAGGTTTATATGCCTAATATTTTCGATTCCAAACTCTTCAACGCGGAAGTCTTTCAGGGCTATCTTGACAGGATCGAGAACCCCAGAAAGGCCGAACTTATCAAGTCCCGTGCAATCCGGCTCCGCCCTGACCTTGCCGCCGCAATGCGCGATCAGACGGGCGGTAACTACATTACCACCCCGATGCTCGGCCTGATTGACGGCGCGGAGGAACAGAACTATGACGGCGAACACGACATCACTTCCCACAGCACGAAGACTTTCGCGCAGTCCCGTGTTGTCGTGGGCCGCGCTAACGCATGGACCGAAAAGGATTTCTCCTACGACGTGACCGGCGAGGACTTCCTTGAAAACGTGGCGGCGCAGATTGCCGACTACTGGGACAAAAAGGATCAGGACACTATCGTGTCTATCCTGAACGGTATCTTCAAGATGGCGGATGAGGCAGGTATCAAGTTCGTCAAGAACCATACCTACAACGTCACCGGTATCACCAACTCGCAGGGTACTGTCGGCCACATGGACGGCACCACCATCAACACCGCTATGCAGAGGGCTTGCGGTGACGGTAAGAACAAGTTCTCCGTGGCGATCATGCACTCCGTTGTCGCCACCAACCTCGAGAACCTGAACCTGCTCGGCTACCTGAAGTACACCGATGATGAAGGTATCACCCGTGACCTCGGTATCGCCACCATCAACGGCAGACTCGTCCTGATTGACGATTCCATGCCTACCGATGTGACCGTCACCACCGATGAAGTCAAGGGCGTGTACACTATCACCATCGGCACTAAGGGTGTCGCCGGTGATACGCTGACCGTGGGCGGCGTGACCTACACGCTCGGAGCTGCGACCTCCTACGAGGACAAAACCCTCGCTGTCGGTTCTTCCGCGTCTACTCAGGCGGCGGCTCTGGCTGACCTTCTGGCCTATCAGTATGACGGCGTTTTCGCAGTCACCGTCAACGCGGCTGTCGTGACCCTGACTCAGGTTATCGGCGGTACGGGTGCCATTCCCGCCGTGTCTAAGACCGGTACGATTGCGGCTACCGCTGCTACCACTACCTCCGGCGTGGCAAAGGTGGAGACCGCGACCTATACTACCTACGTCCTCGGTGACGGCGCAATCGAGTACACCGACTGCGGCGCAAAGGTTCCTTCCGAAATGTACCGTGAGCCCGGCAAGAACGGCGGTCAGGACACCCTGTATTCCCGTCAGCGGAAGTGCTTCGCCCCCTACGGCATTTCCTTCACCAAAAAGCGCATGGCTACCCTGTCGCCCACCAAGACCGAGCTCCAGCTGGGCATCAACTGGGAGCTTGTCAACAGCGTGGAAGAAACCGGCACGGAATACATCAGCGATAAGGTGATTCCGATTGCCCGTATCATTTCCCTCGGTTAATCTGGAATGGAGGACTTATGCACGATCAGTACTTAACGTATGATGAATATACGAACTACGGCGGCACTTTGTCCTCCACAGATTTTACGCTTTTTGAGTTTCGTGCAAGAAAGCGGATTGACTATTTAACCGATATGCGGGTACAGGCTATGGAAACTGTACCCGAAGCGGTTAAACTTGCAATGATGGCTATTATATCCCTTGAGAAGACAGCAGGAGCGGAAGCACAAGCCGTTCCTGCTGTCACTTCTTTTAATACAGACGGTTATTCGGAGTCTTATGGTTCCCGGACCTTATCTGTTAAGGACGCAGAGAAAAATATGAATGAAACGATTCGTAATTATCTCTACGGGGAAGAAGATGATAACGGCGTACCGCTTCTGTATCGGGGGGTGTATGGCTATTGAGACAATGCAATGAAGTCATTACCATTTTCAACGCGAAACACGATATAGCGGCTGACCATGATAATTATAATAAGACTATAATAAGCGGGGTATCATGGTTTCACCGTATAGAAACAAGCGTAGACGTGTCTGGACTGAATGCGGCAGGTATGGTTATCATACGGATTCCTACCGACGCGGATTTTTCCGGGAAAACCTATATCAATCCGCGTGAGTATGCTTCAAGTGAAGACGTTTCGGGAGCGTTCACGTTACAGGACGGTGACGTTATCGTAAAGGGATCAGTTATGGAAGATTTGCGTCCAGCGGATCTCCATAAGCGGCATTATGAGGCGGTAACGATCCTCGGTGTAACGGACAACAGACAGTTTCCGAACGCCCCGCATTGGAGGGTTACAGGACGATGAGCTTAACTGTTGATATAAAAGCGGAAATCCGCATGAAAACGGTCGAGCAGATATTGTCTGAACGTGGCCTAAACAAAGGTGGGCGCGTTCAAATGACGATTGACCGTTCTGTTATCAAATACTGTATGCCGTATGTTCCGAAAGATACGGGGGTGCTGGAAAGTTCACCCTATACCGCATCCGTTCCCGGAAGCGGTAAGGTAGTGTACCCCGGTCCCTATGCCCGGTATCAGTACTACGGTCAAGTGATGGGGCCGAACATCCCCGTCTTTGAGGATAGCAGCGGGACCCCTACACGCTTTTTCTCCCCTCCGGGTAGAAAGAAGCATCTGACCGGACGGCCTTTGAAGTATAAGCAAGACCTCAACCCGCTTGCCGGTTCTTTCTGGTTTGAACGCATGAAAGCGGATCATGCGAAAGATATAGTGAGGGAGGCGAGGACGGTTGCCGGACTTGAATAACACCGAACAGCTCCGGAAATGGTTCCGCAAATGCCCCGTACTACAACCGGAAAACCGTTTTCGGGTAAACTACCTTGACGATGAAGCGACTGAATACGCTATCTACTCAACGCCGAGTACAATCCTATATCGGGAAAACGTATTAGGTGAAGAGGTGCCGCGTGATATTCAAACCCTGAATTTCATTTTTGCATCGAAGGAAGCATACGGGGCCGACGTTGAACAGAATCTTGAAAGTCTCGGTTTTTATCAGGCCGTGACCGACTGGATTCTTGAGCGAAACGCGGCCCGCGATTTTCCCGAAATCAATGAGGGTGAAGTAAAATCCATCGTCCCTACCTTGACCCCGTATGTTGTCAACGCCGATGCAGACGTGGCAAGATACCAAATTCAGATCAAAATGGTCTACAAACGAAAATGAAGTGGGGGAGGAATTTTGCTTAATGTAACAAACGGTCATTTATATCTGTCGTTCGGCGATATTGACAACGGTTTGCTGTCGCTGAACAATCAAGCCCGTTCATCCGTAAATCTGGTTGACGGGACTCTCCAAATCATAGGAAGGAGCATCTATATGTCTAAACTTGAAAGAAATCGGCATATCATTATTGCCTCGTATGACGCTACGAACTGGGAGGCAATCGGCGTAGATATTGACGATCTCAGCAAAGAGCTGAACCCCGATACCGAAACGGGCAAGAACGTTCTTTGCGAAACGACCTTCAGGCACAACGGCTATGAGCCCGAGGTTGACGTTTCCCCCTACTACGCCGATCCGACTTCCAAACTGTACGAAGGTCTCCGTGACGCTGCACTTTATGAAAAGTACGGCGACGCGGATATCAAGGGGTACTACGTGGAAGCGATCTTTGAGGACGATGCCGTGAACGGCGTTCTCACGTCCACGTCCGCGGTCAAGCGCGAGGCGTACATCGTCCCGCAGTCTATCGGCGGTGACACCTCCGGCTATCAGATCCCGTTCACCATCACCCCTGTCGGGGCTCCCGAGGACGTGACTGTTACCTACACGAAGTCCACCAGAGCTGTGACCGTGACCGCAAAGCTGTGACCGTGACCGCAAAGAGCGGCGGCTAATCAGATTTTCCCGAAACGCATAAGGAGGGCGGTTTACCCCTGCCCTCCTTTACTTTTTATATCACAGGAGGCAGATATGGCATTTTCTCACGTTGTAGTAGATGACGGCACCCGTGAGGTACCGATTCTGAACAAGTTCGGAAAGGAAATCTGCAAGATTTACTTCCGTCCTACGGACTACTCTATCATTGACCGATATAACAAGGTCATGGAACGGCTGAACGGGGTGCTTGAACCCCTGTCCGGTATCGCCCTTGAAAGGGACGGCTCGGCGCAGAATGATTCTGACTGGGAACTTCTGAAATCCGTCGAGAAACGACTGAAGGAAGAAATCAACTATCTCTTCGACATGGACGAAGCGGATGCGATCTTTTCTACCCGCGATCCGTTTTCCTCCGTCCACGGTGAGTTTTTCTGCACGAACGTTCTGAATGCTCTGGGCGAATTTATCAAAGCCGCCTTTGAAGAAGAGGCGCGGCTTGCAAACGAACGTATCTCCGAATATACGTCTGACCTTCCCGAAGAATCCGAGGTGAACGAGGATGCTGGGGCAACTTCCGACAACGCTTAACGTCAACGGAACGGAATATAAGATACGGTATGACTACCGTAACATATTACGGATTCTTCAGTGTTTCGATAACGACGAAATGACTGACGCTGAAAAGGTGCTTGTCTGCCTGAAACGGTTATACGAGGATTTTAGGGCGATCCCGGATGAAGACTATGAAGAGGCATATAAACAGGCTATGCGATTCATTGATTTTCAAGCGGGTACAAATGAAAACCGCAAACCGCAACCTACTGTGATGAGCTGGACAAAGGATGAACAGCTTATTTTCCCGGCTATCAACAAGGTAGCCGGACAGGAAGTGCGGTTATTACCGGTTCTTCATTGGTGGACTTTCCTCGGCTATTATCTGTCTGTAGACTCGGACACCCTTTTCAGTCATGTTGTTGCAATACGGGCAAAAAAAGCCCGTGGAGAAAAACTGGATAAGGCCGAAAAACGTTTTTATGATGCGAATTTAGGCTTGTGCAATCTGTTTTCTTCGGGTAATAGACGGAAGGACGCGGAGGATTTCTTCGATAGTATGTTCAAATAATCCGCGAAAGGAGGGGTAAAATGGCTGAACATAGCGACGGTTCCATTATCATTGATACCGAACTTGACACTTCGGATGTTAAGAAAAGTATAGATGATATGAAACAAAAGATGGACGGCCTGTCTTCGCAGTTAAAAACGTTACAGGCTAATCTTGAGGCATCGTTCAGTAAATTCAAGCCCATCTTTGACGCTGCCAGTTCCGGCGCGGATGACCTCGCCGATGGTTTTACAAATGCCGCAAATGCGGCGCAGAGCGGTTTCTCCGATACAAAAGTGATAACCGATCTTCAAAACCGGATCAACGTTCTTGAAGGTCAGTTAGGCAGTCTTTCAAAATCGCTTGAAAACCTCTCTACGCAGCCTGACCCTACCGTCACCCCGAAGGTAGATACGTCGGAAACAGATCGGTCTATCAGTGATACAAAAAACAATCTTCAGGGCTTATCCGATCAGTTCAAAGAACTCGGTAGTACATTCAGTTCTTCATTCAACGATTTCAAGCCCGTTTTTACCGCTGTAAGCGCACACGCAAAGGCTCTTTCCGGAGATCTTGCGCAAATCGAACGAGCGGCACAAAACGGTTTCGCAAATGCGGGTTCGGTTCTGAAATTCCATAGTGCTCTTGATAAAGCGGAACAGGATGCACAGGAGCTCGCCTTACAGCTGGACGAACTGGGACGGAAGCAGCTCCCCACCCGTGCCTACACCATGTACGCGGAGGAGCTGAAGAAAGCGCAGGAGGAACTTGCAAAGCTGATTGCCCGTCAGGATATGATGAGCGATTTAGGCGTGAAAGAATCCTCGGCACAGTGGAAACGTGTTGCCCTTCAGGTTGAACAGACACAAGGCGTTATCATTGACCTTGAAAACGATATGCAAGCCCTCCGGCAATCCGGGGATGCTTTTACACTCGGCAGTAATACCGATGAATATAAAGCCCTGTCAACACAGCTTGAAGCCGCGCGGTCGGCGATAGAACGTAATTACCGCCTGATTGATTCCGAAAAGATTGAACAGGCACAGCTTAACGTTCTGACCGCACAGGAAGCCGTGATAGCGGCCAAAACCACGGACGAACGTACACGCGCCCTTGAACAGTTACGCGCCGCACAAGCGGCCTTAAGTGAAATTGCGGCTGAATCTGTAACCGTTCCGACAAAGGAAACAGGTTCTACTGCTCCACCCGAAGAGGACGTTAGCAGATGGGGCCGCTTAAAAGCAGCTATGGCCGGGGCCGGAAAAGCGGGATTGTCTTTCCTTTCCACCGTTGGGAAGATCGGAGCAAAGGTAGCCGGTATAACGTTCAAAGGGATCATAAACGGTCTGAAATCCTTCGGAAAAAACGGAAAAAACGCTGTTTTAACGGCAAATGGACTGACGAAATCCCTTACGTCCCTGAAAACAATGCTGATTGGACGTTTGAAACGGACGTTCATCAATGAAATTGTCAAGGGGGTAAAAGAGGGGATTAACGCCCTTACCCAGTATTCCTCCGCATTTAACGGGGTTATGTCGAATATTAAAAACCGTTCGACTGAGCTCGGCGCAAATCTTTCCGTTTCCGTAGCATCGTTTATCAGTGCGGTTGAGCCTTTTATCACTACTCTCCTTGAATCCCTTTCAAAGGCGGCGACTTACCTCAATGCTTTTATTGGAATGCTTCAGGGAAAAAGTACGATAACGGTAGCAAAGAAACAGACGGATTCTTATGCGGATAGTCTTGACAACGCCGCAGATTCGGCAAAGGAGCTGAAAGCGCAGGTCTATTCTTTTGATGACCTGAACAAAGCGCAAAGTACAGACACCAGTAAAAAGGATAAGAAAACAGGTGCGGACCTGTTTGAAGACAAAAGCATTGAAGATATTGTTCCTACCGGACTGCTGGAAGCCCTTGAAAAGATCAAGGATGCGATTCTCAACGGTGACTGGCGGCTGGCAGGTCAGCTTATCGGCGAGGGTTTGAACTCCATTGTTCAGACTATCGACGATTTCATTAACAATACCCTCCGGCCAAAGGGGGTTGAATGGGCCGGGAACATTGCAGAGCTGCTTAACGGTATCGTAGATACGTTGGATTTCGGAAACGTCGGAAAAACGATAGCAGACGGCATCAACGCTATCGCCGATATACTGAATACTTTCCTGACTACCTTTGACTTTGTGGCTTTAGGCAAAGGGATCGGAGAGGGGATCAACGGTTTATTTGAAAACATTGACTGGAATCTTCTCGGTACAATGTTCGCAAACAACTGGAACGCCTTGATAGATCTCATTTACGGCCTTGTTACAACAATCAAATGGGATATGGTCGGGGACAAATTGGCCGAATTTGTTCAGGCGTTTGCCGATAACCTCAAGATTGAGGAGCTGGCTGACGCTATCGGCATCGGCCTTAACGGTATCGTGACCCTGCTCCAGCATTTCCTCGACGGGGTTGACTGGGACGGGATTGCTACACGGCTCGGGGACGGCATCAATCGGATTTTCAATCAGATCGACTGGTCCGCTGTCGGAAAGCTGTTAAGTGACGGGGTTATCAAAGCCCTTTCCTTCATCAATACCGCCATAGAAACGGTTGACTGGTTTGCAATCGGGGCTGACATTTCGGAAGCCCTGAACGCTATTGACTGGCCCGGCATCTTCGGCGAACTGGGACGGCTGTTATCAGATTTGCTTGTTGCCGCGCTTGACCTCCTTCTGGGATGCGTGGAAAAGCTGGACTGGTTCAAACTCGGCAAAGACTTGTGGGATAGTATCGTTGCTATCGTTGTAAATATCGACTGGAACGGTATTATTTCAAAAGCAGTTGAGCTGTTGGGCGCGGCTGTCGGCGGTATCGGTGCTCTTCTGGCCGGTCTGTGCGTCAAAGTTTGGGAGTCCCTTGTCTCCGCATGGAACTCTACAAAATCTTACTTTGACAAAGAAATTGAGGCCGCAGGCGGCGACGTATGGAAGGGTATCGGTAACGGTATTCTGAAAGCTATTGTCAATATCGGTAAATGGATTCTCGATGAAATTTTGATTCCGTTTGTGGACGGTTTTGCAAAGGCCCTCGGAATGTCAGGTATCGACGAACTCGGAGTTTCGATCTATGAAGGGATTATTCAGCCTATCGGCGATTTCTTCAGCAAAATCGGCACATGGATCAAAGAAAATATCTTTGACCCGTTTGTAAACGGCTTCAAAAAGCTGTTCGGAATCAATTCGCCCTCAACCGTTATGGCTGAAATGGGCGGTTATCTGATAGACGGCCTGAAGCAGGGTATTTCCGATACATGGCACAAGATTACCGATTTCTTCACTGAAACCCTTCCGCAGCTCGGTCAGAAGATCAAGGATAAATGGGAGGATATTAAGAAAGACACTTCGGAAAAATGGGGCGAAATCAAAGAAAAAATTTCGTCTGCATTCGATTCCGCAAAGACAACCGTAGAAAACACGGCAAGCAAGCTGAAATCTTCCCTGTCTACCACCTGTTCTACTATCAAGACTACCGTTTCCCAGAAGTGGACCGAACTGAAGTCCGACACTTCTCAGAAATGGGAAGAAATGAAGAACAAAGTCTCGTCTGCTTTTACATCCGTAAAAGAAAAGGTAACGTCTACCGCGTCTACCTTGAAATCCAACCTTGCCTCTACTATGAGCAGTATCAAGTCTGATACCGTAAGCAAGTGGGAATCCATTAAGGCCGACGCGACGAGCAAGTGGGAGAGCCTGAAAAATACCGCTACACAGAAATTTGAGTCCATCAAGTCTACGGTTTCCCAGAAATGGAACAACCTGAAAAGCGACCTGCAAAACACGAACTGGAACTCCTCCGGCGAAAACCTTGTCAACGGGTTACGTTCGGGGATTGAAAATTCGTGGGACACGATTACGTCTACCGTTCAGCGGTTAGGCGGAAAGCTGACCGCTGCTCTGAATCAGGTGTTTCAGATCAATTCCCCCTCGCGTGTTTGGGCGCAGACCGGTGAATATCTGGACGCTGGCCTTAACATGGGGATCTCCTCCAACAGTGATACAATCCTTAAAACCGTATCGAATCTTGCGCGGTCCGTCAACGACAGTATGACTATTGACTCCCCGGCAATCGGGGGCATTGATAATCATGCCCTGTCAACGATAGATCGGTTTTCCGAACGGTTTGACGGGCTAATCGACAGGCTTACCGTCGTATCGGATATGCTCCGGTCCATAGGGAACTTCACAACCCCCGCTGTGGCCGCAGGAGCTTATGTTCCGTATGCCGTTCATGCGAATACCTTCTCCCCGTCAAGGAGCGTTACAGACGCTTCTGACGCGCTACAGACGGTCATTGACGGTCAGGGCGATATGCTTATAGAAATCATGCAAACCCTCACGCAGATTCTTACGGCCATTCGGACTAAGAATCTTTCCCTTGACGCGGGGGTGCTTAGCGAAACGGTTACACGGCTTCAGAAAAAGCACGATATTGACTACGGAGGGTTCTAATGGCAGTAGCACAATTTACCATCAACGGCCATGACTATACCCGGTATGTCAAGGGAAAAACGGGCTTAGTCTGGAGACGTGAAAACACGAACGACGAGGACGCAGGGCGGGACACGTCACAGGAGATGCACACCAACGTTACCTCCCATCAGCGCGTTTTGTCCTGCACCCTCGGCCCCATGTCGTTTGATGTGGCTCAGCAGTTAGCGCAGGACCTTCAGAATAACGATGCGGGAGTAGTAGTCACCTACCCGGACCTGTATGACGGAATGACAACAAGCCGACTGTTCTATAACACGACGCTTGAATCTGCCCTTGAATACTTTCGGGAGGATGATATAGTCATTGACAATCTGAAATTCACACTTACAAGCGTAAAGGAGGAAACAGTATAATGCAGACCGCGCCGCTTAACTGGTCCTCCCTCTTTTCCGGTTCTCATAGGGTAGAATACAAGTTTGTCATTGACGGGATCGACTATTTCGCAAAAGACCTGAAGGGTGCGCCGCAAATCCGAAAAGCCTTGATGGAGCAGTTCGCTATCGGTGAGTTTGCTTCATCTTCGGCGACATTGGAAGTCTACCCGAAGGGGATCATATCGAAAGCGGCTCCCGTAAACGCCTACTGCCGTCTGGCCTCGCTTGACGGCAGTACGGTGACAGATTGGGTACCGCAGGGGAAATTCGTCACCACCTCCCGGTCGGATCGGAACGGGATCATCACCCTCAACTGTCAGGACGCTGCTGTCAAGGCCGGGCATACCTACACCGACAGGACCGCTTTCACTGAGTGGCCGGTCCCCATGTCGGACGTGGTAAACGAAATCGCCTCCATCATGGGGGTTGAGATCGACGCACGGACCAGCATCCAGACAGGCGCGGATTACGTGGTGAGCTATCCGAACGACGATATACTTATGTCGGAAGTGCTTCGGATGATAGCAGCCGCGCACGGTGGCAACTGGATTCTCACCGAAGCCGGGAAACTTCGGCTCGTTACCTATGGCGTTCCCGGGGGGAACATTCCTTCCGTGGGCGGCCATTATCAGCGGTTTGCGCCTCTCGGGAAAACGGTTGAACTGTCCCGCGTTACCCTGACGGATGACGCGGGAAACCAGTTTACCGTAGGTGACAATACCGGCGACGAGGTTACTGCGGAATGCCATTATGCAACACAGAATATCGTCAACGCACTTGACCCGCGCGTAAACTACAGCAACGGGCAGGGGGTTCTTCAGCTGACGTTCGGAACGTTCTCAAAGGGGTTACTGAATCTGTCTAATACGGAAACAGTACGCGTTTTAGAAGGGTACGGACGCATAGACATATCCGGTTCCGGCGTGATTTCGGGCAATCTGACGTATCTCCCGTACACCCTTGAAGGGGCGTACATTGACCCGCTTACCGAACTCGGCGACTTCCTTCAGCTTGATTTCAAGGGCAAAACCTATACGGTATTCGTCAACTCCGTTGAACTGAAATGCACCGTGGGCTACAGCGCATCCCTTGCTATGAAGGTCAAAGACGGATCGGACGATGAATACCCGACAATCCGGGCGAAGGACCTCAAGGCCGAACGCTATGTGTCTACGGCGCATACCTATCACGGCAACAGGATCAACCGGACCGAGGGTTTCGTCAGCGAATACAACGTAAACGATACCCCCGTAGCCCGCCTGATAGCAAATTCAAACGTTTTCTCCATGCAGCAGCTTGTCAATGGTGCATGGGAAAACCGGATTTACTTTGACGCGATAGCCCGGAAATACAAGATCACGGGTGACGTCACCGTTGAAGGTGCGATTACCGCCGACGCTTTACGTACATCGGGCGGCGTAGAAATAACCGGTGACAATATCACAGCCGGGACGATTTCTGCGGCGCGGCTTGACCTGTCCGGTGTGGAAGGGGCGATAGCGTCTATCCGTTCCGATCTGGAGGGCCTGACAACTACCGTTCAGGAAGTAGAGGAAACGGCGGTAGCGTCCGTATCCGTAGAATACGCCCTCGGTACATCGTCTTCTACGGCCCCGACCTCGGGATGGTCTACAACCGCGCCCGCGTGGGAAGCTGGAAAGTATATGTGGCAGCGAACCGTTACCACATACGCGGACAGCACTCCTGACGAGCCGCACACGTCCACGTCTGCCCCGACCTGCATTCAGGGCGC
>JBGUWL010000289.1:0-3561 GCA_045221075.1 Acutalibacteraceae bacterium
AACGATAATGTATACTGTAACCAGGAAAATCGAAGGAGGGCGCATTATGAAACATCTGATACTGTTTTTTACAAGGCGGGGACAGAATTATGTCGGCGAGAGCATTGTTGACCTGAAAAAGGGAAATGCCGAAGTACTTGCGGAGTATATCAATGAGGCCGTGGACGGAGAGCTGTTTGAGATCGTGACCGTAAAGTCATACAGTGATGACTATGAGACCTGCACACAGGAAGCAAAGACTGAACTGCGGGAAGGCGCACGCCCCCGGCTCAGAAACTATGTTGATGACATTTCCGACTATGACCATATTTTTATTGTTGCTCCCAACTGGTGGGGCATCTATCCTATGGCTGTGTATTCCCAGCTTGAAAAGCTTGATTTCACTGGCCATAAGGTACATTATGTGGTGACCCATGAGGGTTCCGGACTGGGAAGCGTTCCAAAAACACTGTCAGTCTACTGCAAGGGCGCCGATATAGGTCATGGCCTGGCTGTCCAGGGAAGCAATGTTGACTCCTCACAGGAGGAAGTAAAAGCATGGGCGCGCAAGGCCGTTGAGTCTGACTGATATTGAATAGTATACTAAAAAAAGCACTGCCGGTACAGAGTCATACTGTACCGGCAGTGTCGTTTTTTATCAAACAGGCTTGACGATAGTCTTTGGCGTTAAACTCCGCATAACCCCGTTGTCATTCCTCGATATACACAAAGCATTCCTGAACCCGTCAGCCGCAGTAAAACAAGTGTCATTGGGGTACACTCCGGCGCCTTTGCCGATTAAAAGTGTCAGCTTTTAATCGGCAAACAGTATGACATCGGTATTATTCAGAATTCATCACGACGGGCAAGAAACGTATGGAGAAAGTCCCTGAATACCTCTTCCCATGCGCTTTCGTGATGTGGCTTGTCAGGGAGTATGACCTCTGTCATCTTCTCCGGAAGATAGATCTCCAGAAGTGTATCGTATACCGATTCCGTTCCCGCAAGGATATGCTTTTCCATCTCGTCTCCCCCGCCTGAATAAATATACAGAAACGGCATATTTTCCTTGATCTTCCCGGCTATCCATCCGGACATATCCTCCGGAGGATAGAACATAAATGCGGCGGAAAACACTCCGGCAGCACAGAACAGATCGGGATGGGAAAGCACGGTAAAGAAACACTGCAGCCCTCCCGAGGAACTGCCGCAGAAAGCGGTATTGTTCCTGCCGGTCTTTACGGGAAAACGAGCTTCGATAGCCGGCATTACGGTGCTGACAACAAAATCGTCAAATTCTTCGCCGCCGGGGGCAAGAAGATGCCTCATCTCATCCGGACATATTATCTCTCCGATAGAACCCGGGGTAAGCTCGTTTGCTCTCTGTACAGGACTCTCGTCATTATGTATCCCGACGATGACAGCCGCAAGTCCGGTGCTTTTGCGCTCTTCACGGACCGCTTCACGGGTGTGCCAGCAGCCGTAGGGGTTTGATTCCTCATCAAAAATACTCTGTCCGTCGGTCATATATATAACGGGAAGGGTCTCTCCTTCTTCGTGCTCCGGCACAAAGACACGGACCGTCTTATCGTATCTGCCTCCGTAGGGAAGCTTAATGGTATAGAGTTTTTCTTCGGTCATGATACGTCCTCCTTTTATTCCATCATGCGTTTAAAGTGCTTGTCACAGGCCTTTTCAAGCGCCTTTACGATTATACGCAGGGTCTTGATACGGGCATATTTTTTGTCGTTGGATTCAATGATGTACCAGGGTGCGTTTCTTGTGCTGGTCTTCTGGAGCAGCTCGTTTACTGCCACCTCGTATTGATCCCACTTGTCCCTGTTACGCCAGTCTTCATCGGTTATCTTCCACTGCTTTTCGGGGGTGTTCTCACGCAGCGTAAAGCGTTCAAGCTGGACATCCTGGTCAATATGTATCCAGAATTTCAGCAGCACTGCGCCCCAGTCCGTCAGCATACGCTCAAATTCGTTTATCTCATGATATGCCCTACTCCATTCCTTGTCTGAACAGAAGCCTTCAAGTCTTTCGACCATCACCCTGCCGTACCAGGTACGGTCATATATGGCAATGTGTCCGGTTCGCGGCAGCTTTGTCCAGAACCGCCACAGATAATGCCGGTTCAGCTCATGAGGAAGGGGCGATGCGGTGGGATGCACGTCAAAGCCTCTCGGGTCAAGAGCGTATGTCACCCGCCGGATATTACCACCCTTTCCGGCTGCGTCCCAGCCCTCGTAGCACAGGATCACGGGTATCTTTTTGCGGTAGATCATGTTGTGAAGCTCGCTGAGTCTTGACTGGAGCTTTTTCAGTTCCTTTTTGTATTCGTCATCGTCTATACTCGGACTAAGGTCCACATCCTTAAGAAGTGGCATTTCCTTCAGCGGGAAGTCCTCTTCAAGAGTCACGCCCTCATATCTGCCCTCATGCACCGCTCTGTCCACACGCTGAACAAGCAGCTTAAGTGCATCTCTGACGGCAGTTTTGCGTCTGTTTCCGTCCAGCACATGCCAGCCTATAACATCTCCGGTCTTGTCCATGAAATCATCGTAGGCCTCAAGATAACGCTTGTATTCCTTATGCTGACGCAGATCCTCAGGATTGACACGCCATTCCGTCTTTGGCTCCTCCACAAGCTGATACAGACGATCATACTGCTCCTGCTTTGCGATATGCAGGAAGATCTTTAGTATAACATAGCCTCCGTCGCGGAGCTGCCGCTCAAATTCGTTTACCTGACGTATACGGCTGCGGTACTCGTCCTTTGTTATTTCATGGTGAAGATATTTTCTTACGACATTCTCCATCCACCCCGAATCATAGAAAGTGACCTTTCCGTTTACGGGGATGGATTTCATATACTGATGCAGGAAGGGAAGTCTCTCTTCGGCTTCGGGCAGCACTTTGGGCGACACGACACTGTAAAAACGGGGGTCAAGCTCGCTGATGAATTCCTTGATCAGGCTGCCCTTTCCGGCTGCCGCCCAACCCTCTATCATTACAATGACAGGCAGCTTTTCTTTCATAAGAAGCTGCTGCTGCCCCAGAAGCTTTGACTGCAGATCCTTTATCTCTTCATTCAAGGTATCCTTGTCCTCACGTTTTTTTGACTCAAAATCCCTCAGCATAGTTTCGACCTCCCTGCTTTTCATCCGGCCATGTGAATATTGTTCCGGATGTATTTTTCGTAGTTTCATACAAATATTATACTTTACTTTTCAACCATTTTCAAGTCTTTTGTTGTTTTTGTTCATTGATTTATGTTTTATGTTTTTATTATTTCTGAACAGAAAAATGTCTATAATGGAATAGCGGTGATATGCATGTCATAAAAATGCCGATCATCAGCAGACACGTAATATACCCGCTGCATATGACAGGCGGACAAACGGGCCAGAGCAATTCCGCTTTTTATCATCATCTGCACAAACAGAAATACAGTGAAAGGGTTGATTTAAAAATCATAATTGGATATAATTAAGGCAACACCGCACAAAGACCGCCGGCAAGCTGCCGGTCCCATGTTCTTTTTGGTAACTCAATAAAGTATTGGCAGTAAATGTG
>JBGUWL010000290.1:0-30292 GCA_045221075.1 Acutalibacteraceae bacterium
CTCATAACCAGGAATCGACAGCTCGGGCATTGTAACTTCCGTGCCGAATTCACCGCTGGTTCTGTCGATTTCCTTAGTCTGATCCCAATAGTTCTTGAAGATGATGGCAACTGTGTTCGTGGACCACTGTGCGGTGTAGGTCTCGCTCTCGTCAGGCATCACCGTGGGCAGATTGTTCATGGGAACGATCTCGCCAGCCGAATTCTCCCAGCCCGTGAAAGTATAACCGCTCCAAACAGGCGCAGCAGTCGGGGCCTGGATTGCAGCGCCGATGCCGGCAGAAATCTGGATTTCTGTCTTGTTCTTGTCATCACCAACAGTCACCTTGCCGCCGTTCGCATCGTAGGTTACAGTGCGGACGCCAACGAGCGAATATGTCGTTGCCGTCGTTACGATCGCGACTGTAGCGTCGACATCAGCAAATGTGGGATCAGCTGTACCAACCTGAGACTTGATCACAAAGTTTTCAGGAGCCTTCAGGGTGAGGCTGCCCTTAGTGCCGCTCTTCACGGCAATGAGGGTCTCGTCAGTGCCGAGCTCGTAATTACCGGCCGCAGCGATAACCTCAACCGTCAGTCTGCCATCGGCAAACTCAGAGGCATCAGCAATCGTGCCGAAATAGCGGATATCCTTAGTGAACGAGCTGTAGTCCTCGTTATAGATGACTTCGCCGGTATCAACCTGCGCGATGGCTGGGACAATCTTGTAGGTAACGGTCTCCGCATCTTCCGCAACCTGCGTCACAGCGTACTTAGTAGTACCATCAATCTTGGAAAGATCGAAGGTCACCGAGAACTCAGCGCTCTTATTGACGACGAGGGTCTTGTTCGCAAACGCCGGAACTGCTGTGGGTGCATAGGTCGCATCCGTGAAGAGCGTGACCTTGCGCATATTGTTGTCCGCAACATATGCGAAGGCATCTTCGATATTTTCAAAGAACTTACCTTTATTCTGAAGCTCTACGAAGAATTTCGCGAATTGTGCGTAGACATTAGTACCTTCTTTGATCGGCACGGTGAAATCAAAGAGAGTTCCAAACTCATGCGTATCCTGATCATAGGAATCAGTTGTGTACCAGTTGACAAAGCGATAGCCTGTATGCGTGGGATCTTCAGGCTCATCAACGGTGGTGTTGTAGGGGACTTCAACCTCCAAAATAGTGCTATTGTCAATCGCATCAATGAATTTTACCGTCTCCATCTCGGTGGTCCACTGAGCGTAGAAGGTAACATCCTCATCGGGCATGGTGAAGCCAACGCTGTAGTCTGTGCCGGTGCCGTCAGCCTTGGTGTTGTAACCTGTCAGCGTCTTACCGGTCTGTACAGGATCCGAACCGGGAATACCTGTGCCATCAACCTTGATCTCCGTGCCAAATGGGACCGTGTTGCGATCAAGAGTGGCTTCATCGCCCCATTTACCGCCGTTGCCGTCGATCACCAGCCTATGCTGATTGGTAGTCCAGACAGCAACATAGATGGTATCCGTATTGGGCATGGTGGTCGGAAGCGTGGCAGTCTTGCCATTGAGCGTCCATTTTTCAAAGGTGTAGCCGGTCTTTGTGGGATTTGCGGGAGGTGTGATCACAGAACCAACTTCCGCAACGATCGAAGCAATCTCCGTACCGCCGTCGGTATCGAAGCGCATGGTGACAGTATTTGTCGACCAGGTGGCGGTATAAGTACGATCACCGGTGCTGCCCTTAGCGATGGTCACGGTCTTGGAAGCCTCTGCCAAATCGGTACCGGTCCAGCCAAGGAACTCATAACCGGTTTTGGTCGGATTCTTGAGCAGGATCTGATCAGACTCAACCGTGTAGGAGGTGGGATTGTTCTTGACAGATCCGCCGTCTAGGTTGTAGCTGATCGTGTAGCTGATGGGGTCACCATACTTGCAGTAAACGGTGAGATTCTCAGCGGGGAACTTGCTTACATCAACAGCGGTGCCTTCATCATTAACGATCGCAGGATCGTTGTAGCCGGCCTTGCTGAGATCGGGAAGCGTAACGTTATCGCCGTAATTGCCGCTAACCGTTTTAATAACCTTCGTGGGTTCAAACGAATCGTTAAAGGAAATGGTCACATTGTTTGTATCGAAGTTCGCGGTGAACTCCAGAGCGCCGTCGCTTCCTTTCGCGATGGTGACTTCCATCGTGGGAGTCGTTACCTCGCCATAGGTCCAGCCAAGGAAGGTATTGCCGACCAGGGTAGGATTAACAAGTGTGATATCGTTGCTCTCAACGGTGTATTTTGGGGGATTCGGGTTAACAGTCGGGGTTGCAGTAGGCCAAGTCACACCGTCCGGAACAATGTAGGTAAGGTCGTATTCGATCGGCGTGTACTCTGCGAAGAGTTCGTTGCCCACAGCGGGGAGAGTCTCGGGAGCCGTGAACTCCGTATAGCCGACGTCCGTAAGCTCATACACCTTGTAGGTGTAGTAATCCTTCTCAAGGGCATCCGTGGGCATGACAAAAGCATCCCCGTACTTGCCGGAGACAGTGGCAATGGCTACCTTTTCAGGATTCTGAACATCCGCGAAGTCGTAAATCGGGTAATTTACCGTGTTCACATCCCAATGGGCGACATAGTCACGGTCTTCATCGGGCATCTCAATGGGCAGATCAGCATAAGAATACTGTGTCTGGTCGATAAACCAGCCCAGGAACTGATGGCCTTCCCATGTGGGGTTCTTTGCAGCTTTGATTTCGCTACCGAAATCCAACTGTCCGGTGGTGTAGGTTTCACGGAGCGTAGTCTCACCGGTAAGTGCAAACTTACCGCCGGCGCCATCGTAAGTTACAGTGTGCTTATGCGCAGTATAGGAAGCGTAGAGATCGATATCCGCAGCCGGGATCGTGGTTGGCGCTTCAATCTCAGTTGTTCCATCTTCATTTGTCCAGGCCTTAAAGTCATAGCCAGTCTTCGTCGCAGTAGGAACCGTGATAGCGGTACCATAGTCATCGGTGAATTCTGCAAGAACAGTGTTCTTGTCTTCATCATAGAACTTCACCGTATGCTTCTGGGCCTTCCACGTCGCATTGACAGTAAGATCCTGGTCAGGCATGGTCGTCTCGAGGTCGGTATCCCAGCCGTCGAAATCATAACCGGTGCGCTGAAGCTCGGTTGAGCCTGCGGAAGTGTCGGGAGCCCAATATATGAGCTTCTGGCCATATTCTACCGCATTCTGCACTTTCTGCGTCTTGGTCTCGATACCGTCGAAGTAGCCGCCGGCGGCGTCGAATGTCAGCTTGTGAGAGTTAATCGCCCAGTAAGCTGTAAGTACCTGACTGTCACCTACAGGATAATCCGTGTCGAAATTCCAGAAATCAGCCGGAGCAGTCTCATCGGTCGAAGCAGCCAGCCAGCCGCCAAAGGTGAAGCCATCCTTGGTGGGTTCCGCGGGTTCGGTAACAAGTGTGGGATAGTAGAGCGTCTGAGAATCAATGTTCGCCGGGGTGCCCCCATTAGTGTCAAAGCTGACTTCGTACCCTCTGCCGCTCCACTGAGCATAGAGAGTGACAACGCCGTCAGGATCAGAAGACAGATTTAAGATAGTCTCCTTATCAGCATACACTACACTGCCACTAGGAGTTGTACTCCAGCCAGCGAAACTGTAGTTTGAATTACTGTCTGTAAATCCATTTTCTGCGAGCTTCTTTGACTTGTCATAGACAAACTGCTGATCAGCAGTGGTCGAAGTACCAAGGTCAATACCTTGAGCCGAAGCAGCATTTCCGTCAAATTTGACAATATATTTGTTGGCAGTCCACTGAGCGTAAAGATTAATCTCTTTGCCGGGAATTTCAGTCCAGTTCTTAACAGGGTGCTGATCAGGATAAGAATTGCCAGTGCCGTCAGCTTTCGTGTTCCAACCGGTGAATGTGTAACCGGTTCTAGCAAAGTTGTTAGCGGTCAGAGGAACTTCATCTGCGTCATAGGTGAAAGTCTGATCTGCCATGTCGCCGGTAGCATCTTCAGCATTCTTATTGAACTTGACCGAATAGTTAAAGGCAGACCACTTTGCTTTGATGGTCACATCCTTATCAGGCATGTTGAAGGGGAAAGTGACCTGTTCGCCAAACTGACCGTCGACAACATAGAACCAGCCATCAAAGGTATAACCGGTCTTGGTTCTGTCATCAGGCTGAGTGACTGTCTTACCGCAGCGAATGGGAACCGGAACGTCCGCATCGCCATTGTCGAAAATCCAAGTAAGATTGAATTTTTCGTTCATGCTGACGATCTTGCCGTTGACAATCTCGATCTGGGGGTCGTTATCAGGATCATTGGGATCCGTAAGCTTGAAGTTTTCCAGGCTCAGCCGGATGTTGATCGTTCTGTCGGCAGTACCGTCACCCTCAAGGTCGAGGTAAACGTTCCACTCCAGATAGCCCGGATCTGCGAGCTTTGCCTTGATTTCATCAAGCTCAGGATCGATCGTAAGCCACCAATAAACAGAATTTTCAGTATCTAACGCATCCTTAAAGGACTTCCAGGTAGTATTGTCTTTACTGTACTTTGCCAGATGATAGAACTCAGAATCATTAGCGGAGAAAGCTTCCGGAGCAGTGATCTCAAGTCCAAGCCAAGCATAAGGGCCAGGACGATACTGCGAATCATCCGCAGGAAGAATCTGGAACTCACCGGCAGTCGCACGCACGTTCCCATCCTCGTCCAGCACGAAGGTGTAAGCGCCTTCCTCCGGTACACCGGACTGATGATAGGCAACCGTCCAGACATCGGAGTAAGCATGATAAACAGTTGTTCCAGACGTGGTAACTTCACTAAGGATGTAGTCGCCGTCGGGAGCACTGACTGTGAGCGTCTTGGTGCCCTTGATAACCTTCAGCGTTTCCGAGACTCCCTCGTTCAGCTCCAGCGTGTATGCGCCCGCATCCGCAACGAGCGTGATGACATCGTCATCACTCATGCGGGACTCGGCAGCCTTGGCAAAGCTGGGGTACTGCTTCAGGCTGGCATCCTCGCCGATTGTGGCGATGACAGGAACTGTTTTGTAGGTGGTTACGCCGGTAGCTTCATCGGTGCTTTCAACGAGCATGTACGTTGCCGCAACGCTAGGAGAAACTTCTACGCCAATATTATAGTCGCCCTTCTTCACCTTCAGCGTCTTATCAGCGCCAAGTTTTACCTTCGTACTAGTGTTGCAGCTCCTCAAGAGTACCAGAACAGACTCATCTGCGATGGCTGCTTGAATACCGCTAGCGGGTGTTTCATAACGTACTCGATCGGCACCTTCGCCGATCTGAACGGCCCAATGTGCATTTCCAGTACCAGCTTTTTCGTCATTCACGACTTCGCCGGTTGCTTTGGCATAATACGCATCAGCGATCAGGCAATCATCAATGGTTCCGAAGTTACCGCCGGTAACGTTGCCAATCAGGCTGGAGCCTGCAACTGCAGTGGCAGAACCAACGTTGCCACCGGAGACGCTGAGTTTACCGCCGCTGACTTCAATGCTGCTCAGAGAGGATCCCGCACCCATAACCAGCTCACCGCCGGTAACATAAACCGGGAAACTAATAGTCACGTTTTCAAGCGTAACTACACCGTCAGCAATTGTCAGTGAGGCGTTGCTGCCAGTAGCAGCGTCGAGCGTCTTATTTGACATAAAAGAGATTGTGGCATCTCCAGCAATCGTATGTGCGTTCTGGATTTCACCAGTTGCAAGAATCTGCAACTCGCCGCAACCATTTGCTGCAGCCTCAAAGGCCGCGTCAAATGTTTCATAAGGTTCACTATCAACCGTTGCAACTACAGAAGCAGCAAACGTTTCCGCTTCTTCCATGCTGAAGTTTTGCTCGACGGGCTCCTCTGCGGGAGCGACGGGCTCGTCTGCGGGAGCAGGCTCCTCTGCCGGCTCATCGACAGGAGCAGCAGGCTCCTCGAAGAGGATCTCTTCGACCGGTGCTGAGTAATCTACCGGTTCTTCATCGATGATCTCTTCTTCATAGTACTCTTCCTGAGGTTCATAGTACTCTTCTTCGAGGATGACACCGTCATCCCATTCCTCGGCGAATACCGAGACAGGGAAGAAGGAGAGCACCATGCAGACGCACAAGACGAGCGCAATGATTTTCTTTAAGTTCATAAAAACTGTCCTCCAATCTTCTGATTGTTTGGATTCTTCTTTTTCCGGGCACGCGCCCGATGGGATTGTGTGTTTCAAATCTCCGTAGGTTTTGCGGGGTCTTTGCTTGTGCTATATTTTAAATAGTATGTACGCCCTGCTTCTTCCGATCACCTCCGTGAAATTCCGGTGGGCGTTACGGCTGCCGGTTCAGCAGCTACGCGCCGGCTGCCGATCCTACGGCGTGCCGTCGTCGCCCGTGTATGTCTCCTGTCTATTCCAGCGGGGATAGCAAGTCCCCGATGAAAGCGTGCGGGATCTGATCGCGTTCGTCAGCTCCCTCTGTTTGAAAATATCTTTCAACCTCTACGTCATTCTGCGACGAAGAATCTTCAGATCCATCACCGACGCGCGGAGATTTGCCGATATTCTCCCTTCTATCAGATCGCGCTTTCGCGCGTTATCTGTGTCGTTTGTGCATGATTGCTATGATCAAAGCGCTCCGGCTGCAGGCGGCGGTAATTTGCGATATTCGCCCTGGCAGTATCCTCAAGCTCCTTCATTCGCGCCAGCCGCTTCTTGCTCACCTTTCCGGCGCAGACCGGACAGCCTGTTTTCAGCGTCCCGGTTCTGGCAAAAACCAGCGCCTGCCAGAAGTGCCCCTCGGAGCAGTGCCACCAAACCTTTTTGTGGGATCCGGCCATGACCATTTGGGGTGTGAGCTCTCCATTCAGCTCATAATCCCACTGGGCGGCGATGCGCGGCTCCGTCGTTGCAAGGTCATTGAACCCGACAAGCAGCATGTGGCCGGAGCAGTATGGGCATCCGCTACCCCGTCCAGTCCGTGATTTTATTTCCGCCCGCCATTCATGGCCCTTTTCGCAGAGCCACCAGACTGTACGGTTGCTCTGCGGTCGAACCCGATCCGGCGTCAGGCCGTTGTTCTTCGTGGGATGCCACTGGGCAGCCACCGCCGGGGCAAAGGTCTCCAGATCGTTCACTCCCGGCACCACCGAACGCCCCGCGCACACAGGGCAGCCGGAGTTCCGGTTCTTGCGGGACATGATCTGCGCCCGCCATTCGTGCCCCTTTTTGCACTTCCACCACACGCGCAGGTGGCTCCCGATTCCGATCTGTTGGGGCGTAAGCTCCCCATTCTTTGTCGGATGCCACTGGGCTGCAATCTCCGGCGCGACTGTGGCCAGATCGTTTACGCCGACAAGAATGGCTTTGTTCGCGCAGACCGGACAACTGGCGTTGTTTTTTACGCGGGACACCACTGTCGCTTTCCACGCATGGCCCTCTCCGCATT
This sequence comes from Acutalibacteraceae bacterium, assembly GCA_045221075.1. Taxonomy (GTDB): domain Bacteria; phylum Bacillota; class Clostridia; order Oscillospirales; family Acutalibacteraceae; genus UBA1213. The sequence continues at coordinate 7,397 of JBGUWL010000290.1, forward strand.
GCCACCAAATACTTCGCATACTGTGGGCGTGCACGTTCTCCGGCGTCAGTCCGTCGTTTTTCGTCGGATGCCACTGGGCCGCGATCTCCGGCGCAACCGTCAGAAGATCATTGAACCCCGGCAGAACCAATTTTCCGGAACAGTATGGACATTCGCACCCCTTTTTCGCACGGGAGGAGATTGCCGCCTGCCATTCATGGCCTTTTTCACACTGCCACCACACGCGTCTCGGACTGCCAGGGAAGACCTGATTCGGAGTTAGCTTTCCGTTTTTCTCCGGGTGCCACTCCTTAGCCAGCTCGGGATTTGCCGTTGCCAAATCGTTAAATCCGGGCAGGAGCTTCCGATTCCCGCAATAGGGACAGCCTTTGCCCCCTGAGCGGCTCGCCACGCTTGCTTTCCATTCATGGCCCTTCTCGCACTGCCACCACACGGAGCGGCTGCTGCCCAGCGAAACATCCGCCGGCTTCAGATCGCCGTTTTTCTTGGTGTTCCACTCCTCAGCCAGCGCACGGTTGCAGGACTCCAGGTCGTTGACGCCTTTTTCAACGCTCCGTCCAGAACAATATGGACAGCCGTGTCCATCCCATCGGGTGAAAACCGCTGCCTGCCAGCTGTGTCCTTCTTTACACTTCCACCATATACGCTGATGACTGCCGGGAGAAACAGTCCATGGCGCAACAGGAGCATTTTTTTCTGTGTCCCATTCCGAGAGGAGTTCAATGCGTCCGTCTTCTATGCACTTTTGATATAAACTGACCAAAACGCTTTCCCTCCTTTGTCGATGAATTGATTTCAGTACCCACTCTGGCTTTCTATATTATGCGCCCCAGCCGTACAAGCGCTGCTCGCCTTCCAGCATGCGCTCCTGCGCCTGATCCACCAGCGCCTGCATCATCTTCTCAAACTGAGCCTGTGTCTCCTGATACAGTCTCCGCAGACAGCGCGGGTTGCATTTCTTCTCATCCACCTGTGAAGGCTCCGCCAGGCTGTTGAGCGCTTTCGTCACCCCTGTCCGGGACATGGCGGACGTGCCGTTTCCCCGGAACATATAGCCCGAAACGATGCCCTCCCGTTTTGCGAAGGCCAAAAGCTCCTGCCGGAGCGCCTCGGGAATCCTTCGGGTCTCTTCACCGCTGATCACCCAGCCGCGTTCTACATTCTCAAAGGTGACCGCAATCAGCTCTGACACGTTGACGCCTATGAGCACAATGGTTTTGATGATCAGGTAGTCCCGCTCTTTCCCCAGCACTCTCGTGGTGGACAACAGGCGGAGATACTCGGTGCGCGTGATCTCTGGCTGTATTTCGAGCTGTTTGTCCAGGCGCATGCATGCCTGCAGCTCCGGTCGCTGGCACCATGTCACGAAGCTGTCCGCAGCTGACAACATCACATTCGTCGCCTGGACGGAATATCCATGCCCTCGCAGCGTGTCCGCCAGTGAGCGGATCGTCCCTTTGTAGATTGTTTTGTCCCCATCAGGCAGATATTCGAAGATGTGGTTTAATTTTGCGCGGTAGGACTGGATCGTGCTTGCGGAAAGACCCTCTGACAGCCGTGCCTGAAGATATTGCTCAATAATTTCCGGTGTTACATTCAAGCCCGTTTCCAAATTCACACCCCCCCGTCACAGAAATGACTTATTGCCTATCGAATGGGGATTCCGTTGTTAACCCGTCGCAAGAGAGACGCTTTTTTTCTTTTGTCCATGTCAGGTTTCGGCCACATAGGATTTTGAGGGAACTAAAAAAGCGAAAAAAAAAGCCTCACGATTCAAAAATGATCGTGAGGTGTCTTTGCTATGGGCATGACAAGGGGACAGAAGCCCTGCAATTTGGACTCTGCCGAAAAAAACAAAAAAATAGTTGCCATTCACATAAAAGAGTGGTACAATGTGGTAAGGTTAATATAGCTGAAGCGCTTTATTGCTATTATTTTAGAATTTGTTTACAGAATCCCCATTCTGCTTTTCAGCCGGCTTTGCCGGTTTCTTTTTTTATATGGCGATCCCCCTTCCCCTCTCCATCACCCTCTCAAAGTGCTTCCCTGATGTCTCCTTCAAATACCGCTGCGTCGTGGCGATCATGCTGTGCCCCATGTCCAGCCGCAGCGCCTCAATGTCCTTGTCAATGCTAAACCGCTCGACCGCAAACAAATGTCGAAGATTATGCGGAAAGACTTTGCTCAATGTAACGCCCGCTTTCTCCGCAAGCTTTTTCAGGCAGCGCCAGATATAGGTGCGGTTGAGGGCAGTACCGAGGCGGTTGTGGAATATGATCCCGCTGTTTATGCCATGCTTCTCACAGTAGTCCAAAATAACTGTCCTCGTGACGGGATCGATAAAAACGACGCGGGTTTTACCTTTGTTGTCGACCGTCACCCTGCTGGTGCGCACACTCTCAACCGTGAAGAACCGGAGCTCGCTCACGCGGATCCCGGTGCCTGAAAAGGTCAGAATCATCGTCTTCATGCGGTCATCGGCTACCGCCAGAAGCTTGTCTATGTCTTTTTTCTCCAGATATCGGTCATCATCCAGATACTGCGGCTCCTGATAAGGAAACTGATCGACAACACAGTCAAGCCGTCCCAGGTACTTGAACAGGCCATTGAGGGCCGAGACCGCAATGTTGACCGTTTTTATATGGTGCGTCTTCTTCATTATGTCGAGCCATGCGCGAACATAGGAGACGGAGAGAAAGTGGTCTCCAAGGAAAATAGTGAAGAGCATGGCAAAGCGGGTGTACTTTTGAATGGTCGACTCCGCTTTCCCCGCATTCTTCAGGTGCGCCTCGTAGAGCGCGACCGTGGTCATGTCAAGGTGCTGCAGCTTGTCGGCGATGTGTGCCGGGACATACAGGCCGAATTCGGTCTGCTTGTAATTGCTGGTGTCCATGTTTTCCTCCATATTCTGGTTCTTTGGCGTTGCGATGTGCTTTTCGCACCGCTCATTGATTGTTCAGCCAGCATATTACAAGGTTTTCGCAGGTTTTCAATACCTGAAAGTGACAAAAATTGAGAGGATAATTCGGGCAGTTTGCACGCCGCCGCTCCTTCTGCCCCGCGGAGCGTGAAAAAAATCCCTGCAATAAGCAAGGAGCCTGGCTATCTATTTTATTGTGCGGAGGGTCTGGCCTCCGCTTCGCCGTTGAAGGCCGACGAAGCCTGTTTACAGCATTTCCAGAAAATCTCTGGGGATGGTACTCACGCCTTGAAAATCACGCCTGCGCTCGGTTTTTTCATTCCAGGTAACCAGCACAGCATCACACCGTAACCTCTCCCCCGTTCACAAAATGAAATGTCATCCCCCCATCCTTCCCGACAACCACCTTCTCAACAATGGCGTTCCAGCGCTGAGGCGTGAATGCCACCTCCAGCTCTTCCAATTCCCCGTAAAAAGTTTCCAAGGCTTCCCGTTTTTCAGCCCGCGCGCGTTTCTCCTTCTCAACCGCTTCGCGCTTGCGTTGCAGCGTCTCGTACTCCCCCGCCAGTGAGTTATACCGCTTACTATATTTCTCCTGATCCGCAGCTATAACGGCATTCTCCTTAACAAGTTGTTCGACTTGGGCTGCGACAGCAGCGATCTCCACGTCAATCTCCTCTGCCTTCTTGTCTAATGCAGTGCAGTCAGTTAGGGTCGCAATGACTGCTTTCCCATCGGCGAGGAGTTTTTCTCGGTCAGCGAGAAGAGCGCTTAAGGCCCGGCAAAATGCAGCCTTTATCTGCTCCTCGGTGAGATGGGGCGTAGCGCATGGTTTACGCTTTTCCCCTTCAGGAGACGACCCTTTCTCCTCAGTCGGGTGGGCTGTCGGACGCGGCTGATACTTCCTGTTACACTGCCATACCGTCCGCCGATACGCATCCGTACTATGCCACACCTTCGGGCCAAAGGCCGCGCCGCATTCGCCGCAGACAATCTTTCCGCCGAAGCCGTTGTTCCAAAGCCGCTGACGCGGATGGGATTTTCTCCGAGCTAGCTCTTGCTGTACAAGCTCCCACTCAGCAGGATCCACAATCGCGGGATGGCTCCCCTCTACATAGAATTGTGGAACTTCCCCCTCGTTGACCTTCATTTTCTTCGTCAGGAAATCCACCGTAAATTTCTTCTGGAGCCGTGCATCGCCTTTATACTTTTCGTTCGACAAAATGCTCTCAATCACGGAAATCTGCCACTTTTCACGACCTCCAGGCGTGGGAACGCCCTCCTTCGTGAGAGTCTTTGCGATCCGGCTGGCGGCCATGCCGCTCAAAAATTCTCTATAAATACGGCGTACCAGTTCCGCCTCCTCGGGGACAATCTCCGGCTTGCCGTCAGGACCTTTGCGGTAGCCGAGGAACTGTCCATACGGCATGCACACCTGACCGTCCGCCATGCGCTTGCGCCGTCCCCAGGTGACGTTCTCTGAAATGGAGCGCGATTCTTCCTGCGCGAGACTGGACATCAGCGTGATCAAAAGTTCCCCTTTTGCTTCAAAAGTCCATATATTTTCCTTCTCGAAGTAGACCTCAACACCGTGAGCCTTCAAATTTCGGATTGTCGTAAGGCTGTCCACCGTGTTGCGAGCGAAACGTGACACACTTTTCGTCACAATCAGCTGTATCTTCCCCTCCAGGGCGTCGCTCACCATCTGCTTAAACCCATCGCGCTTTGCCGTGCTCAGCGCGGATATGCCCTCATCGGTGTACACACCGACAAATTCCCAGTCGGCGTGGGATCGGATATACTTCGTATAGTAGTCAACTTGCGCCTCATAGCTTGTATACTGCTCGTCAGAATCCGTGCTGACGCGGGCATACCCGGCAACCTTGCGTCGAGCCATGGGCGCCTCAGGTATGCGTATATTACGTGTCGCTGGGATTGCTGTGATTTTTGGCATTTTTCTGCCTCCTCGCTCTTTCTCGTGCTGCCTGCCGCATTTCCGACGTCCAGCTTTCTGATCGTGAACGATCTTTCCATGTACGGGTTTCGCTTCGCCCATCCCGGTACGTTATGATAAGGTTGTTGTTTTTCTCCACACGGATATTTGAAATGCTCTCAATCTCGGGAAGGAGGGGAAGCAAGGCCTTCTCCGGCACCGCTTTGGACTGACAGGCCTTCTTCCCCTCCTTGTTAAAGGTCGAGCATACCCACATTATAGCTGTATGCGTCACTTTCCTGTGGTAATGCGCACCGCAGCAGCCGCAAATGATCATGCCTGAGAAGGGGTATCGCGCATCATATTTCTTCCCTGCTGGGGCGTGCTTCCCCGCCCGTTTTTCTCGGATTTCCTGCGCACGAGCAAATTCCTCATGTGAAACTATCGCCTCATGTGCCTCTTCGACCAAAAATTGCTGCAGCTCCCCATTATTCTTCACCTTGTGCTTCGTCAGGTGATCGGTACGAAACGTCTTCTGGAGGAGAAGATCGCCCGTGTAGGTAGGGTTTGACAAAATCTGCCGCACAGTCGAAATGTGCCATGTTCTTCCGAAACGGGTCGCAGCTCCTTCTTCGTTGAGCATATTTGTGATGGCTTGGAGACCCTTTCCACCAAGATACAGGTCATATATCTTCCGGACTATAGCGGCTTCATTTGGTTCGATCTCATACCGTCCGTTTTTGTACCTATATCCCAGAATCGTTGCGTCCCAGGGCTTGCCCTCCTGAAAGTTCTTCCGGATCCGCCATTTCTGATTCTCGCTGGCGGAGAAACTTTCCTCCTGCGCATAGGATGCCAGGATTGTGATCATCAGCTCCCCGTCGGCGCTGAGCGTATGGATATGCTGCTCCTCGAAAAAAACATCCACCCCAAGCGCTTTCAGTTCCCGGATAACGCTGAGAAGAGTCACCGTATTCCTGGCAAAGCGTGAGATGGATTTTGTTATGATCAGATTTATCTTTCCCGCCCGGCAATCTTCGAGCAGCCTCTGAAACTCCGGGCGGGCTTCTTTTGTGCCCGTTCTGGCCTCATCGGCATAGACGCCAGTGTAAAGCCAGCCGGGATGGGATTGGATCATGGAGCTGTAATAACTCACTTGCGAGGAGAGAGACTGGAGCATTGCGTCTTTCCCCGAGGAGACGCGCGCGTAGGCTGCTACGCGGGGCAGCGCCTCTATGCGCTTTGGGAATTGGATTTCTGTTACCTTCATACAGGTTTCTCCTTCAGGTTGGGTTCTTGTACCCATTACGCCATAGTTTTAAGGGGATATCAACTCAATTGTGTGGAAATTGTGCACGAATATAAGCCGTTCATATCGTGTGGTATGCCGAAAAAAGCCTGCAAGCGGCCTCACGAAGAGGTTGCCTACAGGCTTTTTCTGTGTTCATTTCATGCTGTGGTGCTAGGATGAAAGGAAGCTCAAAACACCGTCTCATAGTAGCTGCCGTTGTCGACCTGCATGCCGATCAGATTGCCGAAGCGGTCGTAGTGGCTGAGGACGCCGTTCTCTTCGATGTCGTAGCTGCCGTCGGGGTACTCAGTCATGCCGTAGCCGAAGCTGTCGTGATACTCGCTGTAGCCGTTGCCGTTTTCGTAGTAGGTGGAGCCGTCCTGGTAGAAGGTGGTGGCGCTGAACTTGTCGGAGCTGTAGGTGGTCTCGCCGGTGGCGGCGTCGTAGCTCACGAGAGTGCCGTCGGGGTACTGGGTTACGGTGCTGCCGTCGCTCAGGTGAAGGGTACGGGAGCCGTCAAAGTTGATGGTGACAAATCCGTAGGGGCTCATGAAATCGGCGAAGGCCGGCGCGCCGAGGGCGCAGACAAGGGTGAGGGCAAGGGCGATGGCGATGATGGTTTTTATGGTTGTTTTCATGTTTTTGGTCTCCTTTTCAGTAAATTTTTCTCCTTTTTAGGAGCTTTTGTGTAGCTCTCTTGTTTACAAGCAAAGATTATCACACTGATTGTCACAAAAGTATCACAAGGGCCGGGGCGGCCTGAGCTATGCTGTGCGATAGGCACATGGGAAGCTGGCAGGGCGCAAAAAAGCCCGTAAGCCGCCTCCGAAGAGGTAGCCTACAGGCTTGTGGTTGTCGGGCACTGCCCTATCGGAAGCTGCGTGAAACGCTCAGAAGATGGTCTCATTGGCTACAAGGACCACTTTTTCTGAAAGTCCGATGTGATCTTTTTCCTGCCACTGCTCTGGCTTTACATAAGCGGAGCGATAAATTTTGTAAGCGCGCCCAGAAGCTTGATGGACAGACGCTGGTTTTTGATCGTTTTCTCCGTAACCAATTCACACTTTGTGAGCGTCTCCTGGAAATTCGCCTCGATGTCAGCTATGCAGTCCGTTTTATACATATAGGTGGCGCACTCAAAATTGTGATATAGGCTGCGGTAGTCATAGTTGATTGTGCCAACCACGGCCTTTATATCGTCGCATACACAGAGCTTGGCGTGCACAAAGCCGGGCGTATACTCATAAATCTTCACGCCCGCTTCAAGCAGGGATTTGTAATAGGTCTTGGCCAACGCCTCCGACATAATGCCGTCCGAGGTGCCCGGCACGATCATTTTGACGTCCACGCCTCGTTCCGCTGCGAAATGGATCGCCGTTTCAAGCTCGCCATCCGGGATGAAATAGGGCGTCATTATGTGTACATATTTGTTTGCCCGATACAGCATATCAATATAGACCGATTTTCCGACTTTGTCCGCATCCAGCGGGGAGTCGCCAAAGGGCATGACATAGCCCTTAGCATCCGGCACCGACTCGGCGCCGTCTTTTATAAAGCTCTCATAGTCCTGCTTTTTCGCCCCAACATTCCACATCTGCAGGAAAAGCAGTGTAAAGGTTCTTACCGCCGGACCTTTTATCATAACAGCTGTATCTTTCCAGTGGCCGTAGGGATGAACGCGATTGATGTATTCGTCAGCAAGGTTGATGCCACCGTTAAAAGCTATCTTGTTGTCGATAACAAGAATCTTGCGGTGATCACGGTTGTTGTAATGGGAAGAAACAAAAGGCATGATTGCAGCGAAGTGGGTGGCCTTGATGCCCTCATGCTTCAAGAGCTCAAAATAATTCGTCGGCAACTTGCTTAGCTCACACATGCCGTCGTACATAACTCGGACATCAACACCCTCATTTGCCTTACGAATCAGCACATCCAGAATACGGCCCCACATATAGCCTTCTTCAATGATGTAATACTCCAGAAAGATGAACTTCTCAGCTTTTTCAAGTTCCTCCAGCATGGCGTCAAACATATTCTCGCCCAGTGGGAAAAACGTCACAGCTGTATGGTCGTACAGTGGGAAGGCGCCGCTCCGGTTGAGATAGCGGCAGAGATCGTCCGTTCCGGAGCCGTCATTCTCCAGTTCCTCAAGCACACCCTCCGGCTGCTCCGAATATAGTCTACTCTTCTGAATCTGCTGATCAACCAGCTTTTGTCCAGTCCTGTAACCCAAGTTAGACTGCGTAAAGAAAAAGAACGCGGCGCCTGCCAGCGGTACGACCGCAATGATGAGCATCCAGCTCAGTCTGGAGGTAGAATCCATTTTGCAGTTGAACAGATAGATTATCATGCAGATAGCGAATACTTCTTGCAGCACGAGCACGATTGAAACCTTATCCCTGAAATAGAGAGACGCACCGATCACGACCGCAACCTGAATCACAAGAAGGAGCGCAACAATGAAGAACCTGCTGAACAGCAGCCGAAAAGGTCCCTTTTTAACTGGCTCAGCCAGTCTGACTACTCTTTCTCCGTTCTCTTCCGTTTCTATCTTTTTTTCGTTTTTCATGTCGTACTCTCCTTCGATTTATCATTTTCCAAAAGAAGTCTTTTGCAATTTGTGGTAAATCGCAAACAGTTTTTTGGTGTCAACAGACGTGCGCAATATATATTGTTTTTCATTATTATACAACTCGGAACAAGAAATGAAAAGCCTTTGGTGTTAAAAACAGACTGACCGACATCCTTTGTCAGGAGCGGATCGGCATAACGAGCAGACCCAGGTGCTATGCTGAGAGTTGTGCGGCTGTTTCTCCGGCAACCGCCAATATTGCTGTGATTGTCATAAAAGTATCACACGGGTTGGGACGGCCCTACGTTTCTCCCTAAGTGACTGTTCAGGGCTCTCACGCCCACTCAGCAAATATGCTGTTCGGCGGGAAGCCGTACCGCTCCGTTAGGATACGAACTGCCTTTCGATAGTCGTCCCGAGTGATCACGCCCTTTTTCACCAAGGTTTCAATCAATCCCAGGCTGGTGTGGTACAGGATCAGATTATCCGGAGAGTATGGATCCCGCCCTCCGCGCTCTATAGTAGCACTCCCGGCTGCAGTATTTCGCGTTCTTGCCATTCGATTTGAACTCCCTTCCACAGGTTATACATATACGCGAAGCGGTGGGATGCCTATTCCACCACTTCATGCGGCAGGCGTCCGAGCAGAAGCGGCGGCGTTTGCGCTTCGGAAGAGTCATAATTGGACGTCCACAGACAGGACAGGCGGTCTGGCTTCTTTCCAACGGATGCCGAAAAAAATATGACCTGACGGTATTCACCGACAGGCCAAGTTGCGAAGCAATATCAGAGGCTGACACTCCGATGATGCGGAGATGGTCAACCTCTGTTTTTTGTTTACGGGTCATCTTTATCCTTCCTCACGTCGAAAATGGACACTCTCTTCCTATTAAAATATATATCTTGCAATGTACAAAAATCTGTGCTACGCTGAGTCAGGCAACATCTCCCCCACTGCTTTTTCGTAGAAGTCTCGATTTAAAAGCCATAGCCATTTACTTTACTTACTATAAAATTTACTGAGCCCTCAAGGGCTCCGAGTTAATTCTTGGCACAGCGGCCATGCTATTATCATAACTGTATTCACCAAAGTATTTATCTTCAGCGACCTTGCGAGCGGCGACTGCATCGTCAAAGTTTTTGAAATAGCCAAGGTAATGTCGTACCCCGTTTTTCACAATTTCAGCTGCCCACCCATTGCCCTTCCTATTCACTCCAGTAGCGCCAGTTTTATTATCAGCTTTAAGACCTTTATTCCAAACATTTTGACTACCAGAAACACTCCTCAGATTAACACGGCGGTTGTCAGCTTTGTCATGATTGATGTGGTCGACCTGCTCAGTTTTACTTGCATTTAGTAATAATCTGTGAAGCTGGATTGCCTTATGGTTCTCAGCGCATGCCACAAAGTAACCCTTTGAATTTTTATACCAGGAATACGATCTGATGGTTTCCAAATCATCAATATCTACATAGAATAGGTCACCGTTGCTTGTTTTTCCAATGACATAGTCGCCGCATTCAGTGTATTCATTTTCTCGCTTGTTATGACCGCCAAAACTTTTTAGATATTCTTTTTTCCAGCATCCACATGATTTAGTATGTCCTCTCCGCAAATTTCCTCCATCAACTATTATAGGGTTAGGATTCCCGCACGAACACATACAAATCCACCTTGGGGTTTTATACGCCCCTTTTTTATTGATCCTTGTATAATCCTCGCCGCGTTTTATCACCGTCAATCTCCCGAACTTACGTCCGGTCAAATCTTCAACTTTCCCCATTTCGCTCCTCCATGGAAATGCAAAGTGGGAGAACATTTCTGTTCTCCCGCATGAAGTGCATTTAGTTTTTGATACAGATTCTCAACCGCTTTCAAAATCTTCCTTAACGTGACAATCTGCCGGAATCTTCCATATTCGTTCCGGCATTTTGAGGATTATAAGCTCTGTCAAGCGCGACTGAAAAATCATAGGACTCTTCAGGGGTTGCTGAGGGCCACACCTGCGTATTGTCCTTAAATACACAGTACCCTGGATTCGCATCAGCCATGAGACGGGCATTCACGAAAAGGGTGAAGCATCCGATCTGAGAATCCGGGCTGTTGTCGGGCAGGCGAACACGATAGTACGTCAAGTCTTTTTCACCCCCAGGAGGGCTGCCCAGGTGTTGGGGCTTATCACGCCGTCGGCAGACAGTCCCTTGGCGCGCTGGAAGGAGCGCACAGCCTCTTCCGTCCCTGAGCCGTATACGCCGTCAGGCTCTTCAACGCCATCGACGATCTTCCCGCCGCACGAATAGCCATGCCGGATCAGGAGCAGCTGTGCGGCGGCGATGGAAAGAGCGGTCATGCCGCGCCGAAGGACGGGGAGATCAACCGGAACATACTCCGTCGGAGCAAGGGGCGTAGCCGCGACTTGGTCATACGCAGGTCTCCCATACCCAAGAATACAGCTGTCGGTGAGCGCGTAGCGTCTCCGGCAGACCTGGTCGGAGGAGTTGCCCTCGATCGTGTAAACACAGCCGTCCTTGACTTTCTCAACGAGACCCGTGTGCGTGCTGTTGGAAAGAGATGTCCCGAAGAAGATCTGGTCACCGGGCATCGGCTCCTCAGTGTGGAACTGGCCCTTATTCCGATAGTACTGGAGAGAATACGTGCAGCCAGCGCCGGCAGACCTCTCTGGCTGGCAAAGAATGCGGAGGGCGTTCTCATATCCGTAGGCGGTGAGAAAACACCAGTCGATAAAGACATCGCACCAGGCATAGCTTTGCTTTTTCCCATTGAACCACTGTGGATATTTCTGGTCGAAATCTCGCGCGTATTTGGTAAAGTTGGCAGAGCCACTGTTCGCTTCTTTATCGTCCAGGGCATTATTGCTCGCCTTCTCGTGATAGCCCAGCTCGCCGATGGCCACAGCGATAACGGCGTCGGGGGTGCAGCTCTCCCCTGCATCGCTCTCATTTTCTGCCTGTACAGGCGTGGCGGCTGCGGCAAACTTCTGATACCATTTCTCGGCAAGGCTCGCCCTGTACGCCTTCACCTTCTCACTCTTGTCGGAAGGATTCTCGAATTGCTCAAGAACAATGTCAGAGGCCGACCGGATGGCCGTGGCAGAGCGCAGCGCCTGGAAAACAGCCGCATACCGCGTCAACTCTATACACAGATACTCGAGCTGGGCAACGCAGTCGCCGATGCTCACGCCTTTGTTCTTCACGTAGTCCAGCAACGCTTTCTTCCTCGGCGCATAAGTCCAGGAGGCCAATCCATACCCGGCTGAGTCTGTGGCGAAGCCCTTGTAGCTTCCGTTGTCCACTGCCGCCGTGTACTGCGCGTCAGTGAGGCCGAGCCTACGTTCATAACTGTTTTCAAGATTGGTGGGACTCAGGCCTGATTCCGCTTCCAGATGCCCCATCATAACGGCGGCGCCGTAGGGGTTTTTGAGAAACGTGATCAGAGCGTCCCATATAAGTTTCTCGTACATAATGATCCTTTCTCGCGGAATAACCGCGTGATTCCCTTGACAGGGACAAAAAAAGCACCGCCGAGATAGAATTCTCAGCGATGCTCAGTGTTTTGTTTTTTTTACGCTTTTCGGGGTTTGTAATAGGCTCTGTAAAACTCCCGGATTCCTTTGTTCGTCAGGGCGATCTTCCGGGTCTGGCCGAGCTGCCGGGCTTTCCAGTTGCTATACTCCATGACCTTGAGGAAGCCTTGCACTCTCATCTCAGCAATGTCGGTCACGTCCTTCATCTGGTAGTCCCATGCGCCGCCGAAGAACCAGTCGGCGCAGACTTTTACCCATTTGAAGGAGCCGGGCTTGATTTCCGGGTTGATCCTGTTGGTCAGGCCCTTTTCGACAGCTTCATCCAGTTGGGCTTTGAAGAATTCAAATGTGGTCATTTTGCATTCTCCTTCGTCGCGGTCACGGTTCTGTACTTGCCTTCGCCTGTGATTTCCACCTTGTAGCCATACATTTTCAGCTCTTCGGCTACGTTTCTCGCGTCCTCAATGCTGAGGTTTTCCCGTATGATGGTGTTTTTCATGTCGGCCCCTGCCCTTCTCTTTAATTTCAATGCTACATTACCGTACTGTCGCACATATAGCAAGAAAAAAGGTCGGAACCCGACGGGTATAAAACGAACAAAGATTTGGTCAAAACACGGTGGAAAGCGAACAAATCAGTCCGCCTTCTCTGCAAACGTCCCGCCCTGATAGAGGATGAAGGTGCCGTCGGTGAGATGCAGCCAGTCGTTTTCGACCGCCTTGACCTGGACTACCGTCCCCGCCGGCAGCACACCGACCTTCTGCGCCTCCATAGACGGGGCGCTTCTCATGTTCATGAGGTGGGTGAGGCGGTAACATCCCTCCGCGCCCGCTTTCCCTGTGCTCGTTCCCTCCAGGGTAGAAGAATCAGCCGCCTCTTCACCGAGGCCAGTGGCCACGACCGCGTGGCGATACACACACTTCCCTTCCGCGTATACCTGCGCACCTTCTGCCTCGGCCAGCTTCTTCGCCGCGGCGAGGGTTTTCAGCTCCTTCAGAGCTGCGCCGTCTTTCATAACTGTGTAAAGCATTTTTGTTCCTCCCGATTCACACACGACTCTCGGTCGTGCTTTTTTTTGATGAAGAAAGAACGGGGAAATTACTCCCCGTCCTCAGTCCTCCGGCGTGTTATCGGTGGAATGGCTACTGTCAGCCAGTCCCTCACCGATCACATAGCCGATGACGGTCGCCCCTGCCATGATGAGGGACGTGATCTGGGTTGCGGTCGTCTCGCTCTGCCCCAGCGCCACGAGCAGCATGGCGACAAAGGACGCGATAGACAGCCAGAACTTCCTGCTGGTCAGCTTACGGGTCCAATCGATTTTGTTCATAAAAACCTTCTCCTTCTCCGTTTTACGCCCGGATGGCGCATATCATGATTCAAATGTCTCTTTAGATGATGTGGAAAACCTCGGCCGGATCTGATATAATCCGGTCATATCCGATGATCACGGCTGAGTTCCTGATAAAGATTGCGGATATACGCGGTATCCTGTGTTATGATGCCGTTGGTAATGCCGTTTGCGTCTACATACTTCTCATACTCCTCGGCTATATTCAGCACATTTGTCCACTCGTCAGCCGAATGAGCGATGGCTGCCCTCGCCTCGCGCGCGAAGGTAAGGATACAGTGCCTGTGGTCGTTTATCCACATGCTGCGCAGCTGCTTTTCTACGGCTGCAAGGCGTTTCTCCGTTTTGCTATTCAGCTTGCTCCCGATCCATCCGAGAAGACGGTCCCATGGATTCAGTTTTAAAGGCGAAATCTGGATCAGAGAAAACAGCAGAATAATCAACACCACTGCCCACCCTGCCAGTTCCCCCGCCGTCAGCTTCTGTGTTACTTCCATCAGATTCATATCGGTCTCCTTATTCGAGTGTATCTATATGCCTGATCCATTCGTCAAAGGTGAACTTTTCCAACAGGACGCCCTCCTTCAGCACGCGGCGCTTTGTGCCAGCTATTATCTCACGCCTCACCTTCGGATCGACGGAGAGAAAAAGGCCACGATGCTTCCTGTAATACTCCTGGAAGCACTTCTCCGTCTCATAGCGATACTTCACGTTCAACGGATCAAGCCAGATGGGTTTGTTGAGCATGAAGTAGGTACCGTAGACAAGGACTGCACAGTAATACCTGGCTTCTTCCGCCATCCCTCTATCAAGAAAGTCTTTGACGAGCCAGGAGTTGGAATAGATCATCCGGGTGTAGGTCTTAGGCACATACAGCGGATCCTTACGGCAGATGGAGCCCTCGCGCCATTTCCACAGGTACAGCGGAGCCTCGCAGTACTTCACGTCCTTCGCCACCTTCAGAGCAAGGCAATTATATCCGCTGTCTTCGTGGCATTTCACGTCGGGATGCCAGACGATGCCGTTTTCGAGAAGGAACTGCCTGCGGTAGATTTTACCGTGTACAAACGTGCTGTCTTTCTTGTGGGGGAAGAAAAGGGAACGGCCTGTTTTCCGGTCGATGACCTCTTCCAGAAAATCGACCACAAGAGCATCACAGCCTTTTTCCAGGAAAGCAAAGATCGTGTACAAGGCCGTGTTCGTCAGGAACATATCGTCCGCGTCACAGAACATGACGTAGTCCGCCGTTGAAAGGTCAAACAATTTCCCCCTTGTCCCCGGCAGACCGGAGTGATCGAAGAAGAAATACCTGATGGGGAACGAGAATCTTCCGAGGAATTCCTCCGACAACTTAATGTCCGATCCATCATTACCGATGATCACTTCGATATCCTTATTTAAATCCACGCCCTGCTGCGTGGCGATGCTCTCCAGCATCGGCCGCATGACCTCATCGGTCTCGTTGAACTGGGGAATAAGCAGCTGCAGTTTCATCTTGCGTCTCCTTTTTTATTGGTTAATATACTGTGAAATTGCGTCGAAGATCGTCTGGCCGCCGTATTCGGAGAGATACGCTTCCAGCGCCGCTGCAAAACTGGAGCTGGAAACATAGCCCGCTTCATCCAGGTCAGCTGCGGAGAGCAAATTGCCGAGCCCCGCGAGTCCCTCACTCAGATAGGGCTCGATGTCAGGATTTGACAGATAGCCGGAAAGGCTTTCGTCCGTCACGTAGTTCCCGTCGCGCAGGTAGTCCTGCATTGCGGAGCTTGTCACATAGTCGCTAAGAGCGTCACTCAACCCACTGACAGAAACATAGTCGCTGAGAGTTTCACTCAAGGCATCTGACGACACATAATCGTCTAAGTCAGATTCCGACAGATAATCAGCAAGTGCTTCACTCAGGTAGGCCGAAGACACAAAATGTGCCAGCTCCTCGCTAAGGTACGAGGAAGTCACAACGTCACCGAGCGCTTCGCTCACATAGTTGCCTATCGCCTCGCTGAGGAACGACATGGTCACATAGCTGCTCATATCGCTTTCAGACAGGTAGTCGGAGAGATCACTTTCCGACAGGAAGCCGGAGAGCGCCTCTTCCGTTACCAGCCCCGCGCCGCTTAGATAGCTCTCCAACAGGGCTTCCAGCGTGATCTTTTTAGTCTCGCTGCCGTGGTTCAGAATCAGGCTGTCGTTATTGTTTGCCGACGACGCGGCGGGCAGTTCGCTGATTTTTACACCCATGGTTTTTTCCTCCTCAATCGATATTGATTATTTCATTTCCTTCCGTGAGCAGTTGCTCTCCGGATTCTGTCGTGACGGCATCTGAATAATCCCCTCCCGTATCAATCAGGATTTCTTGTCCATCCTCTGTGAGCAGCGTATCGCCGCTCTCCGTTTCCACGACGTCGCCGGTATCTCCCGACGGGATGATCACTGCGGACGCACGGATTTTATAGATAGCTCCTGCCCGTTCTAAGAAAAGATAGTCTGTCTCCTGGAGAGAGGTAACGACGGGCACCTGCGTCAGGTCGCTTTGTTTGCCCGCGAGGGCGGCGTGGATGCCACTGCTCGTGACGGGGTTTGAGCTTCCAGCCGTGGGCTCGTTATCAAAGGTCAGTGTGTTCTGCTTGCCCTGTAGGGCGCTGTACACACCCCCGCTTTTGACTACATTATTGCTTCCCGCCTTTGGCGAGTTGTCAAAGGTGAGTGTTGGCTGCTTCCCCTGTAGGGCGCTGTACACACCCCCGCTTTTAACTACATTATTGCTGCCCGCTACTGGCGCGTTATCAAATGTCAGGGCGTTTTGTTTATGCGCAAGTGCAGCGTTTATCCCGCCAGAGGTATCCGGATTTGTGCTCCCAGCCGTCGGTGCACTATCAAATGTAAGCTTGTCCTGCTTTTGCGCAAGCGATGCGTGTATGCCGCCAGAGGTGACGGGATTATTACTCCCGGCTGTCGGCGCATCATCAATCGTCAGCTTATCCTGCTTCCTGGTCAGTCCATCAGCGTTTGCACGAATTTGGCTATCAATGACGTCAAAATTTTCATTCAGATCATCGATGTTGACCAGGTCTTCTCCGTCCGGCTTGATCAGGTTATAGTTTCTTGTTCTGGTTGACATAATCAAGCCCTCCCTTCAATCTTGACATACGTTGTGTCGCCATAGGTGACGTTTGCGCCGAACAGCTCTGGGAACTGCTCCTTCACCTCCGCGTACAGGGAACCCTTTGAATACGTCAGATACGGGACCTTCCCGCTGTGCTCAATGCCGGTGCATCCGGAAGCGGGCTGGCCGCCCTGGACAATCTGCTTCAGCGTGTTCAGGTTGTGCGGCACGTCATCGTACCAGCACCAGGGAAGCGATAGTATCCCTGGGATATTCACGATTTCTTTGTCAGGGAATGTGACGTAGTTCGTGAACATGGTATCGTCCGATACGTCCGGCAAGCCAAGGCCGGCCATCTTTCGGCAGATGCCGGAGGTCGCAGAATTGTAATCACCTTTCAGCCCCGAATCACAGCGCACGTAGTCTGAAGCGTTCATGGTGAACGTCAGCACATGGATCTGGTTATATGCGTACAGATTCGTATAAGGATAATCCACACAGCTTGGGCTGGGCAGACTCTCCGGGCGGCCGTTTTTCTTCATCATCGTCGCTATGACATAGATATCCGCAGTTGCGATGATGGCGTTCTTTCCGTCTGCCGAATAATAGCTCCCGGCCGGAATAATCATGAAGGGTATATTCCCGTACTGCTCAGAGCCGGGCGTCTCGTATTCAGAAAAGGCGCCTTTCGTGTTCAGATAATTTACAATTGCACTGTAGTTGGCCTCAGTAATATAATAGTCGCCATCAACCGGGATATATGGGACGTCCTGCGGGTAAAAACCGGACCAGAAATCTGCCGGGAGATCATTCGTAAAGATGAGGCCGAGGTCTTCCCCGATGATCCGGCCGATCGTCTCGATGGGGATGGTTTTCTGCTCCACGTTAAGAATTGTCTCGCAGTCACATTGGCCGCCACTCGGAATGGGACAGGTTGCATGGAGAATCGTCCCGTAAGGATACATAATTGTCCCGTCAGGCGGGTTGAAAGTGCAAAGATCCGTAACGATCACAGTATCACCGGATAATTTGTACTTCATGGTTACCTCAACGCCCGTCAAGTCAAGCGGCTCGCCCTGGGCGTAATCGATCTTGTCAGGGCCATGGGAAAAATAGATGCCCTCAATCGTATCGACAGTGATTGGGTGCTGCGCATAGTACTCTGACCCCGTATCCGGATTCCGCCACCGGGCCTGGATCGTGAGCATTTCCGTATGGCCGAGGATCGCCCCTGCTGCGGGGGAAAACACCACACCGGAAGCGTCTACCGGTCTGACCGTCCCGTCCGTATACTGTGCTGCGAGGACTGCCCCGGAGAGATCGAGCCCTTCTCCTTCCTTCTGGAGTGGGTTTGCCAGACCGGTGAACAGTAGCTTTTCAACATCCGCGACGGTGATCTTTGTATCCGCGGTGAACTGATGGCCACAGTGGTCAGTATATCTCGCATTGATATTTTGCTCCCCGGCATACTGAAGAGTCGACCCCTCCGTCGGGTTAAAGCCGCATACGTCCGTTATATCCGACACGGTTCCATCCTTATAAAAGGCGAAAACCTGCCCACCGGCGAGGCTCAGGGGCGACCCGGCGTACTGCGGGCTGTACGGGCTTTGCATCCATTCTATTTTGCTCGTGATCGCGTTGTAGCCGAAGACGACAAGGCGGGCCTGTCTTGTAGATAAACGTAATGGCATAAACATACCTCACCAATCCGAAATAGAATACGTTATCTTCAGCGACTGGCTGTCAAGCTTCGTGATCGGCTGCTCAAGATTGCAGATCGTCCCGATGTAATTCTGACAGGCATCGAAATAGGTATAGTACAACGAGAACATCCTCAGATCATCCGTCACGTACCCGCAGAATTCCTTCATATTCCAGGAGCTGGTCGTGTAGATAGCGGGGTCACAGCGGCAGCTTCCATCCTCATAGATGATACCCTTCGTGCGCCGGTTCTCTGTCGCCCCCGCCGTGGTTGTGACCTGAAACAGAAATTCTGTCCATAAGCCGCCGCCCCGGTGCGGATAGATGCCGTAATCCATCTTTTGAAAGCCGTCAATGTCCGGCGTGAATTGTCGGACAAGAGCGGTGTCCGACAGAGATATGCGGTAAACGGACGCTCTATCATAACTCAGCGCGTACAAATAACCGTTTGACACGCAGAGGGCGAGGGTGCTGTTATTCTTGCTTGCGTTGGAGGGGTACAGCGTCACGCCGGGAAGCG
This sequence comes from Acutalibacteraceae bacterium, assembly GCA_045221075.1. Classification (GTDB taxonomy): domain Bacteria; phylum Bacillota; class Clostridia; order Oscillospirales; family Acutalibacteraceae; genus UBA1213. The sequence continues at coordinate 26,333 of JBGUWL010000290.1, forward strand.
TCAGCGTTTGGCGGAAGTTTTCATCCTCGGCAAGGGAGAATCCATCAGCAGAAGCTTTCAGACGTCTAAGATAAACCGTCGCGCTGCCGGACTGGTTTCCCTGCGTAGCGCAGAGATAGATATAGCCGTCGTAGTCCGGAGTGACATCCCAGTAGTTTCTGTCCGTGATGGTTTCCGCAGACAGATCAATTGTTAAGACCAGCTCTTCCGCCCCCAGATACGGGGTGTTCACTCGGAGCAGATGCCGCGAGAGTCTGCGCTTGTAGAAATTAATCGTGCTGGCCGCCTGATAGTTATAGCTGAAGAATGCGGTGTCCGTGTCAGGGTCCATCGCAACGAAATGACGATATCCCGTGCTGATCGTATTCCAGGCGTTGCCCCGGAACATATGAAACGGATTTGCTCCCGCTTTCGCATGGGTGAGAGCAAGCGAAGCGATCACGCCGTTGCCCTGGCTCGGCAGGAAGTTCCATACTGTAGTGTATTTTCCGTTCGCATAGCCGGAGGCTGTGTTATCGATGGTGCCTTGCAGAGAGCTGGCGGGGTTGCCGCCGCCACGGCCCGCGCAGCCGGTGAGATGCACGTCCATCGGGAAGTGGATGTTGCCAACATCCTCCGTTAGGGGGCCATCAAACAGCAACAGTCCGCCGAGACCCTTTGTCGCCAGCGGCATGATGCTGTTTTCGTTGGAATATAAAGCGATGGTATCATTAGAGTCGATACCAGCCCTATACGCCATCGCATTGGTGAGCATGTTTTCACGCTCGGTTGTTTTAAGCTTCCCGGTCTTATGATCGAGAAGCTCTATTTTCACATGGCCTTTTATCATTCCGTGGTTCCCTCCTCGCTTATTTCGCCGAACATCGCCATCAGCTCCAGATGGACAGTCTCTTCAATCTCGTTGTAGGTTGCTCCGCCATGGGCGATAGCCGCCTCGGAGACGATTTCACCAAAGGCGGGCGTAAGACTACAACTAATGGTCTCTTCCACCTCAAGCTCATTATTAAAGCCGTTCTCTATCTGGCGCACACGGTTCTCCAGGGCGGCGAGACGGTGCACCAGCGTGCTTGTGTCAGATTCCTCCGAACCCTCAAATGCCAGAGCGATCTTCACTTCATGCACGCCTTCGTCTCCGCGCCGGATTTCAAAAGGCGTTGAGACCGTCAGTGTCGCGCTGCCGATAGGCCGATAGTCCCGGCAGACGTATATTACCCGTTCATCAAGATAGACCGTCACGATTACCACGCCCGGCTCATCGAGCGCATACGCCCCCGTCCAGATTATTTCGCCTCGTGATTTGTCTGTCTGGATCTCAAACTGTGTGGCAGTAACGACGGTTTCCTCTTCTTCGACCAGCATGTCGGCGGGGCTATAAGCATCAGACATCCAGAAGGTGGACGTGCCTTCAATACCCTCGTTCTGCGCCAGCAGCCCCTCAATATCCTTCGTATACCGACTCTTCGCCTGGTTGAGCCGGGGATTCTCACCTACGCATTTGATCTTGCTCTTTCCGTTTATCCGGTATACAATCTCCGTGATACAGGCGATCTCGCCCCGTGCCTGACCACCTGACAGGCTTAGGACGTCCATCGGGTCGATTGCCGGATCGCCCGGAATTTCCGCTTCGAACGGAGTGTAGGTTGTTGCGGAGAGATGATTGATGATTTCCTGGATGATCTGCGAACGCTCCGACGTGGACTCAATCTGCAAGAGCGGATTCGTGCCGATGTTGTAGATCAGGCCGTCGTCCGGTTCCACCTTGTAATACTCCGTTAGCCCGCCACCGCGATAGGTCGCATAGAGGCCGGTGTATTTTGTGATATAATCGGCTATCTTGGACGAATACCTCCAGGAAGTTGGGATATCCATCACAGGTGTATTTGAAAACGGGATTACTGTGAGCGCGCCTGTCCGATCAATCTGGCAAACGCCGCACAGCACCGTCGCCACATGCGCGATCAGATCCCGGTATGTCTTATCTTCCTCCAGATTCGTCCATGACAGGCTTTGCGTCCCGTTGGTCATGGCTGAGATCGTCTCCTCTGCCACGCCCAACGTCACTTTGCACGCTTCACATGCATACTTGAGCCAGCCGTAGGGCGTCCTTGCGCTGCCGCTGCTGACGAGGTTTTTGTCGAACCTCAGCATGTAGTCATATGCTTTGATCTGGATAACGGTCAGCGTCCTTGTTGCCTCGGCAATGACGAACTTGCCCATTGGGACTTCTTCCGTTGTCGTCTGCTCGCGCCAACGGGAAGTGCGTAGCGAATCCCAGCTTATGCTACGCAGATCATTCCATCTGCGTTGGACTCTGTATTTGCTGACGAAGAACAGATCAATCTCGGCGTCATAAAGGCTATATCGATCCACATCCAGGAACAGAGAAATAACGAGCTCCGCCGAGTAGACGGAGCCCAGTTCAAAAGACGTGCTGCCGGAGCATGAGCGCGTGAGCGTTCCGCTGCCTTTTACGATGTCTTTTGATGTGAACGAATAGACGCGGCCGGTCTTAGTCGTGATCGTGCCGCGCCATTCATATTTGCGGCTGCGAGAGCGGATGGACCGTCGGTACTGTTCAGATACTTCATACATCGTCAAGATCCTCCAGAGAGAATGACACATTCCACAGCCCGCCCGCGCTCGTATCATGGGCAAGAGAAACCTTGAAGCCGTCCATATACATGATGCCGGAGCTGAGGAAACCGGTCTCCGGGTTCATCCATTCTACGTTGAGATAGGGCTCCCGCTTCATTCGTCTCAGCTTCTTCAGCCAGGTGAGGGATACGGGGATTGTGACGGAGATGGAGGGTACGCCTTCCCGGATCACATCCCGGATGGTCGTGCCCGCCTCCGTCACTCCCCCGCTGTCAGCGATTACGTCGCTGAAATCGACGGTGTAGTCATCCTTCTGCACGGGAAGTGCCTCACCATTAATCCTCAGATACGTCTGAAATGTCATGCCCGCCCTCCTGACCGCAGCGCCTGACGCTGCTGTGCCGTGACGATCAGCTCATCGATCAGGTTTCCGCCGATATACACGGGGATCGTGATGTTCCCGGTGTCTGTCTGCGTGTTGCCCACGGCGCTCTGGATCATGTCCATGAGAGATGAGACGCCGACCACGGCTTCCGGCCCGGCTTCACCACCGGCGAGCATCCTGTTCCCTGACATGCCGAAGATCGTCGGGCTGTTTAGGATCATGCCGTTGTTCATAGCTTTCCGATACCACTCGACCGAGAAATGCGGAACGGATGGCGGGTTCAGGCTAAAGGAGCCGGAGATTGAAAAATGCGGCATTTTAATGTGCGGCAGGCTCCATTCAAAGTTGAAGATTCCACGGAGCCAATCGACGACTCCGGAAACGAAGGAGCGCACATTCTCAAAGGCGGTCGTAAAGGCTGATCTGATATTCTCCAGAATACTTGTTACAGTAGAGTGGATCGCCTCCAACCCGGAGGATATGCTCGACTGCAGGGAGCTGATCACGCTTGTGATTGCCGTGAGAATTGCGTTCCACGCCGTTGAGGCTGCCGTTGCCACCGCCTCAAAAACAGTCGCGGTGGTTGTCTGCACCGCAGTCCAACCGGCAGAGACAGCCGCACCTATGGCGGAGACTACAGTCTCTACTGCACCTTTTATCGCTTCCCATGCCGCCGAGGTCGCCGCACTCACAGCTTCCCACGCGGAGGCGGTCGCAGAAGAGATCGACTCCCACGCCGCGCTCACCGCAGAGCCTATCGCGTCGAGGATGGAGGAGATGAATTCCTGAATGGACGACCAGGCGGTCATTATGACCGTAGTGATGGCTTCCCACACCGTGGCGGTTATTTCCTGCACTGATTGCCACGCAGTCGAAATCGCTGTACTGACGGTCTCCAGCGCCGTAGATACCGTTTCTTGAATTGACGTCCAGACTGTGAGTATGATTTCCTTGCAATTCTCCCAAATGAACTGGAACGG
>JBGUWL010000291.1:0-40830 GCA_045221075.1 Acutalibacteraceae bacterium
CAGCGCGAACACGGGACCGGCGGCTCGCCGGCGACAGCGCGAACACGGGACCGGCGGCTCGCCGGCGACAGCGCGAACACAGGACCGGCGGCTCGCCGGCGACAGTGCGAACATGGGACCGGCGGCTCGCCGGGCGCCCGGTTGACATTGGGCAAATAATACAGTATAATGTATGAATGGATGATATTTTTATTTATTCGCACTGATTTTTATATAATAAGTTGAAATGCGTCAGACAGAAAAATGATGCCGTTTACTATTCTGCCCTGTACCCAAGGAGGATATGCCTTGATAAACAACTTTCACACCCATACAAAACGATGTCTTCACGCTTACGGCACCGAAGAGGACTATGTAAAGGAAGCCGTAAAAGCGGGACTGTCGGAGCTTGGCTTTTCCGATCACGGTCCCTTCCCCCATGCGGATCTGGGATACAGGATGCCCTATGAGGAGCTTGACAGCTATCTTCATGAGATAGACAGACTCAGTGAAAAATACCGCGGTCAGATAAAGCTCTTCAAGGGTCTGGAAATCGAATACTTTCCCGAATGTGCCGATTATTACCGCAGCCTGCTTGAAGAAAAGCAGCTTGACTATCTTGCCCTGGGGGAGCACAGCTATAATTCTGCAAAGGGCGGGACGAAAAACATATTCTTTGCGGAATCTACGGAGGATTACCTTGAATACGCCGAAAACGTCTGCAAAGCCATAAGGACCGGTTTTTTCAGATTTACAGCCCATCCCGACCTGATGTTCCTGAACGACCTGCCCTTTGACAGCAAGGCCGGAGAAGCCTGCCGCATGATAGTTGAATGCGCCCGGGAATACCGTACCATACTTGAATATAACGCCAACGGTCTGCGCCGGAACAAAAGGATGTATCCCGACGGCATACGCAATCCCTACCCCTACCGTCCATTCTGGGAAATGGTACGAGAGGCAGGTATTCCGGTGATCGTAGGCTCGGATTGTCACAGTCCCGACCAGGTATGCGACAGCAGCTTTCTCTTTGCCCGGCGTGAGGCTGTGAGTCTTGGACTGAATGTTATAGACAGTATTTTCTGATATTTACGGATCATATATACACCGAATAAAGCACAGACCTGTGCATAAAACGAAGGAGTAATTGACATGGATCACTTTTTCAAACCGATAAAAATGAGTCTTTCCCTGCTTCTGATATCAGCAATGGCCCTTTCCATTACAGGATGCCAGGGTCAGTCAAAGGACCACCGTGACGTGACAGCCAAGGCGGACAGCAGTTCTTCATCTCAGGTATCCGAAACCCAGAGCTCCGTCTGGTGTCCGGAAAGCGGCGACGACAGCAAAGAGACTTCCAAAAAGGAAAGCTCCGATGCCGGCGAAAGCAAGACATCCGCTCAGACCAGCGCATCAATATTTGAGGTGCCGGAAGATTTCCAGGACAACGGGATCTTTTCCTCATACTATGAGGACGCCTATAAACAGGTAGTCACCATGTCACTGGAGGAAAAGATCGGTCAGATGATATTTGCCGAGATGCCCTCCTCGGAAGCTCTCGCCATGGAGAAGAATTTCCATCTCGGCGGTTACCTGATGTCGGCAAGCCATTTCAGCGGAAAATCAAAGACCGATGTCCAGGACATGATATCATCTCTGGTCATAGCCCAGGAGATACCCATTGTAATCGCAGTTGACGAAGAGGGCGGCACAGTCACCCGTGTCAGTTCAAACAAGTCCCTGAGCAGCCGCGCTTTCAGCTCTCCCCGTGATCTGTACAAGGCCGGCGGTATGGCCTATATCCAGTCGGACGCTGACGAAAAAGCCTCGCTCCTCAAGGAGCTGGGAATTGAGATAAACCTCGCTCCCGTATGCGATATCTGTACAAACAGCGGCGACTTTATGTACTCACGTTCATTGGGTGAGGACGCCTCTACGACTGCCGAGTTTGTCCGCACTGTTACGGAGATCAGCCAGTCAAAGGGCGTATCCGTCACTCTGAAGCATTTCCCGGGCTACGGCAGCAACTCAGACACCCATACGGGTTCATCCGTTGACAGCAGGGAGCTTTCCGAGCTGCAGAACAACGACTTTGTTCCCTTCAAGGCAGGCATAGACGCCGGAGCCCATCTTGTAATGGTAAACCATAACATTGTCAATTGTATCGACAGCGAAAATCCCGCTTCCCTCTCCGAAAAGGTACACAAGATGCTCCGCAGCGAGCTTGGCTTTACCGGACTCATTATCACCGACGACATTGCCATGGATGCCATAAGCAAGTCCTCCGGGACTTCACCGGCGGTTGCCGCTGTGCTTGCAGGTAACGACATTATAATCATGGACAGCACCATGGTGGAAAGCTCTGTAAAAGACGTCAAGGAGGCTGTTGAGAAGGGAACCATAAACGAAAAGACCATCAACCACGCCGTTATGCGTATACTCTCCTGGAAGTATGCAAAGGGCGTTCTTTAAGAACCTGATAAGCAAAAACTAACGGGGCGTTCCGGAAAGAACGTCCCGTGTTTTGTTTTCTGATCACTTATTCAACAACTACCCAAAAATCATATTTGGTGGTGTAATCCTTCAAAAGCATAAGATCGAAAGTCTCGTAGGTTATTTCCGCCTGGAGTCTATAGAATCCCTTGCCATTTGTCGGTTTCCATGAGAAACAGCAGTCTTTATTACAGACCTTATCTGCGATAAAAGAATAACCGAGATAATCTTCTTCACCATTTAACTCAGGGGATTCTTTAATTACATTGAGTTTGACACTGTAAGGATACACATTATCATACATTTCTATTTTAATGTTGACGGTGTCTGTTAGTTTGATGGTGAGGTCTGATTGTTCATTATCTGTATTCTGAGCAACAAATACAAAATTGTAGGTTTTTCCTTCGGGTATCTTTGAAGTACAGCGGATCTCCTGTTTTCCGCTGGTGGCCGTTAATCTTGTCTTGTGATAAAGAACTCCTGTTTTCTTTTCCACCTTAAAGTTATGAATATGGATTATTCTACCATAATGATACATATTATAGTTTTCTTCGGCTTTCATGCCGAAATAAAAATACTGGATAGCTTCGGGTTCTTTATTGCTGTCGTCTTCAACCTGTGGGTCAAAGGTATAATGCTTGCCGTTGAGCGTGACATCCACCCAGGTATGCCCGGTATATCCTCCGCCGGAAGCTGCCACAAGACCTTCCGCCAGGTTTGCTTCATAGCCAAGCCTTCTCATCATGACTGCAAAAGCCGCAGAATAATTATAACACACACCAAGCTTATACTTTAGTATGGGATATGCTCCGGAAACGGCGTTACTGTCTTCTGGATACTTGTAAAGGTAGCCGCTAATATCCATATGATACTCAATCGGCGGTACATAGGTGCTGTTCTTTACAAGATAGTCATAGCAGGCCTGTACCTTCTGGGCAGGTGTCATACCGCCCTTAATTATCTTTGCAAAAATGCCGTCCACAAGTTTGTCTATCTCGGTGCAGTTGGTCTTCATGGGATTCAGCTTGACGCTGTTGAGCAGCTTTTCGGTCTGGGACAGCTCGGGGAAAAGACTGCGGGTCTTGTCGCCGTAGACAATGATCTCGGCTTTTTCGGAAATGCCGTTGCCGGTCTTTACTATAACATCGGTGGTACCGGCTTTTTTCGCCTTTACGTTTCCGTTTTTGTCAACGCTTGCAACAGAGCCGTCAACCACAGTATATGTTATATTTTCTGTTCCCTGCCCGTACGGGAACTGGGGGATGATCTTTTCGCTCTTTCCGGGATCAAGATCGATCAGATTATATTTCAGACCCAGTGATGTGGGTTGGTACTTTACAGTGACCTTGCAGGAACGTTCCTTTCCGTTATAGGTCCTGACGGTAACGTATGCCACGCCGGGAGCCACCGCGGTAAACTCTCCCACCCAGTCGGTGCGGGTCATTTTTACAACACTGCTGTTGCTTGTACGGTATGTTCTTGTTGCCGCCGCTGCACCCTGGTTCAACCCGGAACCAAGGGTGTATTTTTCTCCCACCGCAAGAACAAGGTCGCCCCTTGTAAGGGTAACGGATGTGGGAGCGGGCTTTACGGTGACCTTGCAGGCGCTCTCTTTACCGTTATAGGTCCTGACGGTAACATAGGCCACACCCGGTTTAAGGGCGGTAAACTTTCCCGTCCACTTTGTGTTGGTCATCTTTACAATGCTGCTGTTGCTTGTGCGGTATGTACGGTTTGCCGATGCCGCTCCGTTGTTCACTCCGGAACCGAGGGTAAAACTCTCACCCACACCAAGGGTAAGAACGCCCTTCGTAATAGTGACGGACGAGGGCGGATCCTTTACGGTAACGGTGCATTTTGCGCTCTGTCCGCCGGCGCCCTTTGCGGTTATTACGGCGATCCCGTTTTTCTTTCCTGAAACAAGACCTCCGTTCACCGTCGCCACAGAGGGATCCGAGCTTGACCAGATAAGATCGCTTCCGGATGTGGGATTGATACGGTAGCTCTCGCCCCTTCCCAGGGACATGGCAGTCTTGTCAAGTCTTACAGCAGTACTCTGAGCCGCTGCAGGGGGCTGTAGGGCCGCACTTGCGGAAACCGCCGTGGCTGCGCAGGCCGACATCATTACTGCGGCAGAAAGCAGCAGGGATATTAGCCTTTTCCGAGAATTCATACTATCTCCTCCTTGTTCGGATTAATTATTTTATTTCAATTATATCACAATTTTTTACAAAATACCAGTCTTTTCAGCCAACAACTTCGGTTTTTTCAAAAAAAACACAGACCGCCGTTACGATAAACAGCAGTCTGTTTTGAATGTTAATGTTCAGCCGCCGACGGGACCGTCGTCATCATCGTCATCATCATCGTCGTCCTCGACGAAATTATCCCCGTAGTCGTCCTTTGACTGTGCGCCGGAGGACAGCACGGACCCGATGTCAACTATCTTGGCGGATACGGGTATCACACCCTCCATATCAGGCTCCTCGCCGGCATCGGATTTATCATCCTCTTCGCCGCTGTCGGCCTCTGGCTCCTGTTCCTCTTCCACAATTACAGAACGGGTCTTGGGGCCTTTGCCGCCGCTGGTCTTCGGAAGGGCGTCTTCAATAAGCGCAAGCTCGTCCTCCTCCCTTCTGCGGGCGGGGACCTTCCACAGGATCATGTAGACCACAAACACGACTATGCTTGCTCCGGTGACGACCAGACCCGGAATAATGCCGGGAGTCATGTACGAGAACTTGATGGTGGCGTTTGTATGGGCAGGGACCTTTACGGCCATAAAGCCCACATTGACCTTTTCAATGTCAACAGGGGAACCGTTGACCTCGGCGCTCCAGCCATTCTCGTAGGGTATGGAGAAGAACACCAGCTCGGCGGAATCTCCGGTCTTTATTCTTGCGGTGAACTTGTTGTTTTCAAATCTGACGGATGAGCAGCACAGCTCACGTCTGGCCTCGCAGTCGCTGAAATATTCAGACTGAGAATACTTGTAGTCGTCAAGCTGTTCGTCATGAGCGAGGAAGCTGCCGTACTTTTTGACCTGTTCGTCAGAGAGTACGATGGATTTCAGCATCAGCTTGCTCCTGTTGTTCTCCACACAATCGTCATACTCTTTCTGAGTGACGTATGTGTCGTAGGTGAATCCATAGGGGATGTAGTATTTGTTGATATAGACGTTGTAGCCGTTCCTGTCGTCGAGGAATTCCCAGCCGGGCATCAGGTTGCTTGTGGGAGAGGTGGCAAAGTTCTTTGAATCGGATTTGTTGTCAAAGAGATACTTCACTGAAAGGAAACTGCGGATGGCGTATACGTCGGTTTTGGGGCGGGAGCCCACACTGCGGTCAACGCCGATGGATTTGTAATATTCCATGATGGAACCGGGAACGATACTCTGGAAGGCCTGTATAGTCGGCGTCTGCCAGTACATTCCCATGTTGTCCATCTCGTCATAGAAATCGGAACGTACACTGTCAAGGTCCTTTATGTCAGAAAAAGCATCCTTATTGCTGATAGCGTAGTCGATTATGTAATCCTTCTTGTAGGAAGCGTTAATGACGCCTGTGCCGATAAGGATGTTAGCATAGCCGACAATTATCACCGACAGCATAATAGCCGTCAGACGGACAAACAGCTTTTCTCTCTTTTTGCGGAAGATAAGAACGATAACAAGGGATGCGAGGCTGATAAAGGCAATGGCAACGGATATCCAGAAACGGTCGGGATATTTTTCAAGACCGAAGGAAGTGGTCTTTACGCCCTGGGTATCGGTGTTCTCGATGGGGAAGAATCCAATAAGTCCCGCCATCAGCACCGTGACAATGAAGGTCAGCTTGAGTCCCGGCTTGAAGTCCGCTTTATGGCGGTCAAGGGCAATGACCGTTGCAAGGGCCAGCATCAGGGTGAGCATATAGAACCAGCGGGCATAATATGCTCTGTTGAGAAGCTGGAACAGACTGTTCAGCACCGGAACGTAGGCCATCACAAAAAGTACTGGTATCAGTATCCTGAGCCATCTCTGGGTCTTGACACTGTAGAAGGCCGCAACACCCGCCATGCTGAACAGGGGCAGCCACGCCGCCACAGACGCCCACTTTGCGTTGGAATCCGGAGTAAAGTTTGCGTATGCAGGCATATCCGGCGGGAAGAAGAAAGACTGGAGAATGTGGATATAGCGCTGTTCGCTGGAGTACGCCAGTCCGCCCCAGCCGTTTATATGCTCCGAAACACGGTAGTTCTGGGTCACCGCAAGCACCGAGGGCACAAGTATAATGGCTGTGGCCGCAAATCCCAGCACCACCTCAAGGGCAAAGCGCAGGAACTCCTTTATGCTCATGCGGAAGCTTCCGGTATACATCCTGACCAGCCAGTAGAGGAAAACAAATACAGCCTGTCCTGCAAAGAAATAATAGTTCATCAGACAGGACACAAAGATCGTAAAGGCAAGAACGCCTTTTTTTCTTTCGTAAATGAAGGAATCCACCGCCGCAAGAATAAACGGAAAGGCTATCATTGCCTCATGGAAATGATTGAAGAAGATATTGTATATACCGAAACCCGAAAAAGCATAGATAATTGCACCGATCATGGCATAGCTCTGGTTGTTTACATATCTTCTCAGGAAGGTATAGGCGCCCAGTGCCGCCAGTGCAAATTTGAGTATCAGCAGGGGCGCAAGCAGGTACGGCACCACCTGACTGGGGAAAAGCGTGGTTATCCAGAAGAAGGGACTGCCGAACATATAGAAGCTGTATGAGCCGATTATGTTAGCGCCCAGATCGGTGGTATAGCTCCAGCCCATATTGCCGCTCTGAACGGAGTCGTGTATCATCTGATAGAAGGGTATCTGCTGGACATTATAGTCGCCGTAAAAGAAAAAGTATCCGTTGTTGTATATCATCCAGGGCAGAAAGAACAGCAGGGCAAGTCCCGCCGCCCACAGAAACGTCCTCAGATAGTAGTTTTTCTTTACACGAAGCAAATGTTTTGCGTTGGTCATTGTGGATCCTCCTTAGCCGCCGGACAGCTTATCACAAAATATCAGAACATAACATAACCGGTTTTTGCATCTTTTTGTCCGGACAAGCCCAATACCTTTTTATTGTAACACATCGGAAAATAAAAATCTATATTTTATATGTAATATATGCCGTTTTTTTATAAAATCTCATTATCAGTACAGGGCGGATTGTATTCAACCAAAAAGAAACAGTGCCTTTTGGTCTTGTAATAACCATCGTTTTGTGTTAAATTAAACAAGGAGCAAAGCTCCGACAAGCTCGCTTGATTGGAGCGAGCGACGCCTGGGGCAGACGTATGGCACCCTTCGCCTATAGCGTCGGGGGCATCGACGATTGTAAAAAAACAAACCAATACATATAAACAGACCTGACGACGGTCTTTGCCGCACTTTCGATCCGATATCAGTATAATTGGAGGCACAACACATGAGCAAGCATCATTTCTTTGCAATAATGTCCAGAATGAAATACATCAACCGCTGGTCACTTATGAACAACACCCGTTACGAAAACATCAGCGAGCACAGCCTTACCGTCGCCATGATCGCCCACGCCCTGGCGATAATCGCCAACAAGAGATTCGGCAGGAGCATCGACGCGGAACACGCCGCAGCCATCGCCCTCTTTCACGACTGCACCGAGATCATCACCGGCGACCTGCCCACACCCATAAAGTACGCCAGCAAGACCCTGAGAAACGCCTATGGCATCATTGAGGCCGAGGCAGCCTCTCAGCTTGTCGGCACCCTGCCCGACTATATGCGCGAGGAATACGAAGCGCTGCTGCAGCCAAAGGACGAGGACCCCTATACCCTTAAGCTCATCAAGGCCGCCGATAAGCTCTCCGCTCTGATAAAGTGCATTGAAGAGGAGCGTATGGGAAACACCGAATTCAGCAAGGCCCACGCCGAGCTGCTGGGCGGCATACACCGGATGGAGCTGCCGGAGGCCGAGGTGTTCATAGCGGACTTCCTGCCCTCCTACAGCCTGTCTCTGGACGAACAGAATTTTTCATTCTGATAGGCAGGTCATTTCTGAACGGCGGGTCATTGTCTGGACAGCCCCATTATCATGATCTGCTGTGAGGTATCTGTGGGTTTCATACTTTATTACAGATTAATCAACAATAATGAGCCGTAAAGCGGTCAAAAAAATATAAACTCCTACATTTTTTATTTTAATGTTGCGATTCTGTTTCATTTGATATATAATAGGAAAGTCAGAATGTTTTTCAGTCCCTTTTCGGCAGTATCCTTTCGGATGTGAATTCAAAAGGAAACGATGTTAGGAGGCAGTTTATGTCTGAAAATAAAAACACTTCAAAGCCATCAAAAAACACATCTCCCTCAAAATCCGGTGATGATGTGATATTCTATTCCCACAAGAAGGACGCCGCAAAAAAAACGGCCATACCCCAGAAGTCAGCCTCTTCTACTGAAAAGGAAAAGACGGTCTCGGGCAGGGGCAGACGCGGGGCATCCTACAAGCTTTCAAAAAAGCGCGTCGTCCTGAATGTGCTGGCCTGTATCCTTGCGGCCGCAATGATACTGGGCGGCTGCGGCTGCATCTTTGCATATACGGTCTTCCACAGCCTGAACTACAAGGAGATAACGGTGGACGACCCCGATCACAATCCTCAGACCTCGTATATCAATCATGACGTTGCGCCGGTGCAGGAAAGCAACTCGGAAAACGTAAAGACCTATGACGGCGACCTGCTGAACGACCCCATGGTGCTGAACATCATGCTCTTCGGCGAGGACACCCGACAGGGACAGGTCACGGGTCAGTCGGATACAATGGTCATCTTCTCCATTGACACCCGCCACAAAAAGCTGAAAATGCTCTCCCTGATGCGTGACACCTACGTTGAGATCCCCGGCTACGGCGAGAACAGACTCAACGCCGCCTATACCATCGGCGGTCCGGCTCTGACCATCAGCGCGATTCAGAAAAACTACGGCATCAAGATAGACCGTTATGCGGTGGTTGACTTTACAAGCTTCAAGAAGATCATCGACACACTCGGCGGTATTGATGTGGAGCTGACCTCGGAGGAGATCGACTACATCAACTGGCAGTGCTGGAAAAACAATCAGGTGGAGACCCGCAACGAGCTTGACGTGAACAGCTACACCTTCAAGCCCAACGCAGAGGGCGTCCCCGTTGCCACCGTTCATCTTAACGGCCGTCAGGCTCTGTGGCACGCCCGCAACAGAGGTCAGGACGGTATATGCAGCGGCGATGACTTTACAAGAACTCAGCGTCAGAGAAATGTCATCAACATCATCATCGACAGGATGAGAAGCGTTGACATCCCCACACTGCTTCAGATCATATATGACATCGGCCCCCTTATCACCACAAACATCAAGACCTCGGAGATCACTTCCCTGGCCGGAGATATTTCGACCTACCTCAACTATGATATCGTATCTCAGTCGGCTCCCATGTCTGACCAGTACGGTACAGTGTTCTACTTCTCGGACGACGATCATCCCATCTTCATCAGCGGTATGTGGGCTTCGGTAATTCTCATATACGACTGGGATCAGTTCCGTCAGCAGGTGGCAGAGTTCATCTACGAAGAACAGGTCGCACCCCAGACATCACAGTAACACCCGGCGGCAGAATTCATCTGCCGCTTTTTTTGCGCAAAAACACACCCGGTGTCAAAGCTCTCTCTGACGCCGGGTGCGCTGTTCAAAGTTTAATGTGCCTGTTTATTCGGAAGTTGAATTATTTTCAACATACTTATGAATATAAATGTTATTAATTCTTTATTATTTACTATTCATTATTCATTGAGCGAGCAAAGCGAGCGTTCCCCCCAAGGGCACTTGTTTCACTGAGCTTGCCGACGCGAAATCACCACCTGCGGCTCGCCGGTTCAGTTTTCAGTTAGCGACCGCAGGAGCGCTCAACTCCTCACTCCTCACTCCTCACTCCTAATTCCTAACTCAAACAATTTCAAATTTATTCAGAAAGATCAGTCGTGATTATCTGGAGCTTCCTCCGGCTTCGGAGCAAAGGGAACGGTGTCGAAGACCTCCATAACGCGGTCGCGCATCCACAGCATGGGGGTCACCCTTACGGCAAAGCCATAGCCGTTGTCCATGCGCCAGCGGTAGCTTTCCGCCTGGGGCAGTCCGTATACCGACAGAAGGGTCATTATTACCCCGCCGTGGGTCACTATGGCCGCCGTGCCGGTGTGTTCGGCAGACATCCTTTCAACGATGCGCTCAAAGCCCCGGCATATCCTTGCGGCAAATTCCTTGCCGCTTTCGCCCCCGGGAGGAGGAGTCTTGTCGGAATTCTGGAGCCACTGAGCGAAGGCAGGGTCCCCCGCAAGGTCGGCTGCGCTCTTTCCCTCCCACTCTCCGAAGTCACATTCGCTCAGGGCGCTGACGGTCTGAACGTCACGTCCGGGATATATTATCGAACAGGTATCGGTGCAGCGTTTGAGTGGACTTGAAAAAATCTTATCTGCATGGGGGTAGCCGAAGCTGTCGCTTATCTCCTTAAGCGCCGCTCTTCCCTGAGAGGAAAGGGGCACATCCGTCCGTCCGATATACCTTCCCCGGGTCGTTTCTTCCACAGCGCCGTGTCTTATCAAAAAAATTGTATATGTCTGCATGACTTTTTCTGTCCTTTTCTGCTAAATTTTTATTTTAAACGATAAAAAAACCAAAAACAACTTTACAAATTGTTTTAAATGTTATATAATTTACATACTGTTTACCCTGTGTAATTGCGCAGATTTTTCGGTATTCTCACCGGGATAAATATATGATATATTTTTGATAACTCATTGTCAAGGGGGAGGTGCATGATGAACAACGATTTTCCGCGGATAGTAACGCTGCTCAGGAAAGAACGGGGGCTTAGCCAGAAGCAGGCGGCTCTGGAGCTGGGAGTATCCCAGGCTCTCCTTTCACACTACGAAAAGGGCATCCGTGAGTGCGGTCTTGATTTTCTTTGCCGTATTGCGGATTACTACAATGTTTCATGCGACTACCTTCTGGGGCGCAGCGCCGACCGCACAGGAGCCTCCATCAGCATCGACGTGGATACCGGGGTCGGTCCTTCTCAGGATTCCCACAGAACGAACGCCCTGCTTGCAATGAACAGCAAGCTGATATTCAACTCCATGAACGTGGTATTTGACCTGCTGGAGCGCATCGACAGCAAGGGTCTCTCCGCAGAGGTGTCCTCCTACTTTATGGTGACCGTCTACAAAATGGTGAGGGCCATATATTCGGCCAATGTCAAGAATCCCCAGGCCATGTTCTCGGTGATACCGGAGCTGTATTCCGGCATTTCCTCGGCTCTCCAGACCGTTCTGGAAACGAACATCGGCTGTATTTCCTCAGGCAGGCCCGCAGCCGGCTATGAAGGCGTAAACCACGGCTCGGCCGTTTCCCTGTCGCCGGACATCATTTCACGCACCTATCCTGAGCTTGCGCCGTCCCTTTACAATCTCATCCGTGAAACGGAAGACAAAATGAAATCCATCCTCTGATACCGCACCTGGCCGAAAACGCCGGTGCGGTTTTTTGGTACAGAATTAAATTCAAACAGCCGGCAAGCTGCCGGTGCCGGCTTCGCGTTCAACTTCTTACGCATTGGAAACCCTATGCCGCGGCATGAGATTTTCGCATCCGGGAAAGATGAGCACGAACACGCGGTGCGGGTCTCCGGCAGTGACATCTGCCGAAGGCGCCCGAAGGAAGTGCCCTTGGGGTACGCTCCGCCGCCTCGTTCTGCGAAAACTATCTTTGCCGCCCTTTCGTCTGTTGTCAGAAAAAACGATCCCTGCGCCGTTTATGACGCAGGGAATTATTTTGCAGTCTTTTGTTGTGGTGGTCATGAAAAATAAACCGTTTCTTCTTCGGGCTTCTGGGCCGGCTTTACGTCGGTGATGTACAGCATGGGACCCACCTCGCCGCCGAAGAGCTTGTTCTGTTCTGCTTTTATGTCTGCGGTGACGATATACCAGCCCTTGTTTGCAAGAGTTGAGGCGTTCTTCCAGCGGCAAAGAAAGCCCACATAGCGTATGTCCTCAACGCAGCAGGTCATGGCAAAGCGTCCGCCCACAAAGGTATCTGCGGGCATCTTGCCGCTGCGGGCAACAAGGGCCTTGTACCTGACGGTCTTGCCGTCATAGTCCTGGGGCTTGTCCATTGCGTCAAGGTACAGAAGTCCGAAGTCCTCATCCTTGACTTCGATTATGGGCGCATTCACGTCAAAGGGCAGCGGGTCAACGATCTGGTCGTTCTCCACGGAACCGTCCTCGTATTCATAGAGGATATTTGCCCGGCGGTTGATGGCCCTTACAATGGTGTGGAGCTTCATCTTGTCGATGCTGTCACTGTAGCGGTTGAAGAACACCAGCTCGGTATTGCTTATCTTGTCATATACAAGCTGACGCATATTACTGTTGTACATATCAAAGGTGCGGGAATCCGCAGTCATCATTATCTGATAGACCTGCCAGTTCTTTGGCAGCACGGACGCAAGGTCGCTGAGCAGCCACATTCCGTTGTATTCTATCATGACTCTTTCAGCTCTGGACTTTTTGAGAGCATTCTGGAGGAAGGCTTCGGTAAGCTGTTCCTTTTCGTCAACGGTGACGATGGTCACGTTCCTACCTCCGGCATATTTCGATGTATCAAGCTCCTCTTCTCCCTCTTCACACAGCACAACAAGGGTCTTGTCCCCGTCCATGAAGTTGCGGTCACAGAGGTTCTCATGCATGAACCTGGTCTTGCCGCTGTCAAGAAATCCAAGAAAGAGATACACGGGTATTGTATTCATTTATATCACTCCGTTTTTATTTCACTGCAGAACGGCTTATGCGTTCCCTTCCGGAACGATGATGCCGCCGGACATAATGGCCGGACTGTGATCATTCCGGACATTCGCTCACTCTCAGAACAGCTCCTCAAGAGCGCTCTCGTTCAGCTTTGAACCGATGACGCAGATACGTCCGGTATAATCGGCGCCGCCTGTGCGCACGTCCTTTTCCCCGGGAACAAAGTCAAAATGTATCCATGTGCCGTCCTGCGCAGGAACAATGCCCTTTGCCCGGAGGACGACACCGTATTTATCGCTGTCCTCAAGGGCGGTAAGAATGTCGTTTATCTGCTCCTGGGTGTACTTTTTGGCGGTCTCTCTGCCCCAGCTTATGAACACCTCATCGGCATGATGATGGTGATGGTGGTGATGATGCTCGTGATCGTGGTCGTCATGGTCGTGGTGGTGGCACTCGCACTCAGGGTCGTCACACTCCTCATCATCGTGGTGATGGTGGTGATGATGCTCGTGTTCCTCGTGGTCATGGTAGTCATGGTCGTGGTCGTCATGGTCATGATGATGGCACTCGCACTCGGGGTCGTCGCACTCCTCGTCATCGTGGTGATGGTGGTGATGATGCTCGTGGTCATCATGGTCATGGTCATCATGATCGTGGTGATGATGATGACACTCGCACTCAGGGTCGTCGCACTCCTCCTCATCATGATGGAGGTCATCCAGAGTCAGCAGGGCCTTGCCCTCTGTTGCGGCAAGTATCTGTCCGCCGGTCAGCTGATCCCAGGGTGTGGTGACAATAGCGGCCTTGCTGTTATGCTGTCTGAGAAGCTCCAGAGCGGCCTGCAGTTTTTCGTCGGTCATGTTCTGGGTCCTGCTGAGAATGATGGTGCTGGCGCTCTCTATCTGGTTGTTGTAGAACTCGCCGAAGTTCTTCATGTAAATTTTGCACTTTGACGCATCCGCCACCGTAACAAAGCTGTTGAGCACTACATCTTCCCTGTCAACGGAACGGACCGCGTTGATAACGTCGCTGAGCTTGCCTACCCCCGAAGGCTCAATGATGATCCTGTCGGGCTTGAACTGCTCCAGCACCTGAGTCAGGGCCTTTCTGAAATCGCCCACAAGGGAGCAGCAGATACAGCCGGAATTCATCTCGTTTATCTGTATGCCGGCCTCCTTGAGAAATCCGCCGTCAATGCCGATCTCTCCGAACTCGTTTTCGATAAGGACAAGCTTTTCGCTGCCGTAACCGTCCTTTATGAGCTTTTTGATAAGGGTAGTCTTGCCCGCACCAAGAAAGCCTGAAAAAATGTCTATTTTAGTCATATTAACCTTCTCCTTTTTTGCTTTTGATGTATCAACAGATATTATATATCAATTCCTCCGATTTTTCAAGTGCATGACCTCTCAGACACGCAATTCAATTATTACCGGCAGTTTTTTGGGGAAAACCCTTTTCCGGCGGAAAAAGGGTTCTTCCCCAAACCCCTTTCCTAAAACCGCTTACATTATGTGATATGAACCGATAAATCAAAATCAGAAAATGAAATGATCAGCATTTTCCTTTATACTATGTTGAAAAATGATCTCAGCGTTACGGGAAAGACGGCAATACCGACGTCAGGCAAAAACAGCGTCAATGATCCGAACAGAAGTTTTTGCAGAACACGGCAGAGGAATGTACCGCAAAACACTTGTTTCTGTGCATCCGGTCCATGTCGGCTGCGGACATGGTGTTTAAGTGCAGACTTATTTTTCGGCACATATCATTCCGAACAGTTCTTCCTCCGTGAGCACCGCCGTTTTTACGTTATCACCGAAATATGAGCAGATAATGCCGTCCTGTTCAAAGGTGTGGATGTGTTCCATCTCCGGCAGGCTGTCCGTGACTGTGCGGAAGTCGGCAGTAAACCCCAGTCCGCTCAGCTTCGTGCAGCATTCCTTCCTTGTCCACAGTCTCAGGAACGCCCCCCGTGGATCGTCAGATGCTCTGACGGCCTCCGCTTCGTCATGACTGCATACACGGTCATACAAACGTGGTTCAACCTTCCTCAGTCCGGTCACGTCAACGGCGGTGCTGCGGTCCGATATTATACAGGCGGCGGCTCCGGCGCAGTGGCTCATATTGAAGTGGATGTCAGGATGTTCATTCAAAAACGGCTTTTCCTTTTTGTGAAAGCCGAAAACAGGCGGTTCCGTAATACCGTATTCTTTTTTCAGTCCGTATCTGAGAAGCAGATACACAAGAGCGCAGTTCACCCTGTCACTTGTGAATTTGTACCGGTCAAGTCTTTCGATCCGCTGAGAAGCCAGAAACGGTCTTGCCCGCTCAACAAATCCCTCATCCTCTCCGTTGATATAGTAAAGATACAGCATACTATCGCCTCCGGTTATATTCTATCAGGACATATGGTTCGTGTCAACGCACCGGCGCAGAGCACCCCAAGGACACTTGTTTCACTGCCGGATGCTGTCATCCGGATTTCATAGTACCTACGCTGTTTGTAGTTTTGCGTGCCTGTTTTATCTGACCATCAACCGACCCGAATAAAGCTGTATTGCGGCACAAAACCGATGGATGATTCTGAACTGGAGCGCGAAGTAGGGAGCGCAGGCTCTGCGCCGCAAAATCACCACCGGCGGCTCGCCGGCACCGGGAAATTTACAATTTTGTAATTGCCAAAAGAAAAAGCGTTAAAAACTTGCAATTGTACCGCCGGTATGCTATAATCTTAAAGATAATGATGGCGAAGTGTGCCGTACAGCTTCACCTGCTTCCATAATCGTACGGAGATTGGCGGAATTACAAAATGTCACAGCTTTGTCTGGGTTGTATGAAAGAGTACAACGGTGAAAAGATCTGTCCTAACTGCGGTTTTGACAAGACATCAACACAGAATGCGCCGTTTATGCCTCTGGGCGCAGAGCTCCAGAACGGCAACTATATTGTGGGCAAAAAGCTCAGCAACAACGCCGAGGGCGCAAAATATATAGGCTTCAGCAAGACTATGAATACTCCGGTGGTCATCAGTGAGTTCATGCCCGCAGGAATATGCGGACGCGCCAACGGCAAAAAGAAAGTAGTCATCAGAGGCGGCTATGAAAAGCAGTTCAGCGATCTGAACGAAGAATACCTTAACTACTACCGCACCATCGCGCGTCAGAGAGAGCTTACGGCTATCTCCCCCATATTTGATATTTTCAACGAAAACGGAGTGTCCTACACCGTTTCCGAATACTATGAGTCCATACCCTTTGTGGAGTACATAAACCGCAGGAGCGGCAGCATTGACTGGAACACCGCCCGTCCGCTGTTTATGCCGCTTATCGCAACCCTGTCCGCTCTTCACTCTTCCGGCGTGGGTCACTATGCCATCTCTCCCGAGAACCTTGTGGTGACTTCTTCCGGAAAACTGAGACTGACAGACTTTGCGCTTAAGGAAATGCGCCAGACAGGCGGATTCTTTGAGCCGGAGCTTATGGACGGATGCGCAGCCCCCGAGCAGTACAAGGAAGTGGGCGTGCTTGACGAAGCCACCGACGTATACGGCTTCACCGCCACCCTGTTCTATGCTCTCACAGGCCGTCTGCCCGAAAACAGCAACGAGCGCAAGGCTGACGGAAAGCTGTCCATTCCCACGGCCGTATTCAAGCGTCTGCCCCCTCACATCGTCACGACTCTTGCCGGCGGTCTGCAGGTGCAGAAGCTTAACAGAATATCCACCTTTGAAGAAATGCGCAGCCAGCTTTCTTCGGCTCCCACCGTTAAGGCCATCCAGAACGAGGCCAACCGCAGTGCCCTCCAGAGCGAGACCGCAGAAAACTACACCCCCCGCAAAAAGGACGGCGTTCCCGGCTTTGTTTGGGGCATACTCACTGTCCTTGCCTGCCTGCTGATACTGCTTGGCGCGGGAATATACTGGGTATACACCAACCCGGATTCCTTTAACAGCCTTATCGGAGCCAACAAGGAGGAATCTGAGGAGGATGTCATCGTGAATCCCGACGATCCGGATATGATAACCATACCCAATCTTGTGGGTCAGCGCTATGACGACGTTAACGCCAAGGCCAGCGCCGGAGGCAACTTCGTTCTGATAAAGACCACCGATGAGGTCAGCGACAAGTTCGAGCAGGGCGTCATCAAGTCCCAGAGTCCCGAAAGCGGCATCACCGCCAAAAAGGGCGCCACCATCGTTGTCACCGTAAGCATGGGTTCAGCCGAAAGAGAGCTTCCCATCGTTGCGGGTCAGTCGGTTGAGACTGCCGTCAGCGCTCTTAACAGTCAGGGCTTTATCGCATCGGGCGTGTATATTTCAAGCGAGACCGTTCCCGCCGGAAAGGTCATCGGCTACACCAGCCACAACGCCGGCGACAAGGAACGCTACGGTTCCACCGTTGTGATCAACATCAGCACAGGTCCCGAATCCTGATAAAAGAATACCAAAAGCCTTCCATGATCCCTCAAAAGGTCACGGAAGGCTTTATTGCTTTATGGATTGCGGCTTGCTTTCAGTCAGAAGTCAGGAGCGAGGAGTTATGAGTTATGAGTGAGGAGTGAGGAGTTTATTGTTCTGAAACGCCTGACGATTGCCGCTTATACTTAACTCACATTAAAAGCAGACATAGTCAGCTTTTAATCGGAAAACAGTATGAGTCCAACACAAAGAGCACCAGTATTTGCAGCCCGGGGCGGAGATCAGTTATTCTTGTCGTAGATTATCCTCAGGCCGATCAGGAGAAGCTCGTTGTTGAGGATGATATCATGCCGGCAGTGGGGGATTATCTTTGAGGCAAGGCCTCCGGTGGCAACTATGGTAGGTGTGCCGTCTATCTCTTCGCTCATGCGGTCGATAAGTCCGTCTATCATCGCCGCGTTGCCGAACACCATTCCCGAGCGCATACAGTCGGCGGTGTTGGTGCCTATGGCCTTCTTCGGCGGGAAAAGGCCGATGCTCTGGAGCTGGGCTGCGTTTTTGGTGAGGGATTCCATAGACACCCTTACTCCCGGGGCAATGATGCCGCCGATGTAGGAGGAGTCCTTGTCTACAACGCATATAGTCGTTGCGGTTCCCATATCCACCACCATAAGCGGCTTCGGATACAGAGCAATGGCGGCCACAGCGCCCACGGCAAGGTCGCTGCCGAGCTGGGCTGGGTTGTCTATCCTGATATTGAGCCCGGTCTTTATTCCGGGTCCCACCACCAGCGGCTCCCTGCCGATCACCTTACTAAGCGCAAGGCTGAGTATTCCGGTAAGCTGAGGTACGACAGAAGATATTATCCCGCCTACGAAGTCCTCCCGAGAGGCTCCGTTAAGCTCCATCAGGGTCTTGAACTGTACGGCATATTCATCCTCGGTCTTGTTCTTGTCGGTGCTGATGCGGCACAGAAACGAGGTCTGTCCCTTTTTGTCAACACCTCCGAAAACGATATTTGTATTTCCCACATCTATTGCAAAGATCATTGCTGTCTCCCCTTTTCCTTTTTTCATGCTGCGGACCTGATATTATTTTTCTTTGATATGTACATCAAGCTGATTGAAGGGTATCTGGATATGGTTGGCGTCGAGGGTCTTTTTGATGCTCTCCTGCATTTCCTCCTTCATCACCCAGTAATCATCCGAATGTACCCATATCCAGACGCTGAGGTCAACGCTGCTTTCGTTGAGTACCTCAACAGCCACACGGTTCCTTTTTTCGTGTACAACAAGGTCATGGTTGTCTATCAGCGTCATGATGACCTCACGGGCCTTTGCTATATCCTCGCTGTAGGCGATGGGAACTATCAGGTCGATGCGCCGTTCGTCCCGCACAAAATAGTTGGTGATGTTGTTTGAGGTGAGGCGGGAATTGGGTATGAGCACCTCTTTGTTGTCGTATGTGCAAAGGGTGGTATACATCATATCTATCTTTACTACGTTACCCTTGAGTCCCTCTGTTTCAAGATAGTCGCCGATCTTGAATTTCTTGTTGAGAATTATAATGGTACCGCTTGCCACATTAGCAAGGCTGTCCTTGAGGGCAAGACCTACGGTCACGGCCGCAGCGCCCAGGGTGGTGATTATTGTGGTCACGTTGAAGCCTAAGGTGGAGAGCACACAAATGATGATAAGCAGCTTGAGGGCCATGTTGATGGCAGAGTTAAGAAAGTGCGCCACCGTGGGATCCGCCTTGCTTTTCTTCATTGCCTTCATGAAGATCTTGCATATTATCTTTGTTATCCACCAGCCAACCACAAATATCAGCAGAGCCGAGATCAGGTTCGGCAGATAGTTAATAAACCAGTTGTAGGCGTCCTGGAGCCATTTCTGAGCCGACGAAAGGCTTTCCTGTACCGGTACCGGCTGTATCAGCGCCTCTGATACCTCCGACTCTGCCGCAGAAGCCGCAGTCGATGCCTCCATTATCATGACCTGCATAATTACCATCCTTTCTGTATTTGGATATATGTATTATATCATGTATCAACAAATTTTGAAAGATATTTGACGAAATTTGCATGATTTTGTTTGCAAAAAACGCAGTTTTATTGTATGATATTATTGAGGCAATGGACGTCGCAGGGGACGCGCTTGTTTGAAGCACTATACCCGGGAAAGGATCTGTATAATATGGATCAGCTTATGGTTCAGGATATAAAAAAGGATATTGTGTATTACGGTGTTTACAGTTCACCGGATGACCCGTGGAACGGCAGCGATGTACTTTGTACGGGAAGAAAACGCTTTTTCGAGACCGGCGCAAAACAAAAAAAACGCAGCACCGTCAGATCGGAAGGGATGATATATCATTACAACTATTCCATAGAGGACGGCGTCATCCTGAAATACAAGAAAATGAAGGCAGGCCATCAGGTGGAAAGGGTCATTGAGACCCAGGAGGGATACTGTGTCGAAAGCCTGGGCGAACGGCAGAAGCCCTGCAAAAGAGCATATTTTGACTTGCGTCACCGTTGGCTGAGAACGGAATACCTTAACGAGAGCGACCGGGGAGTCAGTCTGCTTATCGCGCCGGGACAGAACGAGGACAGAGCCTCTGTTATCTGCAAGTCCCAGAAGGGTACAGAGGTGCTATTCCCCTTTGACGTGAATCTTGACAAAGAGATGACCCGGAAGCTGAACATAATGACCAGCGAACCGAGGATATTCTGTGTGACAAACTGCGGCAGCTTTTATTTCTGTACCGAAGAGGAATACAAGACCCGCCGTCAGGCTCTTGACAAGCTGCTGAAGGAGTCCGCAGCCGAAGAGGAAAAGGAGACTTCTGCCGACAGCGAAGAGCGCACGTCTGCCTTTGTTGTTGACGAGTCGGCACTTTCGGGTGAAAACGAGGGCGTGTTCGACCTTAAAAACAGCCCCCAGATCAATGTGGACAAGCCCCGGGAATCCGAGGAACAGACCGGACCTGCAGAGATTTCCGGACCTGACGCAGCCGGCGACAGTGCCGGATCTGTGGAGCAGGATACGTCAGTATCCGCCGCCGGAACAGATACCGTGTCCACAGAGGTCACCGAAAGCTTTGCAGCGGCCCCGCAGGAGGATCATCCCGACGACACCAATGTAGACAACCGCAGCACCATCTCACCCTCAGCGGCAGACAGCAAGCGCAGCCGCAGCAAAAAGACCTCTTCAAAACAGCAGCGAAGCAAAAAGCCCCCGGCAAAGCCTGCCGAAGCCCTTCCTGACGAGGCGGCAGAGCCGGTTGCGGAAAGCATATTCAAAAAGGAAAACAACCAGAACACCCAGTCCCAGAGAGCCTGCACCTTTGTCAGCGAATGTCCCTATGAGAGAGTTGACAAGCAGATCATCGAGTCCGGCGGAAAACAGTATTATTACTTCGGCGACATAGAAAACGACCTGCGCAGCGGACGGGGCCGGACTGTAATGAAAAACGGCGAGACCGCCTATGAGGGCGGCTACAAGGAGGACAAACGCAGCGGCTTCGGAGTATATTACTTCAAGTCCGGAAAACTCTGCTATGCCGGAAACTGGGAAAGCAACCGCCGTCAGGGTCTGGGAGCCGCCTTCTCACCCACGGACGGAAGCGTATTCGTGGGCAAGTGGCAGGAGGATGTCTCCGTCGAGACCGCCGCTCATTTTGACAGCAGCGGCAATATGCTCTATGCCGGAAGCATCGAAAACGGTCAGCGCAGCGGCGCAGGAATGACCTACGATCCTGAGGGAGAGACCTTCTTTATCGGAAAATACCGGGACGGCCGGTTCCTCGGAACGGGCACACAGTTCGACCGCGAGGGCAATCTGCTCTACACCGGCGGATTTCACGACAACTGCCGCAGCGGAAAGGGCACGTCCTACAACAAGGACGGCAGCGTTCTTTACAGAGGCGACTGGCTGCAGGATGAATACAACGGACAGGGCGTGCTTTACCTTGAGGACGGAGGAAGCATCTCCGGCAGCTTTAAAAACGGCAGGGCCCACGGCAAATGCACCCTGACCAACGCCCAGGGAAATATTATATACGTCGGCAGCTTTATGGACGACAAATACAACGGCACCGGCCGTCTGTTCACCGAAGAAGGAGGATATGCGGAGGGACGCTTTGTTGACGGAGAACCCACCGGTATCTTTAACGAATACGACAGCGGCAAACGTCTGGTCTACTGCGGCGAATGGGCCGATATGAGACGGAACGGACGGGGCATAGAATACTGTGACGGCGAAAAGCTGTATGAAGGAAGCTTCTGCAATTCCGTGTATGAGGGCGAAGGCAAGCTTTACGAAAACGGCAGCGCAGTTTATTCCGGCAGCTTCCACAAGGGCAGCCGGGAGGGCTTCGGTGTTGAATATATGGACAACAACATTCTCTACAAGGGTTTGTGGAAGAACGACCAATACAACGGCTGCGGCATCCTTTTCAGCGACGGCGAAGCCAGATATGTGGGTATGTTCAGGGACGGACAGCGCAGCGGACGC
This sequence comes from Acutalibacteraceae bacterium, assembly GCA_045221075.1. Taxonomy (GTDB): domain Bacteria; phylum Bacillota; class Clostridia; order Oscillospirales; family Acutalibacteraceae; genus UBA1213. The sequence goes on from JBGUWL010000291.1 coordinate 22,243, forward strand.
ATAAACGAGATAAAGGGCCGTTCCGTCATAAGAAAGTCCCTGTACGAAAAGGACGAGCTTGTATATACCTGTGAATACTCTCAGGACGGTTCACTGCTGTATTACGGCAACATCAGCGCAGGTCAGCGAAGCGGTATGGGCTGCAGCTTCGGAGAAAACGCCGAGAAACAATTCGAGGGCATCTTCCGCAGCAACGAGCCGGAAAAGCCCATGAAGGTGCTGCTCAAAGAGCTGAGCGAGCTGCCGGTCTGTGAAGAACTGAAAAACACCGAATACGAGCTTTATCGGGTAACTCCGGAATATATCATCGAAAAGAACATAATAGTCGGCAGTGTGCCGGGAATATACACCGGACGGCTCAAAAACGGTCTGCCCAACGGCGGCGGTACCATTCTGTATTCCGACCACCGCTACACCGGATTCTTTGCTGACGGCAAGCCGGAGGGCGAGGGCATCGTCTATCTCGGAGACGGCGAGGAACGCCGGGGATTCTTCTCATCATCCCCCTTCCCCGACTGTCAGACCCTTATACTCTCCGACATAACCTATTTTTTCAGGTCACTGACCTGATATAAGGAGCAAGACATGAAAACACTCTATGTATCCGATCTTGACGGTACCCTTCTGGACCCGAAGGCCAGACTTACGGAAGCCACCAAAGCCACACTGAACCGCCTCATTGCACGAGGTATGCTGTTTTCTGTGGCCACAGCCCGCAGTCAGTCGGCCATCCCCATACTGCGCAGCCTTGACGTCTGCATCCCCAGCATACACCTTAACGGAGTACTGATGTACGACAACAGCGAACACAAATACATCGACTGCGTTCCCATGGACACCGGCACCGCCCTTGAGATCATAAGGATACTTCATGATTTTGACAGGATGTCCTTTGTATACAAGTTTGACAGCGACTGCGGCATAAACGTGGAGTTTGAGCGTCTTTCAAACAACGTTGAGCGGAATTTCTTTGAGGCGCGCAAGGACAGCGATTACAAGAGCTTCCGTCAGACTGACAACATCACGGTTTCCGACGATGACAAAGTAATATACTTCACAATGGTGGATGACTACAGCCGTCTGCTGCCCATATACAACGCCATAAGCCGCCTTCCCGAAGCAAAGGCCACCCTTTACAGCGACAACTACACCGACAAATACTTTCTTGAGGTGTTCAGCAAAAAGGCCACGAAAGCATCGGGCGTTCTCAAACTTAAGGAAATGCTGAACGCCAACCGGGTAGTCACCTTCGGGGACAACCTGAACGACCTTGAAATGATGAGGGCGTCGGATTTCGGCGTTGCCGTTGGTGACGCCGTTGAGGAGGTACGCAAAAGCGCCGACCTTGTGATCGGAAACAGCTACGAAGACGGCGTTGCAGCCTATCTCGCTTCCCTTTTCCCCTGAGTCGATCTTGTGGACGTTGGATCCCGCCTGCCGGTACCCCCAATGTCACTTGTTTTACTGCGCTCGGTCAGTGCTGCTGCTTCGCAGCGGTGTCCACCGGACACCCGCACCCCTCGGCAGGGGATGATTCACTGCACCTGCAAATTTATATAAAAAACAATATGAAGATCAGTTTTAAACAGTCGAATCAGCAAACTGACCAAATACATCATCACAACTGAGAAAAAACGGCAGACCGCCGGTCCTTCCGGACTGACAGTCTGCCGTTATCTTGTTATACCGTTATACCAATATCAGACAGTCTGGCGGCAAATATGGTCGTCAGGTCTGTTTGATATAAGATCAGTTATCGTCGTCAAAGAACTTTGAGTGGATGGCGCTTACTGCGGCATCGGCATTCTTCTCGTCGATAAGAACGGATACCTTGATCTCGCTGGTGGAGATCATGCGGATGTTGATCTGTGCATCATAAAGAGCCTCGAACATCTTGGTGGCAACGCCTGCATGGCTCTCCATGCCTGCACCGACGATGGAGATCTTTGCAACTTTTTCGTCAACAAGAACACTCTTGCCGCCCACGGTTGCAACATACTCTTCCATAGCCTCGGCTGCTTCCTTTGCGTTATCCTTTGCAACGGTAAAGGAGATGTCCTTTGTGCCGTCTCTGCCGATGGACTGCAGGATGATATCAACATTGATACCCTTTGATGAGAGCTTTGAAAACATTTTGAAAGCGAGACCCGGGTTGTCAGGCACACCTACAACAGAGATCCTTGCTACATTTGTATCCTTTGCGACACCGCTGACCAACATTTTTTCCATTTTAGTTGCCTCCTTAACGATAGTGCCGGGTGCATTTGTAAGACTGGAAAGCACCTCAAGCTCGATATTGTATTTTTTTGCCATCTCAACGCTTCTGTTGTTGAGAACCTGAGCGCCCAGAGTTGCAAGCTCCAGCATTTCGTCATAAGAAATGGTCTTGAGCTTTGTTGCGTTCTTGACCTTTCTGGGGTCGGCGGTGTATACACCTTCAACGTCGGTGAATATCTGACAAAGATCGGCGTGCATGGCTGCGGCAATGGCAACGGCACTGGTGTCGGAGCCTCCGCGTCCGAGTGTGGTAACGTCTTCATAACGGTTTATACCCTGGAAGCCTGCCACGATAACAATGTTTTTCTTGTCAAGCTCCTTGGCGATACGATCCGTCCTTACCCTTTTGATGCGGGCTGAAGTGTGGGCTGAATTTGTCTGGAAGCCGGCCTGCCATCCCAGAAGGGATACTACAGGGAACCCGAGCTTTTCAATTGCCATTGCAAGCAGTGCGATAGAGATCTGCTCACCTGCTGCAAGAAGCATATCCTTTTCTCTTTTTGAAGCATCCGGATTTATCTCATTGGCCTTGTCAATGAGATCGTCTGTTGTATCGCCCTGTGCAGAAACGACTACGACAACGCTGTTGCCCTTTTTGTATGTATCGGTTACGATCCTGGCAACGTTGAAAACTCGTTCTGCATTGGCTACAGAGCTTCCTCCGAATTTCTGTACAATAAGACTCATTTTCTCTCCCCCAAATTATTTATTACAAATCCGCAATGCGGATTTTTGACAGAACTGAAACGCCCTCGCTGTTAAGTGTCTCAACGGCCTTGTTCTGCTGTGAGACGGTCATCTCTTCGGTGGCGAAGGCATATTCGCCGACGGTGGCGCCGGTGCGGGCGATTTCCTTTACCGGGCCGAACAAAGCAGTCACCTTCTGGAGCATCTGCTGCTTTGTGAACTGGCTGGAGACCCTTACATATACGGGATATGCGGTCTCTTCATAGGGCTTCACGATGCTGCCGTCAGCATCCACCCAGTCAAGATACTTTCTCTTTTTCAGGTGCTTTACGCAGTCCATTATATCCGCCGCAACGGCGCTGGCCGTAGGCAGCTTTCCTGCTCCCCTGCCGTAGAACACAACATCGCCTGTTGCGTCGCCGCGGACAAGTATGCCGTTGAACACGTCGTCAACATTTGCAAGCTGGCTTTCCTTTGAGATAAGCATAGGCTCAACGGTAATATCAAGAGTCTCGTCCTCAAGGCGCTTTACCTGACCGATGAGCTTTATTACGCCGCCCCATGAGGAAGCGTATGCCACATCGTCAAGGGTGATCTTTGTGATACCCTGGGTATGTACATACTGAGGATAGACGTGCTTGCCGTAAACAAGGGAGGCAAGTATTGCGATCTTGCGACCGGCGTCCTGACCCTCAACATCGGCTGTGGGGTCCTTCTCGGCATAGCCCAGCTTCTGGGCCATTGCAAGAGCGTCTTCAAATGACATATTGTCATGAATCATCTTGGTAAGGATAAAGTTTGTGGTGCCGTTAAGTATGCCGGCGACCTCGGTGACCTCATTAGCGGCAAGGCACTGGCTCAGGGGGCGAATGATGGGAACGCCGCCGCCCACGCTGGCCTCGAACAGGTAGTTGACATTGTTGTCACGGGCTATTCTGAGAAGCTCGGCGCCCTTTGTGGCCACCAGCTCTTTGTTTGAGGTAACGACGCTCTTTCCGCTTTCAAGGAGGCGCTTTGTAAAATCATATGCGGGATTTACTCCCCCCATGACCTCTGCGACCACCTTTACCTCATCGTCATTGAGGATATCCTCAAAGGACTTGGTGAATTTGTCCTGAAAGGGGCTGTCGGGAAAATCCCGGATGTCAAGAATATACTTGATGCCGATCTCTTCCTTTGTGCGTCTTGCAATGCTCTCTTTATGCTCTGTAAGCACCTCAACCACACCGGAGCCCACAACTCCGTAGCCCATAACCGCTGCCTGTATCATAAAAATGTCTCCTTATCATTGTTAGTGTTTATTGTTGTCAGCCCCTGCATCAGGCTGCCTCCGGTACCTCCGGAGAAGGTTCCTCCGGAGAAGGTTCCTCCGTAGGTTCGCTCACGGGTTCCTCTGATGGTGATTCCTCCGGTGGCTCATCCTCTGAGCTTGCGGGAGGTTCCGTACTAATATCCGAGGATTCCTCGGAGGACTCAACGGGTTCCTCTGATGGTGATTCCTCCACAGGTTCCGACGAAACGGACTGTTCCTCGGAAGGCTCCGAGCTTTCGGGTACCGAGGATTCTTCGGTGCTGCTTTCCGGCGTTACGGAAGTCTCTTCGGTAACGGAGCTTTCTGACTCCTCTGAAGATTCATCGGCGTCCGAGCTCTCCTGAGTGTCCGAAGACTGCTGTACGCTGGTCTCGGTGGGCTTTGTTTCCACCTTTTCGAACTGAGGCTGATTGTCCGAAGTATAGTAACCCGTCCTTGAGTTGGAACCGGCATCGTATGTTACAAGCTGTCCGGTCTTGACATTGTAGTCATGCTGTTCCACCGTACCGGCAAGGTTATAGGGCTTCTTGGTCTTGCCCTTGAGGTATTCGGCCATAATATCCTTCCACAGAATATGGACCATACCCTGTTCATCCTCTGCTATCTCGGAGGGAGTGGAGTGACCCGTCCATATACCTGCCACTGCATAGGGTGACGCACCCACGAACCAGTTATCAAAGGAACTGTCGGTGGTACCGGTCTTGCCGATGATCTCCCAATCTTTCATACGGACACGCTGACCTGTGGAATCGTCTCCGTAGTCTGCGTTGACTACCTCTGAGAGCATACGGTTCATGATGGTAGCTGTCTCGGCGGAGAGAACTCTGTCGGGAACGCCTCTGTCACGGTTATCCAGCAGGACGTTGCCTTCACGGTCAAGAACGTAGTAATAGCAGTAAGGCTGATAATAATATCCCTCGTTGCAGAAGATGGCATAGGCAGCAGTCATCTCCTCGACAGTGGTACCTCCGGTAAAGCCGCCTATGGAAAGACCGGAAAGGTTCTCCTTGTCCTTGTCCTCGTCAAGATGGGTAAAGTTAAGACTTCTTGTAAGGAAATCGTATGCCGCAGGCATACCCACGGAATTGAGAACGCTTACCGCCGCGCAGTTGGAGGATATTGCAAGGGCGCGGGCTGCGGTTATCTGGCCGTAGTTGTCACCATACCAGTTGTCGGGACCCGGAACGGGGTTTCCGTGAGAATCGTAGCTCCAGTCGCTTTTCTTTTCGTCGTTGATAAGAGTGGAGTAGTTTATCTTCTTTTGTTCTATTGCAAGTGCATAGGAGGTAAGCGGCTTGATGGTGGAGCCGGGCTGCAGGGCCGAATTGGATGCGTTGTCCCAGAGCAGACGGCCGTCACGGGCTTCTCTTCCGCCGACGGTAGCAAGTATCCTGCCCTCAAAATCCATCATGATGAAGCCCACGTCAAGGGTGGGATCACTGGGAGTTTTCCAGTCAAGCACCAGACGTTCTGCGGATATCTGAGCCTGCTTGTCCATGGCGCTGTATATCTTCAGACCCTTGCTGTAGATCATCTCTTCGGCGTCTTCAATGCTTATCTTCAGTTCTGCGGCAAGGTCACGGGAAACATCACGGAAAAGTCTGTCGTCATACCAGCCCCAGCTTTCGCTCTCATCGTCTTCTTCCTCGATGACGTAGCCTACGAATTTGAGGTTCTCCGACTGCTTTTTGGCTTCTTCATAGGTCTTCTGGTCGATCATTTCCTGATTGTACATTTCCTCAAGAACGGTGTCACGGCGCTCCTTGTTCTTTTCGGGGAACACAAGAGGATCGTAGGCATAGGGGTTCTGGGTAATTCCTGCAATGGCGGCACATTCCACCACATTGCAGTCCTGGATGTCCTTGTTGAAATACAGTCTTGCGGCGGACTGCACGCCACGGCATCCGCTGCCGTAGTTTACGATGTTGAGGTAGGCTTCGAGAATGTCGTCCTTTGTATATTCCTTTTCAAGCTTGATGGCGCGGAATATCTCACGTAGCTTACGGGTGATGCTCACCTCGTTGTCATCGGTTATATTCTTGATAAGCTGCTGGGTGATGGTGGAGCCGCCGAAATCGTCCCTGCCTGTGGCAAGGCTGAACACGGCGCCGCCGGTACGGTACCAGTCAACACCCTCGTGGTCATAGAAACGCTTGTCCTCAATGGCGATCTGGGCGTCGATCATGACCTTGGGGATGTCCTTGTAGCTGACCCAGACACGGTTCTCCGTGGAATAAAGCTGGCGGTAATCCTCCCACTCGCCCTTATCATTGAGAACATACACATGGCTGGTCTCGTTCAGCTTCAGGTCGGCAAGGTCGATATTTGAAGGCTCGTTTGCGATATCTATAATGTAGAACAGAACCGACAGACCTACAACAAGTCCGGTAAACAGAGCCACAAGGAATGCCGTGATAAGCAGCTTGCCGATTGTTCCGAAAAATTCTCTGGCAACCGAACCCGCAGAAACAGATGATGATTCCGAATTGTCCTGGTATTTACTGATATCCGTTTTTCTCACCGAGGGTACCTCCTTCAACAGCTATGGTAACGCTGTTGTCTATAACAAACGTTGACGGAGCCAGAGCCGCTGACGTCTGTTGACTGCGCCGCACGCTCCGATCAGGCGGGCCTGTCGGAGCCAAGCTCCCTGTTTAAAAATAATATGACCTGTTTTTCCTGTTTTAACCGCAGGCGCAGGCCAAAAACACATTTTTTCCGACTAATACAAGTCGCCTATGCTATTATACCATAAAATCGGAATAATGGAATGATTTTTTTTCATAAATTAAAAAATCGCCTCCAATATCTATATTTTGCTAAAAAATTACTGTCATACCTGTGAATAATTACACAAATTATCCCAAAAATAAAAAAGAGGTGATGGTTTTATGAAAAAACTGCTTATCGCAACAGGCTGCGCCGCTTTCCTGTGCATACTCATAACATCCGCCGCAGCATCCTACGGGACCGGAAACAACGGAGATATGTTTTCCTCCGGCGGCGGTACGGGATACGGATCCTCCGATGCCTCTCCCCCTTCCTGCTATACCCTTAAGGCATACAGACAAAAGGTTGCCGCATTCCGGGACAACAGCAGGGAACCTTTTTTTGTCAGCACGGTAAACGTGAGCGACCTGCCGGGGGCGGATCAGGTGCTTCTGACAAAGGGTATTACCACCTCAAACAGACGGGAGTTCCTGCGGCTGATGGAGGACTACTGCAGCTGATCCCCCCCGGCAGGTCAGAGAGGATGATTCACTGCGCGTTCACGTTTGTTCCGGAAAGCATCCCTTAGTGATTTTTGTGTCTATGTACCCGTTTTATTTCAAATATACAAAGATTTATCGAAATTTTTTGTAATATCTTATAAAAAAATAGGAGTTTTTGTTGTTTTTTATCATCATAATGCAAATATTTTAAAAGTGAATAAAAAAATGATGACAAAACAAGGAAAATAGTGTATAATGATATCGGGTTGGTGATATTATTTTTACAGGGGGTAATTATAATGTACAGTATGATATCTTACTGGCTTAAATTTTACAGGCACGAGTGCGGTCTTACTCAGCAGCAGGTTGCTGACAGACTTAAAATAGAACGCTCTACCTATACCTATTATGAAACAGGTAAAACTAAGCCGGACATCAACACCTTGATCAAGATCGCAAAGGTCTACAACATCAGCTACACAAAGCTGCTTGAGGGCATCGAGGAAGAACTTGAAAGTGCCGTTGCCGACATCCACTCCGGTGCGCCGACCGAGGATGAGGACACTTTGAAGTATCGTACCCATGCCACCACAAAGTATGAGGTGGAGCTGCTCTTTGTTGTCAGGAACCTGACTCCGAAACAGAGAAAAGAGGTAATGAACCTTGCCAAGAAGCTGGTCGCAGAGACCGAGGCTTCAAGGTGATGCTTTCGTCTGCTTCTGCAGATTTCCTGCTGACCTGACAGAAAACCAAACCTGAATGACAGTTTCCCGATGGGGAGCTGTCATTCTTTTTTTGCCAGAGGTCGGACATTCCCGACATTAACATATCAAAAGGTCGCAGATCGGCGATCATCCGGCATTAAAATACAGAATGTCGTATTGACAAAAAAGAAAGCCGGGTTGTAAAATATATGAAAGTCCCAAACGGATAGGAGTTTTGATATGAATACCTTCGGACTGAACGATGAACAGGTCATCAGGTCAAGGGAGGAGCACGGCAGCAACCGTCTGACGGAACAGAAAAAAGAATCCTTTTTTCATAAGCTCATGGGAAACTTCGGCGACCCCATGATAAAGATACTCTGCGTTGCCCTGCTTCTGAACCTGATATTTGTTTTTCTCCATTATTTTGCCGGCATAGGCGACACGGAATGGTACGAGACCGCCGGCATCGCTGCGGCTGTGCTTATTGCCACCATAGTGTCCACCGTGTCGGAATACAAGAACGAGAGCGCCTTTCAGAAGCTGCAGCAGGAGGCCTCCGCCATTCGATGCAAGGTCTTCCGCAGCGGACAGGCAGTCGAGATACCCATTGACGAGATAGTGACAGGAGATGCGGTACTGCTTCAAAGCGGCGACAGGATACCCGCTGACGGCCATATCATCGAGGGACGTATCACCGTGGATCAGTCCGCTCTCAACGGTGAGACAAAAGAAGCACCCAAGGCCCCCGTTCCCGGACCGCACCCTGACGCAAAGCCCGATCTTCTTGACGGGTACAGCGTGTTCAGAGGCTCGGTGGTCAACTCCGGCAGCGGTATCATGACAGTGACCGTTGTTGGGGACAGGTCGGTGTACGGTCAGATCGCAGGAGAGCTCCAGATCGAGGACGACAGGCCCTCTCCCCTGAAACACAAGCTGTCAAAGCTTGCGGGCGCCATAAGCAGGTTCGGATACTTCGGCGGCGCCGCCATTGCCGTAGTCTATCTGATACAGTCCGTATTCTTCTGTACCGGAGGTGTGGAGGCGTATTTTTCCGCGCCGGAGCTGTGGCTCAACATGATGAAAGATATCATTCAGGCAGTCATGTTCGCCGTTATAATCATCGTTATGGCGGTTCCGGAGGGTCTTCCCCTGATGATCGCCATAGTGTCCTCCATGAATATGAAAAAGATGCTCAGGGACAATGTACTGGTCCGCAAGGTGTCGGGCATCGAGACCGCCGGAAGTCTTAATATACTTTTCAGCGACAAGACCGGCACCATCACAAAGGGCAGACTTGAGACAGTGCTGTTTATGGACGGCATGGGAAGAACCGCAGAACGGGTTGAAGATATCGACGATCAGCTTGCGTCCCTGCTCGCCTTATCACTGTACCACAACACCGACGCGGTTATGAGCCGCACCGAAAAAGAGCTTTCCGTTATCGGCGGCAATCCTACGGACAGGGCTCTGCTGAGTTTCGTTTCAAATACGCCCGACCCCTTCCCCAAGCTGAAAAAGCTCAAAACCATACCATTTCAGTCCGAAAGCAAGTTCAGCGCCACAGCCGTAAGCTCCGAAAGGACCGTCACACTCATCAAGGGCGCTCCCGAAAAGCTCATCGGGCGCTGTGCCTTCTGCTATGACGGTCAGGGTCTGAAGATCCCCTTTGACCCGAACAGGATCAACAAAGAGATCGACAGACTGGCAGAAAAGGCCATCCGTGTGCTTGCGGTGGCAATTTCGGACACGGTGCCGGAAAACAACGAGCTGCCCGGGGGCAGCTGGACTTTAGTGGGTATACTGGGCATCCGTGACGAGGTGCGTCCGGAATCGGTGGACGCCATAAAGCAGGTGACAGAAGCAGGCATACAGGTGGTCATGATAACCGGCGACCGCCGCGAAACCGCAGTCGCAATTGCTAAGGATGCGGGACTTCTCAAAAACGATGACGACATCGTCCTCACATCCGACGAGCTTTCGTCCATGACCGACGAAAAGATAAAATCACTCCTCCCCAGAATAAGGGTAATCGCAAGGGCTCTGCCTTCCGACAAGACCAGACTTGTACGGCTGTCTCAGGAGCTTGACCTGGTGGTAGGCATGACGGGAGACGGGGTGAACGACTCTCCCGCCCTTAAAAAGGCCGACGTGGGCTTTGCCATGGGCAGCGGCACGGAGGTGGCAAAGGAGGCCGGCGATATAGTCATCCTGGACGACAATTTCCTTTCCATATCCCGTTCGGTGCTTTACGGGCGCACAATCTTCAACAACATAAGAAAATTCATTTCCTTCCAGCTTGTGATAAATCTTTCGGCTGTATTGATATCCTTTATAATGCCGCTGCTGGGGCTTTCCAATCCCCTTTCCATAACCCAGATACTCTGGGTAAATCTTGTGATGGACACCCTTGCGGCACTTGCCTTCGGCGGCGAACCGGCTCTTGAACGGTATATGTCGGAGGCTCCCCGCAGGCGTGACGAGAACATAATAAGCCTTGAGATGCGCAGCCGTCTTATCGTTGACACCATATGGATATTTTTGCTGAGTCTTTTCCTGCTTATCTCCCCTCTGTGGACAGGCAGTCCGGTTTGGTGGTTCGTCCGCAGCGACCATTATGCCCAGAATTCCCATGAATACTATCCCTATCTTATGACGGCATATTTTACATTCTTTATTCTGACCGCAGTCTTCAATTCCCTTAATGTCCGCAGCACAAGACTGAACCTGTTTGAACACATCAGTCTCAACAAAACATACTTTATGATCATGTCCCTGATAATCCTGACACAGATAATTCTTGTCCAATTCGGCGGCGAGCTTTTCTCGTGTCACGGACTTACTCCCATGGAATGGCTGTTTGTAGTACTTCTCTCCCTCACCATTATTCCCGTCGATCTTATACGCAAGCTTGTCAGGGGCTCCCTTTCCACTGATAAGTCAGTATAGATCAGGCTTTCTCAGTCGGAATAGTGTTGTATTCTGAATAACGCAATGGCTTGCACATATCCTGTTCGTTATTGACTGTTCTCTGAGCGGCCAAAGCGAGCGTTTCACCTCATCCGTCACGGCGCTGCCGTGCCACCTTCCCCTCGAGGGGAAGGCTTTCAGCTACTCTCTCACGGCTGATATCTGATGTCCCACAAGGTCGAGTCAGGAGCGAAAGATGATTGGATGGCGGAATTTATGCAGAACCGGAGGTAAATGATCTACAGCAAAAGCCAGCAATGGAGTTTAAATGCATTATATTGTGTTTTGCCGGAAGGATCCGATACCGATTCTTCTATAATCCCCATTGTTTTGCAGGATAAAGCCAAAAAACAGATGTAAAGGTCACCCGACCCTTGCATCTGTTTTTCTGTGCTGTTTTTTTATATTTATTTGCAGGTGCAGGGGATCATCCCCTGCCGCGGGGTCCAGGGGGTGCGCAGCCCCCTGGTGGGGCGCCCACAAGTCAAACGGAAAGGAGATAGACAGCCTGCTGACAGATGCGGGCGTGGAGGAAGAAGTTGGAGACGGAGACACTTTCGTTGACGTCGTGGAGGTTTGATGGGTCGTCAGGGAATGTGGGACCGAAGGCTACTCCGGCGTTTCTGAGAGTGCGGGCGTAGGTTCCGCCGCCGGTGGAATATAGTTCGGGATCGGAGCCGGTAACGGTGCGGTATGCGGATGAAAGTATGCCGACTATGGGGGCGGAGGTGTCAAGAGAAAGCGGAAGCACATGGCTCAGCTCCGATACCGTAAGACCGTCACGGGCGGCTCTTGCGGATACTCTGCGGAGGATGGACGACGAGTCGGAGGTAACGGGATATCGTATGTCGATCAGCGCGCGGGAAACGGACTCGTCAATATCAACGACTCCCAGATTTACCGTTAGAGCGCCGGATTCTTTGTCGGAACAGGCAATTCCAAGGGATTTTCCGTTTGTTTCAAGTCCTATAGCATCGTCTATGAAGCTGCATAGACTGCCAAGAACGGTGTGTCCGAAGTTTGCCGCAAGGATGCGGATGAGATGGGATGCACTGTTCAGACCTTCGTAAGGGACACAGGCGTGGGCAGCCTTACCGAAGGCGTCTATGCGCAGACCGTCCATGGTGTAGATAAAGTCATATCTGCCCGGCTTGGCGTCAGCAAAACGCCTGAGCTGGTGGTCTTCGTTTTCGGTACAGTCTATGAGCGCCTGAGCCCGCGAGGGTACGGCGTTTACGGCGCTGCCGGAATGAAGCTCCGTCAGTGTGGTTCCGTCGTGGCGGGGTGAGCTTACAGAAAGCTGCAGTATACCCTTTTCGTGACAGCAAATGCCGTATTCCGAATCGGGAGTGAAGGCCATATCGGGCAAAGGCTCGTTTTTAAAATACTCCTCCATGTCGTTCATACCTATCTCTTCGGCGGCTCCAAGTATAAGCCTGATGCGGCGGGCGGTCTCTATATTATTATCCCTGAGGGCTTTGAGGCAGTAAAGAGCGATGACAGCGGAGCCTTTGTCATCCACAATGCCCCGGCCGTAAAAGCGTCCGTCCTTTTCCGTGAGAGCGTAGGGTTCGGTGCTCCAGCCCTCGCCGGCCGGCACTACGTCCACATGACAGAGTACCGCGGCGATCTCTTCTCCCTGACCGTATTCAATATGTCCGGCAATGCCGTTTATGTTCTTTACGTCAAAGCCCATGCTTTTGCCCCGCTCCAGCATAAAATCAAGGGCCTTCGATGCCGCTGATGGGTCCTTTGAAGAGACCGAGGGTATCTTCATAAGCAGGTCAAGGTCACGCAGGATGTCTTCACGATAATTCATTATTGTTTCGCTGAAATTCATAATTCTCATCTCCGATAAACTGTGTTTTATTATTATTTATATGTTCTGCGGGTGTAATACAGAATACACCTGAAGAACAGGAAGCCATGGCAATAAATCAATAGCAGTGCGGTCATGGCGCTGCAGTCACAATATTGAAGTCGCGGTATTGCAGAAGCAGTATTGCAGTCATGGCAGTACGGTCTCAGCTGCGCAGTTATAGCAGTGCAGTCAGGAGATCGGTAATAGCATTGCAGTCATAATAAAACAGAAACGAATGACAAAGCGTCATTCGTCCTCTTCGTGGATTATGGTTTTTTCGATGCGGTAGCGCGGGCGCTGTTTGACTTCGCCGTATATCTTGCCCACATAGCTGCCCACAATGCCGATACAAAGCATCTGCAGTCCGCCGATGAACCATATCGAACAGATGGTTGACGCCCAGCCGGAGGCCGCGCCCATAAAATATGAAACTATGGCGTAGATGAATCCGATAATGCTGAGGATGCAGGTGATTATTCCCACATTTGATATCATCTTCAGGGGTTTTACACTGAATGAGGTTATACCGTCGATGGCAAAGCGTATCATCTTTTTAAGGGGGTATTTTGACTCGCCGGCAAAGCGTTCGCTGCGCTCGTAGTAAACATAATCACAGCGGTAGCCGATAAGGGGAACGATGCCCCTGAGGAACAGATTGACCTCACGGTATTCCGACAGGGCGTCAAGGGCCTTGCTGCCAAGAAGACGGTAGTCGGCGTGGTTGTAAACTATGTCAACTCCCAGAAGCTTCATGAACTTGTAATATCCCTGGGCTGTGCTTCTCTTGAAGAAGGTGTCTTTTTTGCGGCTGTTCCTTACGCCGTAGACTACCTCGCAGCCCTCAAGGTATTTCTTTATGAACTCGTCTATCACTTCAATATCGTCCTGCAGGTCGGCATCGAGAGAAATAACACAGTCACAGCCGTTTTCCTTTGCTGTCATCAGTCCGCTGAGCAGGGCGTTCTGGTGACCCCGGTTCCTTGACAGCTTTACTCCCCCTACATAGGGGTCTTCGGCGCTTTTTTCTTCGATAATGCTCCAGGTCCTGTCCTTGCTGCCGTCATCCACAAACAGCATACGGCTGTTTTCATCCGCCAGTCCCTTTTCTATCAGCGACAGAAGCTTTGCACTGAGCCGCTTTATTGTCTCTCCGAGCACTTCTTCTTCGTTGTAGCACGGAACGACAAAATATACCTTTGGTTTCATTGGGGTTCTCCTTTGTTTTTCATTTTTCGGCAGCTTATGAGCCGGAGGAAGTGCTCACTGCAGGCGCAGTGCTGGTCTGTGTGACAGTCTTGGGCGAGAACCGCACGTTGACAGTGTATTCCTTGTTTACCCAGCAGTTCTGCGCCGCTCCGGTAAATTTGAGATCAAGGGGCATTTCTTCATAACCCTCTGCTCTCGTTGACTTTTCTCCTATGTCAACGGTGGCTTCAAGATCGTTGACGGTAAGCTGTTTTATTTCCTCTTCGGGACCGTATATGGTCAGGGTCACAGTTTCGTTGGTAACTGCGGCGGTCTGGTCGGAGCCCTGATTGAGGACCTTTATCCTGCTCTTGTTAAGAACAAGGGTCTTTTCCTTCACCTTTGAGAAGTCAAAGGTAACAGTCACGTTTTCTATATTGTCTATATTATTGCAGCCTGCGGAGATCTCTACGGGAACGGTAAAGGTATCGTTGTCCCTGCCCGCCTTTGTAAAGTCGATAACATCGGTGATGACGCTGTATTCGCCGGTGGGATCCGGAACACCGAGACGAACCTTGTCAGGCTGAGCAACGCATCCTACCGGTTCTGGCAGGTGATCCGCTGTGCTCACAATACTTCCGTCGGCAAGACGTATGCGGACGGTCACGGGGATCTCCAGAACATCCTGAACCGGCACAGTGGCGTCGACGTCGGTAAATTCTGGGGTGATATAGCTGCTGGTGATCTTGTCGCCGTTTTTGTCATAGAATACAAGAGGTGCCCTGAGAACGACGGTCTCCGTCAGCTCGGACTGCATCTCGTATTCGGCGCAGACCTCACTGATGTTGTTGACAATGGATTCGGCGCCGGAGATCTTCACGCTCTGACGGGACAGAACTGTCTTTGACTTATACTTGCCCTTTCCAAGATAGGGCGTTGTGATCTTGTCGGTGATCTGGAAGGTCTTGCCCTCTACATAGCGGTCAACAAGGACCTTTATATTCGAGGGAGTCACGCTGGATTCAAAGGAATAATCGGTCTTGACTCCGCTCTTTTTGGGCACAAGGTCAAGGGTGTATTCCCCCGGACCGGTTATCATGCTGGTATCGGAGGCGGTGATATAGATATCGTCCTTTGTGACGCCGGTGACCACAAGGGCGTTTCCGGAGATCTTGACCTCGGCCTTGATGTCATTGCCGTTAAAATACCTGAGACCGTCGGTCAGCTCGGGCAGGTTGATAGGGATGTCGGTCACGGTGAATATGGAGGACTCCTGAGTTGTGGAGGCAACGCATATCCACGCAATAAAGGCCACAAGCACCGAAAAAAACATAACAAACTTATCGTTATAAAACAGCTTGAAGCCTATTTTATTCTTTATCTTTTTCATCTTTCTGTCCCTTCTTTGTTTTCCTGACGGAACCGATGGGTGTTCTTTCGGTCTTTTCGTTCACCTTGGGAAGGATCATCTCTTCAAGGGCAATGCTGAGAGTCTCTCTTGTGTAATCTCTTGTGATGACGCCTTCAACGGCAATGGATATGGCTCCCGTCTCTTCGGACACCACAACGGCAACGGCATCACTGTTTTCGCTGATGCCGATGGCCGCGCGGTGACGTGTGCCCAGCTCGGCGCTGACGGCACTGTTGTTTGCCGTAAGGGGAAGGATGCAGCCGGCGGCATAGAGCTTGCCGTCCCGGACTATCATTGCGCCGTCGTGAAGGGGCGCTTTGTTGAAAAATATATTGCCTATCATGGAAACGGAGGGTTCGGCGTCAATGACCGTACCTGTGTTTATGATATCTCCCAGTCTGGTCTGACGCTCAAATACGATGAGAGCGCCTGTCTTTGACTTCTGGAAGTTGTTTGCGGCCTCGCACACGCAATGAATGGCAGATTTCAGGTTCTCTGTCCTTTCCTCTTCCACGGCCTTTCCGCCGGAAATATTGTTCCAGTATTTTGCGATCTTGCTGCGTCCGATATGTTCAAGGGCGCTGCGAAGCTCCGGCTGGAACACAATGAGTACAGCCAGCACTGAAAACTGGAAGAATGACGAGAACAGGGTATTCAGCATCTTCAGACTGAACAGTCCGGAAATAAAGAACGCCACAAGCAGCACAAGAATACCCTTTACAAGCTGCTCCGCCCTTGTTTCACGGACGATCTTGATGAGATTGTAGATAATAAAGGAGACGACCATTATATCAAGCACATCGGTTGCCTTGAAGGTCATCATCAGGGATATAAAGCTGTTGAACGCATTAGTGATAACTTCCCACAAGCTGACTCCTCCTTTTTATTTCCGTTTACCCAGGGCGGACCCTGTGAAATATTGCACGACCTTCGTCCCCTATGAAAAACCGGGGCGGTCTATTGTGTATCCGGCACAGGGCAATGTGCCTTCTGAAAAGCATTATCCAAAAGAGCACACTACTACTCTATTTTATTTTATCACATCAAGAAATTTAATCAACTGTTTTTTGTAAATTTTCACGTTTCTTTTATCATTATTATTTGCGCGAATTATTTGCGCTTATTCTTATGTTCCCCGGCAGAATAAAGTCCGGACACACCTTTTTTGTTTTGCCGCGTCAGACTGCAATGTTGACGGCAGACAAAAAGGCCGTGTCCGGAACATAACGATACGGTCATCTCAGGGAGCGCTCCGTCTCTGCCACAGCCGTTATGAGCCGGTCGATCTCCGCCGGCGCGGTAAAAAACGACGGCGAAACACGGATAGCACCCTGTCCGAGGGTATTCATTTTTCTGTGGGCAGCAGGACTGCAGTGCAGACCCGCTCTGACGGCTATGCCCCTTTTGTCCAGCAGGCGGGCGCACTCTTCGCTGTCCCTGTCCCCTATATTGAAGGACATCACAGGCACTGACCATCTCGGTTCGGGTGCGGGAAGGTAAAGCGCTACTCCCCTTATCCGGGAAAGTCCATCGTGCAGACGCTTCATCAGCATATACTCATGGCCGGCGATCTTCCGAAGGGAATTCCGGGAAACGAAATCTATGCCCGCCTTCAGTCCGGCAATGCCGGAAAGGTTGGGAGTCCCGCTTTCAAATCTGTCCGGCAGCTCCGTTGGCTGTTCTATCGACAAAGAATTGCTGCCGGTACCGCCCTCTGTCAGTGACGCCGGCAGCATAGAATCGGTTACTCCCTCTCCTATTACTAACATTCCCGTTCCCATGGGTCCGTATAGCCCCTTATGCCCCGCAGCGCACAAAAAGTCTACCCCGCTGTCCTTCATATCTATAGGCAGGACACCGGCGCTCTGGGCAGCATCAACGGCAATGGGTATTCCGTATTCGTGGGAAAGGGCCGCAATTCTCTCCACCGGCAGACGCATACCCCATACATTTGAGGCGTGGGTACACAGCACCAGCCTTGTACGGGAGTTTATCGCCCGTCGGAAAGAATCCACGGTTTTATCATGGTCGCCGTAATACACCTTTGCCTGGGTACAGGTCACTCCCAGCTCCTTCATTTTTTCCAAAGGACGCATCACCGCATTATGCTCAAGGTCCGAGATCACCACATGGTCGCCGCTTTTCAGCAGACCTTTGATAACTATATTTAACGCCACAGTACAGTTCAGGGTGAATATCACCTTTTCCTCGGAAGACGCATTAAAAAACTCCGCCGCCGTTTTGCGGGTGCGGAATATGGTCTCCGAGGCTCTCATGGACAGGTCATGTCCGCTCCGTCCGGGATTTGCAAGAAGTCTCATGGCTGACTCTGCTGACCGGCACACGATCCGGGGCTTCGGATATGACGTGGCGGAATTGTCAAGGTATATCATTGTTTTCAACTCCACTCCATGCTCTGAGCCATTTAAGGCTCACCTTCTTTTGCGGTTCGTCCGATTATCTTTATGCCGTTTTTCTTCAAAAGCTGTTCCGCCTCATCTGTTTTTGAGGGAACATAAAGACTGTAGCCGCAGCCCTGACGTCGGGTATTCTTCGGGGTCCGCATCACCTCTGCGGAAATGCCGTACCGCTGCAGCAGTTCCCTGCCTCTCATGGCATAAGTGACGGAGGTCATCATTATAAGAGGCCTTTCCATCTTTATCACCTCCTCTTCTCTAACATCATTTTATGCCGATCACCCCCATCTCGTGCCAGCCCGGCCAGAGCCTGCCGGCGTCTCGACGGTCAATGAGCGACCTCAAGCAGCGTTTCTGTGTGTCTAAAGTTCATTGTGAATAATTCCGCTCTTCACCCCTCGCACTCAAAACAATTTCGCTTTCCACTTTCCAAATTCCACATTAACTCAAATAATTCCACTTTCCACTTTCTAAATTTCACAATTAAAAACTCCATACTCCTCACTCCTAACTCCTCACTCCTAACTCCTCACTCCAAACTCCTCACTCCTA
>JBGUWL010000292.1:0-1627 GCA_045221075.1 Acutalibacteraceae bacterium
TCTTCAATAATATTAAATAGCGCATAACAACGGTTTATCAAAGTGCCGGAACCCTTTGTGAGAATATGTTTAATACTCCTTTTTGCAGTTTCCATAAATACCCTCCATTTGAATTGAACTGTATCCAGTATATCATAATATCATGAACATTACAATACTTTTGTATTATTTTAACAAAACACGGCTCTATTGGCGTCAAGCATAGGTAACACTTTTATGGAAAGGAAGCTGTCAAGGTAGAGGGTGGAGATTTTCCGGCAAAGGAAAGCGAAGCAGACCGCCAACCCTGTGCAGCCGGAAAATACTACCCGGCCTTGACAGCGTCGCCAAGTGATATAATGTTGTTGGGACGGCATTAGCCGGCCTTCGCCAGTTCACATCACCGCCAGGTAATCCTCCAACACCTGGTTTGGGGAACGGAGGCCCAGGCAGTGCTTGATATAGTCGTTGGACTTCTTCTGATAGACCGCCAGCTGCTTACGACCGTCCTCCAGGCTGAACATTCGCAAATGATTGTAGAAGCGCTGCTGGTCAATACGGTGCTGGCGTTCCACTTTCCCGTTGTGGCGGGGTGTAGCGATGCGGATGCGGTGATAGCTTATCTGGTATTCCTCCAACTTCAATTCAAACAGACTCTTGTCGTTTGGATCGTTGGAGATCAATGCCTTGGTGAACTCCGTGCCGTTGTCCGTCTGGATCTCCCGGATCGGGAACGGACATCGCTTTATCAGTTCAATCAGGAATTCTTCTGCGCTGTAGGTGCTGTGTTCGTCGTACATTTGCCGGTACGTCCATCGGGTGCACTCATCCACGGCTGTAAATTGATAGTATTTCCGACCATCAACGACACATTCCGAGGGCACGAACTTCACATCCACCTGTACCTTCTGTCCCGGATATTCCGCCCGTTGGTACGGCTTGTTCTTTCGCCGTTTCCGCTTCCTGTTCCCCTTCGCTGCTTTCAGCCTGGCGACGATCCGCTTGAACCCGCCGTAGCTGCGCGTATAGCCGTACTTCTCCCGCATCTCCTGGTAGGCAAGTATCAGGTCCTCCCAGTAATACTTCTTCACCAGCCTGCGGATTTGTCGTATCTCTTCCGCGGTGTGCGCTCTTGGCGTGCTGTGTGGACGTCGGCTATGCTCTACCAGGCTTTGCCATGTCCCGTCGTATCGCTTCAGCCACTTGTACAGCGTCTTTCGACTGATCTTGTAGCGTATCGCTGTCTTTGTAGCATTCCTGTGCTTCAGAAAATATTCCAAATACCGTTGACGCGCATGCGCTTCCTGTGCTATCCTGTTCATGCAGAGAGTCCTTTCTGTGATAGTTGTTGGTGTGGTAACCTTATTCTATCACTTGGCTCTCTGTTTTTATATCCCCCTGTTACCTATCTATTGTACCAAAACAAAGATAAAATAGCATTTCTTCGCCCGATCCGGCGATGATTTTATTTGATTCCCACGGCAAAATCATGTATAATGGTGCACAGTTTCCGCGTGGCGGTCCATCCGCCATAAAACATACGAGGGGGAAGACAAGTGAAACGTGAGAGCTTCAAATCCCGTCTTGGCTTTTTGCTGGTGAGCGCGGGCTGCGCCATCGGTATCGGCAACGTATGGAAGTTTCCCTA
>JBGUWL010000293.1:0-1999 GCA_045221075.1 Acutalibacteraceae bacterium
AAGGAGTCCCCGCATGTCATATTCACCGCCGCTGTTGCTGGCTTCGAAGAAGTGGAAGTGGAGCGGCACGTCGAACAGCGACATGCAGCCGCCGCAGCTTTTAAGGTAATCCATCAGGATATCGATCTCCGAGTTCCAGTACTCACCGACGGCAAACAATTCTTTGTGATTGTTGGTCCGAAGTTTTCCCAGCCATTCGGGGAAGAAGTTCTTTTCAATGTGCTTGACTGCGTCTAGACGGAAGCCGTGCACACCGGTGGTATCGAGATACCACTGCCCCCATCGGGTCAGCTCTTCACGTACCTTCGGGACACTGAAATCGACGTTGGCGCCCATCAGATAATCGTAATTAACGTTTTCGCGGTCTACCCCGTGGTTCCACTGGACACCTTTAAATTTGTAGATCGCGGATTTCTCTTTGAGCTCGTCATAATCGACACCGTTGAAGCAGGTATGGTCCCAGACAAAGTCGGAATACCTGCCGTCTCTTCCGGGGAATGTGAACTTGGTCCAGGCCCCGATCGTCTTGGGATCGGAGACCGTTTCTGTACGGTTTTCCTCTTTTACCTTGACAGCCTGAACGGTTTCTGTCTCGTCCGCGCCCATGCGGTGGTTTAAGACAATGTCCGCATAGACATCAATACCGCAAGCCTGTAATTTATTAACTGCATCTATATATTCGTCTTTGGTTCCGTATTTGGTAGGAACCGTTTTCTTCTGATCGAATTCTCCGAGATCCTACAGATCGTAGACCCCGTAGCCGGTATCGTCTATTCCTGCCTGTCCCTTGTAAGCGGGCGGCAGCCACACTGAAGTGACGCCCTTGTCGGAGAGCTCCTGCGCATTCGCGGATACTGTCTTCCAGAGCGAGGCATCTGCCGGCAGATACCATTCAAAATATTGAAACATTACACCATTTTCTTTACCCATAGCAGTGAAACCTCCTTTCACTGTCAGGCTTGTGGTTGCAATGTATGTTAATACTATTGAGTTTGGCGTACAAGGACTATTTTGACAAGTTCTGAGTCTTTTCTGACATCCGGTCATCCAAAGCCCTGTGAAGACTGCCGCTGATATAGAGATAGCCGGCAAGCATAGGGATATAGGATATGGACATGGTAAGGAAAAGAGAGATGATCATTCCCAGGATCCTGGGGAGGTGAAGGTAAACACTGCAGACCATGAGCAGGGCGATGTAACCGAAGAAGATCAGGTAGATCACGCCGCACATACCGGCGGACTGAAGGACATTCTGGACCGCGGCGTTGGAGAAAGGCTTCGCGATGGTGTAGGCATAGACAAATACCAGGACCAGCGCGATGACGCCGGAGATCCTGGACGGATAGTAATTGGTGAGCGGCTGCGGCTTTCTGATGGGATAGCGGAGCTTTTTGAGGATCGCGTAGCTGAGATAGTAGACGATCAGACCCTCCATGGCGCCCACAAATCCCGTAGTGATAATGTACATGCGGCGGAGATAGTCAAAGGACAGAATGCCGGTAGAGGTATCGACGCCTGCCTGTGCCAGCATTGTGTTCATAGACTCCTGCATTGCCATAATATCGGCGTTGAGATCAAGGCCGGCAAAAGTGGCGAGCGCCACGGTACACAGAAGTTCAATGGCCGCTGAGAGGATCATAACCAGTATGAGCGTGCGGTTCATGTCCCTGTCGGATTTAATGCAGGAACCGTATACCATGCCGACAAAGGACATGCCCACCGCATAAAACATGCCGGTGAAAGTGCCGAACAGAAATGAGATCAGGATCGTGCATATAAAGACAGGCAGGCTGTCCTTCCACCCGTATTTGGCGGAGAAGGCCACCATGGGGATGGGAAAAATAAACATAAAGAAACCCTCGAACATTCCGCCTGTCTGCCGGTTGAGCAGAAGCAGAACGCCGAAGACAGCGACGATCATAGCTCCAAAAGTTAATTCCTGTGTTTTCGTATTCATAAATAGGAATATACACCAAATTGAAAGCGTTGTAAATCTGCG
>JBGUWL010000294.1:0-9078 GCA_045221075.1 Acutalibacteraceae bacterium
TCGTAGCTGTCGTTCATTGTCTCGATCAGCACCAGGTCGGCCCCGCATTCGGCAGCGATCTTCACGTTGTCGGCGTAAAGAGAAACGGCTTCTTCAAATTCAAGATCTCCCAAAGGCTTCAGAAGACGGCCCGTAGGTCCCATATCAAAGGCGACGAAGGCATCCTCCCTGCCCTGCGCGGCCTGCTTTGCGCAGGCTATGCCGGCACGGATGAGACGGTCGTAATCCTCGAATTTATCCCGGTTTATTCCGAAGGTGTTGGTCTTTACGATATTGCAGCCCGCATCAAAATAGGCATTGTGCAGGGCAGTTATCTTCTCGGGGTGTTCGATATTCCAGCGCTCAGGAGCGTAGCCCGAGGGCAGTCCCATGCTCTGAAGCACTGTCCCCGTACCGCCGTCAAAATATATCCGCTTTTCTTTTATAAGTTGGGTGATGCTTTTTTTCATAGAGCCTTCCCCTCCTTTTGCTTTATTGTTCCTCTTATGCCCATGATCGCGGTTATGGACTTTACCGGAGTCATGAGATACGCCTTGTTCAGAGTTATTCCAAGGTTCTGAAAGGCGTCAAGCCGCCTGAGCAGGGGCTCCTGAAAGGTCAGTGGAAGGTCGCCGAAGCCCGGACTGAAACGGGGCGGACAGTCGCTCTCCATACACAGTCTGTCGCACACATAGTCGCAGAAGCTCTCGACCGCAGCGGAGGACAGGGCATCGGTCATAAAATGCTCCGCCTGGGAGGTGACATTCAGTCCTGCCAGCAGTCTGTCAACACCAAGTCCGGTGGTAAAGGCCATGACATAGGCCTCTTTGCAGCCGGACAGATTGCGGTAAAGGTTTTTGCTTGGTATAGTCATGAACCCGAAGCCGCACACGCCCTCCGTATCCAGGGATACCGGAGTTCTCAGGATGGCGCTTTTGTACTGTATCACCGTCATCAGACGCCTGCGGCAGGCTTCAAGACCGTCGCTTTTGAATCCCCGGTCGGTTTTCAGCCGCAGGGCAAGCTCGTTGCCGTTTATGGTGATCTCCTCCGGGGCTGCGGTGATTATCGTTATATCGTTACTTATCATTATTCTGCTCCTGTATCTGTAGGGAAAAGTCCCATACGTCACTTTAGCTCTGATACTGTTTTCCGATAAAAAGCTGACACTTTTAATCGGAAAAGGCGCCTTCCGGGGCTGCGCCCATCTGTGCTTATGCACAGATGACGTCTCACGCAAACCCTGATGCGCTGACGCGCCATTAAAACCAGACCATGTCTGCTTTTAATGGGAGTTTAGTATGACATAGTGTATGGTATTCCCATGTATCTGTGAGGAAAGTCACATCGGTCAACAGCGGCGTTTTATCGTTTTATTGTGTTATCCATTAGCGCGCCGCGGCGGAATGTTCCCTTCCGTCCCCTGTCTGACCGACAATCGTCAATACAGGGTCCGTGTTACCCATCGTAATATTTTTAAATCATCTTTTATTATAACACAGAGACCCCAAAAAAGCAACAAAAGCACAGACTTCCTGGGAAATAATCCTCGGAAGTCTGCGCTTAAAGGAGTGTAATTATAGTGTACTTTGTTTTACTGCGGGTTGTTATCAGGACTTTGTCACCTTGACTGTAAAGTCCTTGTATGCAACTCTGCCCTTTGCGTCCTTGACCTTTGTTCTGAGGATGTAGGTGGTTGCTGACTGGGGCTTGAAGGTGATCTTGTTGGTAGTGGTGTAATCCTTGTACTTGGTGAAGTCGGACTGACCGTACTTTCTGAAGAACAGAGCGTACTTGTAGGGGCTGGTGCCGCCGGTTGCGGAGCCGGTCATTGTCAGGCTGCTGCCAAGCTTAAGAGATGTAGCGGAAAGCTTTGATGTGTTTGTAAGGGGCTTTGTTACCTTTACGGTGATGTCCTTATTGGCTACTACTCCTCTGCCGTCCTTGACTTTTGTTCTGAGAATGTAGGTAGTTGCAGTCAGGGGCTTGAAGGTGATGGTTTTGGTTGTACTGTAATCCCTGTACTTTGTAAAGGTCGATGTACCGTACTTTCTGAAGTACAGAGCATATTTATAGGGAGTAACACCGCCGGTTGCAGAACCGGTAACTGTCAGGCTGTCGCCCAGTGTCAGAGAAGTCGCGGAAACCTTGGAGGTGTTTGTGAGCTTCTTGACTACCTTTACGGTGAAATCCTTGGTGGCAACTGCGCCCTTTGCGTCCTTGACCTTGGTCCTGAGGACGTATGTGGTTGCGGTCAGAGGCTTGAAGGTGATGGTCTTGGTGGTACTGTAGTCCTTGTACTTTGTAAAGGTTGAAGTACCGTACTTTCTGAAGGACAGAGCGTACTTGTAGGGGCTGGTACCGCCGGTTGCGGAACCTGTCATTGTCAGGCTGTTGCCCAGTGTCAGAGTAGTTGCGGAGAGCTTTGATGTGTTTGCAAGCTTCTTGGTTACCTTTACGGTAAAGTCCTTGTAAGCAACGGTGCCCTTTGCATCCTTTACCTTGGTTCTGAGAACGTATGTGGTTGCGGTCAGGGGCTTGAAGGTGATGGTCTTGGTCGTGCTGAAGTCCTTGTACTTTGTAAAGGTTGAAGTACCGTACTTTCTGAAGAACAGAGCATACTTGTAGGGGCTTGTGCCGCCGGTTGCGGAACCTGTCATTGTCAGGCTGTTGCCCAGTGTAAGTGAAGTTGCAGAAAGCTTTGAGGTGTTGGTGAGCTTCTTTGTTACCTTTACGGTGAAGTCCTTATAGGCAACTGCGCCCTTGCTGTCCTTTACCTTGGTTCTGAGAACGTATGTGGTTGCGGTCAGAGGCTTGAAGGTAATGGTCTTGGTTGTGCTGAAGTCCTTGTACTTGGTAAAGGCTGAAGTACCGTACTTTCTGAAGAACAGAGCATACTTGTAGGGGCTTGTACCGCCGGTTGCAGCGCCTGTCATTGTCAGGCTGTTGCCCAGTGTCAGGGATGTTGCGGAGAGCTTTGAGTTATTGACAAGAGTTGAACCCTCAACATAGACTGTAAAGTACTTTTCAACCGTCGTTCCCTGATTGTCACGAACCTTAGCGCAGAGGCTGTATGTGGTTGCGGACTGGGGCTTGAAGGTCATCGTTGCATTGCTGCTGAATGCCACAGCCTGTGAATAACCGGACGCGCCCTTCTTCTTGAAGGAGAGGGAGAAATTATAGGGGGTCTTTCCGCCGCTGGCCTTGCCGGTCACTGTGAATGACTCGCCAAGCTTGATCTTTGTAGCGGAAACGGTAGAAAGGTTTGTCAGAACGGTTGAACCGCTGACACCGAGGTTGAGAACCAGGGAAGATGTGTTGCCAGCGGAATCTTTTACGCTGACTCTGATGTTATAGTCAGAGACATCTGTGGGGACGAACTGTACAGACTTGTTGCTGCTGTAGTTCTGAAGAGAAGTGTAAGAAGATGCGCTTGACTTCTTGTAGGCAACTGCGAAGGTATAGGGTGATGTTCCGCCGGCTGCAGCGCAGTTGACTGTAACGGGATTGTTTACGGTAACTTTTTCGGCAGAAAGGCTGGACTTGTTGGTAAGCTTGACGGGTACAGGATTATCGATAACTGTAAGTGCGATATCCTTGCTTGATGTGCTGCCTACGCTGTCTTTCGCGGCAATACGGATAGTATAGCTTCCTGCAGAACCAGGAGTGAAGGTAAATGTATCACTGCTTGTATAGCCGCTGATGGAAGTAAAGCTGCCAGAGCCCTGCTTGTAGGATGCGGCGTACTGATAGGGTGATGTACCGCCTGCTGCAGAAACCTTGATGGTCACTGCTGTGTTGGTCTTGACGGATGTGGCCGACAGTGAACCTGATACGGTCAAAGCCGTAGGCGGATCATCAGAACTGGTTACGGTGATCTTTGCACTTGCGGACTTGCCGTTGGAGGAAGAAGCTGTAATGGTTGCAGTACCGTCGGACTTACCGGTAACGACACCGTTAGAAACGGTTGCAATGGAAGCGTCGCTTGTGCTCCAGGTAATTGTGGTATCGGTTGCATTGGAGGGCGTCACGGAAGCGGTAAGCGCTACAGTGCCGTTTATTTCTACGCTTGCGGAAGTCGGGTCAACGGTAACACCTGTTACTTCCACATCCTGTTCAGGCTCGATGACCTTAACAAATCCGGATTCCTCATAGTAGCCCTTATCGGTAAAGTCAAATCCGGGCATCTGTGAGCCGGGGACCTGATTGTTGCCGTCGTTGAAGATGACCTTGGTGAGGCTTGCACTGGAGGTGAACTCGTAGCTGTACAGATCGTCACCGATCTTCTTCATTGCGGATCCGGGCCATGCTGCGCCGATGGTAGTATCGGAGCCGCCGTCATAGATGTAGACATTGATGTTGCTGCCCCATGAGGAAGGCTTTTTGAAGTATACGCCGTGGTCGATATAGGTCATCTTGGGACCTTCGACGGTAACGGTGGCCGTTGCGGTCTTGCCGTTGGAGGTAGTAGCGGTAATGGTAGCGGTACCTGCGCTCACTGCCTTTACGGTACCGTTGGAAACGGTCGCAACTGATTCCTTGCTGGATGACCAGGTAACGGACTTGTCGGTGGCGTCGGAGGGAGATACGGTTGCGGTCAGGGTACCTGTAGAGCCCGACTCAAGCTTGAGTGTGGACGGGCTGACTGTGACTCCTGTGGGTCTTATTATACTGGTGTTTTCTTTTACGGTAACGCTGACGGTCTCTTTAAAGGAGGTGCCGTTTGCTGCGGTAATGGTTGCGGTACCGGGAGCTACGCCGCGGATAACGCCGCCGCTTACGGTTGCAACAGCAGCATCGGAGGTAGACCAGGTAACGGTCTTGTCGGTTGCGTTGGAGGGAGAAACGGTTGCGGTAACGGTTGCGGATTCGCCCTCGAGGATGGTAACGCTTGAAGGATCAACAGAAAGACCTGTTGTGGGAACAACTACAACGGGACCGGGCTTGATGGGGCTTGCGGAACCGCCGTCGGTGAGGAAGTAGCTGTTTTCGATAACACGGCCGGGAGCGGGAGTCTTGTCAGTGTTGAGAACATAAACTCTCATGTTGCCCTTGCCGGAGCAGTTAGCGGTCAGGGTGCCGCCGGATACAGTCTGGGTGTCGCCTGTTACGGCGTCAACGTATGTACCGTTGGGAATACCTGAGAAGGTAGCGGAACCGGATATGGTAACGAGAGCAAAGCTGTCGGTGTTGGCGTCCGTATATCTTCTCTTGAAGCTGATACCGCCGCTGCAGCCTTCGGTCGAATACTGACCCTTTCTGAGAGCGGGAACGGCCTGACGGATACGGTTGAGGCACATCAGATGCTGTGACAAGGGCTGCTGGAGAGTATCGGCAACTGTGCCGCTTGCGTTGAATACGGTGAAGTCGCTGGTTTCAATGGTACCCTCGATGTTGTCGCCGTAGTAAGCACGGCCTGTTTCAGAGAGCATAGCCTTCGGGCCCTTATCGATCGGGCAGCCCTTCTGGAACTCTATCTCTGTACCGTAATATACGCAGGGAATTCCACGGAAGGAGAACATAAGAGAAAGGTTCTCGGCCCATGAATCCGTGTCGCCCGTATATACCTTATCAGAGCAGAAGTCGGGAGAATAGTCGTGAGAGTTTACATATACTACATTCCATGTGGAATCGTTAAAGTATTTGTCCTCTCCCAGAGCCGTACCAAATGCGTTGTTGGCATTTTCAAAGCTCCAGTGCATTTGGAAATCGATCACGCCCATGTCTGAGCGCTTGGAGTAATCAGGCTGATGATAGTCATTGCCGTTAAGGAATGCGTTATTGGAAGTGGGCTGATTATCAGCACTGGTGTTATTGTTGTAGCAGGCCTCTGCAAGGGCTTCGTTGGTTGCAAGATCGGTGTTGCTCCACTTTGCTTTTTCGGAATCGCTGTCGTCCCATGTATAGAAGCAGGTAGAAATAGCGGGAACACCTCTGTACCATACATCATGACCTCTGGTGCAGACCTCTCCGAACATATAGAAATCATCGTTTCCGATCCTTTCAGCTTCAGCCTGAAGGTGCGGAAGAATGCCGGCGTTCATTGTAATTCTTGAGATGTGTCTTGCAGTATCCACACGGAATGCGTCAACGCCCATGTCGATATACTTTTTGTAGGCATCAACAAGATAATTTGTAACTACCGGATTTTCTGTTTCAAGGTCAAAACAGTCGTCTGCGATAGTCATTATCTGAGCGTTGTAGTTATCATAGTCGCCGCTGCCTGCAAAAGTATTGTGATGATAGATATTGTTGGGGTCATACTGTGCGCCATTGGACATAATGACCTCATTCATCTGCGGCCAGGGAAGTGAAAGCTGATTTGCCATTACTTCTCCGCCCAGCTTATTGAGACCCTCTTCACCGTTACGGCATGTGTGGTTGAAAACAACGTCCTGGATGACCTTCATGCCCTTGGCATGGACGGCATCGATCAGAGTCTGATAAGTAACACCGTTGGACTCATAACGGTAATCCACCGCATTGAAGTTTGAAGCATGATAACCATGATAGTCATAGTTTGAGTTATTCTGTACAACAGGAGTTATCCAGATCGCTGTAAAGCCAAGAGCCTTGATATAATCGAGCTTGTCGATCAGGCCCTTGAAGTCGCCTCTCCACGACGGGTCGCTTTCAGGGTTTCTTGCTTCTGCGTCACTCACGCATCTGAAGTTGTTGCTGGAATCGCCGTCATAGAATCTTGTTGTGATAAGGAAGTAGATGGATTCGTCACGGAAGTCATCACGTGAGCTGGCGTAGATCACTCCGCGCTGTGAGTCGGAAAGCACGCTTCCGGCTGCGCTTACAGGTGTTGACGTCAGTACAGGCAGAGTGCTGGCGCAGGTCAGGGCAGTAAGTGCCGAGAGTGACCAGGCAGTTGCCCTTTTGAATGTCTTCTTGAATTTTTCAGAGAAAACGCTCATGGTCGATCAATCCTTTCTGTTGGTATCGGTTAGTGGGCGGACGAGGCTGAACTCTGCCGTTTTCCTGATAATGGCTGCACAAATACACGAAAAAACGGCCGCACTTGTCTATTAAAATTTTATCGCAAACATACTTTTTTGTAAAGTTGTCAAATTGTTCATAAAATCATAACAATTATTTTAAAAAAATTAACAATTAGTAATAGTACACATAGTATAATGCTGCGTTTTTGACATAATAACAACAGCTTTAAAGTAGGTTATACAAGATGTACAATATTTTTATTTAAACTTCGTTAACAAATACTTTATAAGTTTTTAAGAAAAATAAAAAAAAAGAACGCAGGGCATAACGCCTCACGTTCCATAGAATAAATAGTTATTCTTATTATTATCATTTATTTTCAGCTCTGCACAGGCTCCTGTTCCGCTTCTTCGTTCTGTGCAAATCTTATGCCCACACCGTTGACCTCAACGCCCTCCTCGGCGCGGACAAGAACATACTTTGTACCGTCGATTATGCGTGTCTCCAGCAGGTAGCTTTTGTCGGGGCTGACCTTTATGGTGACATCCGGAGTCTTTACCTCAAAGTGTCCCTTGTCTATGATGTTCATGGGGCTGAGCTCCGTTTTTTCACCGAAGGCTGCGTTGTATCTCTCGTCAAATCCGGATATGCTCTCGTCGGTGGCACCGCAGTCCTCCAGAACACGCTTTACGTCCCTCTTACCGATCATCAGGGGCTCCTCCTGATGACTGTTCTTGTGGTCCTCGATCATGTCGCTGATATGCTCGTGTACGGACTGTACGAACTCATAGCTGCAGTCCTTGTCGGCAGTCTCTGCGATAAGGGTGCGGAAGGTCTCCTTCTGCTCCTGCGCCGGCATGGGATATTCGGTATGGAACATCTCCTCGGCAACGGCCTTGTAATCGTCACCGGCGCTTTTTGTATAAAACAGTGCATTGTATATGTTTGTGGCTCTGTCGTCAAAGGAAGGGAACATAAAGCCCACCTCGGGAGCGCAGAGAGCCATATCGGCGCCTACGTTCCTGAACTGACAGTCGGCGGCAAAGAATCCGATACCCGACTTTGTAAGCTTTACGGGACACACGCTGCACAGAACATAGCGGAACACCTCGTCCGAATCATCCGGCATTTCTTCGTCGTTCTTTGAGCGGTTGGGCACGTCATATTTGTCACAGCCAAGGATTATCATATAGCTCTCGTCGGTCACAAAGGAGCTCATTATCCTGCCATAAAGCTCATGAAGAGCCTCCGTGTCCCCCAGCTCAGAATCCCTGAGACGCATGAGCAGGCGGTGTTCTTCGCTGTCGCCGACCTGGTCGGTGGAGAAGCTGATATTGATAAGATTCCGCTCCGGTCTGCCGGACAGGGTCTTTTTGAGTATCTTGAAGAGGGTCTCGCTCTCCTCAAGGGAAAGCAGTCCCACCGTCTGGGAAAACTCCGCCGTGATCTCCTTCTGTCCGCTGACAAAGCAGCCCTTCAGGGTCATGATGTTGTTCTTGTCGTGACGTATCCTTCGTCTGATCTCTGATATTTCGTTTTCTGTCATAGTTATTACCTCTTTTCCTTTTTGCCGCCGGAGGCGTCTCCGGATGATGCAGAAATCCATTATATCAGATTTTTTACCTTTTGGCAATATTGCAAATGCCGGATAAAAATGATAATATAAAATATATAGCTTATGACCGGAGGCAGGAAAATGATACTCGCTGTGACATACGACCAGGAGACCGGAAATATCTTCCCCAGACTTGAAGAAGCAAAGGTACTTAAAGTATACGAATTCATCGGCGGAGAGCTGGTGAACTCGGAGCTTGTGGGAACAATGGCAGAAAGCGTTGAGGACATTATCGGACTTGTGATGATGCTGGAGGCCGACGGTATACTCTGCGGCAGCCTTCTTGAAGAAACACGTTCCCTTCTGCAGGATGAGGGTATCGAATACTACAGCGGATTTGAAGGAGATGCGGATGAGGCCGCCCGTGACTTCATCGACGGCTTTGTACTTCTCGGACCTGATGACTGATACTAAACTCCCATTAAAAGCAGACATGGTCTGCTTTTAATAGCGCGTCAGCGCGTCGGAGTTTGCATGAGACGTCATCTGTGCGCATGCACAGATGGGCGCAGCCTCGGGCGGCGCCTTTTCCGATT
>JBGUWL010000295.1:0-18136 GCA_045221075.1 Acutalibacteraceae bacterium
CTGCCTAACCCGTGAAACTATACGAAGTATCACAGGTCGCTCTTGGATATTGTCATGTTTTAGTTAAGGAAGAGTATAATTCCTAACTCATTGCTCCCACAGGGAGCAATTCCCCTCGCCATATCTGACCCGACACAAAAAATCATATTCAAAAAGGACACCCGCCATAATACAGCAGGTGTCCGTTTTTTTCGTTATCCATCCATCCGCACAGCGAATGGTTTTATGTGCCGCCGGTCAGCGGGCGTATTCTATCGCCCTTGACTCACGGATGATATTGACCTTGATCTGGCCGGGATACTCGACCTCTTCTTCGATCTTCTTGCATATATTGCGGGCAAGGAGCACCATATCGTCATCCTTGATGGTATCGGGCTTGACAATAATGCGTATCTCTCGTCCGGCCTGGATGGCAAAACTGCGCTCAACACCCTCAAATGAAGATGCGACCTCCTCCAGCTTTTCAAGACGCTTGATGTAGTTTTCAAGATTCTCGCGGCGGGCGCCAGGTCTTGCGGCAGAGATTGCGTCGGCAGCCTGAACAAGACAGGCAATGATGGTCTTGGCCTCAACGTCACCGTGATGAGCGTGTATCGCATGAACAACGATCTCGCTCTCCTTGTACTTGCGGGCAACGTCCACGCCGATCTCGATGTGGGAGCCTTCGATCTCGTGGTCAAGGGCCTTTCCGATGTCATGCAGCAGACCTGCACGGCGGGCCATTGTGGGCTCCAGACCCAGCTCTGACGCCATGATACCGGCAAGATATGCCACCTCAAGGGAATGGTCAAGCACATTCTGACCGTAGCTTGTACGGAAGTGCAGACGTCCCAGCAGCTTTACAAGCTCGGGGTGTATTCCGTTGACGCCAGCCTCGATGATGGCGCGCTCGCCCTCGGACTTGATCATGTATTCCACCTCACGGCGGGCCTTTTCGTACATTTCTTCAATGCGGGCGGGATGTATGCGTCCGTCCGAAATGAGTTTTTCAAGTGTAACACGGGCGATCTCACGCTTGACCGGCTCAAAGCAGGAAAGGGTGATAGCCTCGGGTGTGTCGTCAATGATAAGGTCAACGCCTGTCAGGGTCTCGATAGCCCTGATGTTTCTACCCTCACGGCCGATGATGCGTCCCTTCATCTCGTCTCCCGGCAGGGGAACGACGGATACGGTAGATTCGCTTACATGGTCGGCGGCAACACGCTGAATTGCAAGGGAGATTATCTCTCTTGCGCTCTTTTCGCACTGTTCTCTGGTCTTCTGTTCATACTCCATGACCCGAACGGCCTTTTCGTGTACCAGGTCATTTTCCAGATTGTCAAGGATATAGGCCTTTGCCTGTTCCTGAGTAAAGCCCGAGATCTTCTCAAGCATATCAAACTGGCTCTGCTTTAGTTTTTCGGCCTCTTCAAGGCGCTGCTCGGCAGATTTGATCTTCTGGTTTACGGTCTCTTCCTTTTTTTCAAGGTTTTCAAGTTTTTTCTCGACGGATTCTTCCTTTTGCTGGATCCTTCTTTCCTGACGCTGAATGTCCTTGCGGCGCTCCGCAATTTCATGTTCCGCGTCCGAGCGGAGCTTGTGAGCTTCATCCTTACCGGCAATTACGGCTTCCTTTTTGGTTGCCTCTGCCTCACGCTGAGCCTCTTCAACAATTCGCTTTGCCTCTTCTTCGGCGGAGCCTATTTTTGTTTCGCCCACCTTTTTTCTGTACTGAATGCCGGCAAAGAAAGCGCCAATACCTACCACTATGGCAACGCCTATGATAAGTATGATGGCTATGATCGGTTCCATGATCGTCTGACACCTCCTGATTTGATTATTTGTTGATATACCAAAAATACTATCAATCATCTCAAGGCGCCGGAGATTTTATCCTATTATTTTTCTGTTTTACAGTTGATCCTGTTTTCCGGCACTGCACCGCCGGAAGGGCTTATAGTTCTGAAATTATCAAATTACCCGACAAACGCCGTCGGACAAAGCAAAACCGACAGCCACACCCATTGCGGCCGATATACCGGAAACACCGGAAACCCCCGCTTTTCCGCCCGACAGCTCAGGCAAAAGCGGTATTCCCGACGCAGACTTGCATAACACAGGGCAGCGCACCCCACACGCCCGGAGTTGTCAGATCAGCGGCGGCGACCGGCACTTTGCCGTATCGGACAGGACGCCGATCCAGGGCGGAGGGCATTGCGTTCCCTGTTAACAGAACACAAAAATAACTATGATAAATCTCAACAGCAGCATTGAGATGAAACAAGAAACAAGGTATAAACCACTTTGGGCAAAAAGTCAAAATACAGCTTTTCACCTATCATATATTTTATACTAAGTCTCAGTATTTTGTCAAGAATTTTATGCAATTCTCTTGAAATTTGTCATAAATTTAACAACTTTTACCACCACTTCCATATTCCGCCTCAGGGGGGGTAATAACCACTTATCTTTAAAAAGCGACCACCTATCGAAAAACAGTGGATTTGATTTTCTGCAGGTGGTATACTGTTGTCAGCAAAGGAGGTAAACATGATGCAGATCGAAATCAAAATCGACGACCGCTGTACTGAGCCGAGAGTGATCATTCTGACAGACAGGGTTACTGATGAAGTCAACAACCTTCTCAATACGCTTTCATCAAAAACTCCCGGGGTGATCACAGGCTTTCATAACGATCTGGCGGAAATCCTATCGCCCAACGACATTATCCGTATTTATGCAGCAAGGGGAAAGACCTTAGCCATGGCAAGCAGCAAAGAATACATCCTCAGACAAAGATTATACGAGCTTGAGGAACAGCTGAGCAAACACAGCTTTGTGCGCATCTCCAACTCTGAGATCATTAATCTGAAAAAGGTCAGGAACTTCGATCTGAGCTTGTCAGGTACGATTTGTGTTACGCTGTCAGACAATACAACCACATATGTTTCAAGGCGATATGTGTCAAAAATCAAACAGGTTTTAGGTGTATAGGAGGTAATATTATGAAAAAGAAAGTTATTCTTCGCAGCCTGATGGGAGCTCCTATCGGCTTAAGCATCAGTTTCATTATCACACTTATTATTTCGATAATCATTAATCAGGGAGAGTATTATCCTGTTGTACCGCAGCTTGAATCACTTTGCGGCAGCGAACTGAACGCCGTAGTCATTCAGACGGTATGTTCTTTGATATACGGAGCCATATTCGGCGGAGCATCGGCCATCTGGGAAACAGATAATTGGAGCCTTTTGAAGCAGACTGTTCTGCACTGCCTTGTCATATCTGTATCCTCATTACCGATCGCTTATGGTATGTATTGGATGCCCCATAGCTTTTGGGGAATAGCGGGCTATATTGCCATCTTCTTCTTTATTTATTTCTTCATTTGGTTCACTCAGTACTTTGCAATGAAGAAAAGAATTCAGGCGTTGAACGATAAAGTCAGATCAGATTCCGCAAACGGCTGACACAACACTTCTTTTTGAACTGTTATGATCTCCGCAAACAAAAAACATCTCTCTTTTCAAAGCAAAAGTGCAGTCCGGAAGGCTTTTTCTCTTCCGGACTGCACTTTATTGTTATTCAGTTGTCAGATCATCCTGTTGTCAACGCAGTATTTTCAACGGTTTCCATATACTTTTTTCAATTGCGCCATCTTCTTCGCAATATCATCCCCCGGATTCGTACCAAAAAGCAGCCTACCGGCGTTATTGAACCATACGAATGAATAATCACCACTATATGATTTATATTCGCTCAACGAAACCTCTCGTCCGTTAATTTTATATGAAGATGATTCATTCCCTCTATAATATGTTAATCCGCTATATGATACTTCTTCTTTCAGCTTAGAGCCGGATAAAACATATCCCGTGACTGCGCTGTATGATCCTCCAAATCCGCCCGAGTGAGAATTACAGCCTATATAGAGTTTTTTGTTTTTACTGGAATAAGCCAGAGTAAAGGCGCCTCCTCCAATTGTGCCAGGGCATTCTTCAACTGTAGCCAAAACATTTACCGAATTGTTTTTCAGTGTACAAATTAGTGACAGGGTATCTGGCCGAAACTCTATAGGAGATACATAAGTATAAAGCCACATCTCAAGGGTACCGTCCCCGTCAAAATCATAATACAGTCTTTCTATCGCGTTTCCGGAACGGGAAGATCTAAAATCTCTATCTTTAGGAAGATCGACCTTTCTCCAATCTTCGGATTTTATATACCTTTCGTAAATACCTGTCTGTCTTTCGTACTCACTTTCAGTTATTATTCCGCCGGTGGAGCAGCCCAGCTTTTTCATTACCGAAACGGTCTCGGCGAGCATATTTTTGCCCGAAACCACATTCGTGTTGATAATTGTCTCAGTCCCCGTATCCCCGAAGGACTTGTAAGAGCTTGCAAGATATGATTTGTTATTCTTTACGCCTATCCATGTCCAGTCGTCATCCATCATTTTGAACACGGCATCCGACAGCAGATAATAACAATTATTCTTCTTTATCAGCTTGAGATGGAAGACCGGGGCCTGTGACATTCTGTTGACATCACCTTTGTAGAGCGAGACCGCCTTGCCGTCCTTATAGCCGAATATTTCCTGCTTATTTGCAAATTCACTGCCTTCGGAGTAGGCGCAAAGAAGCTCTTCTATGCCGTCGTTGTCAAAGTCGATAAGTCTTACAACGGCCACACCTACATATAAACCATCGCCTATCATGGGCTTGCCGTATTTCTTTACCAGCTCGTTGACCTTGGTCTTGTATGCGTTATACACCTTTTTATTGGACACAACGATCTTGCAGCTTGCTTCCTTACCGTTATAGGTCCGTACCGTCACATACGCCGTTCCGGGCTTCACAGCCTTAAAGCTGCCAGTCCAGTTGGTCTTTGTCATCTTTACAACGCTGCTGTTGCTGGAACGGAAGGTTCGTGACGCACAGCCTGCATCTGAGGGTATTATTGCGCTAAGGGTCCCGCTCTGTCCCACAGCAAGCTCCATAAGGCCTCTGTTGAGGCTGACCTTTGAGGGAGCGGCCTTTACCGTGACCTTGCAGGTGCTTTCCTTGCCGTTATAAGTGCGTACAGTCACATAGGCAACTCCGGTCTTTACGGCGGTGAATTTGCCGGTCCATTTTGTGGTATTCATTTTAATAATGCTGCTGTTGCTGGAACGGTAGGTACGGTTTGCCGAAGCTGCGCCGTCGTTGACTCCCGAACCCACGGTAAAGCTTTCACCCACACCCAGGGTAAGAACGCCCTTTGTCAGAGTCACCTTTGACGGCGGGTTTTTGACGGTAACGGTACACTTTGCCGTACCTCTGCCGGAAACCCTTGCGGTAATGGTCACCTTTCCGTTTTTCTTTCCGGTGACCAGACCTCCGTTCACAGTCGCTATGCTGTTATCAGAGCTTGACCAGGTGACCTTTCTTCCGCCGCCGTCAGTGACATTGATCCGGTAGCTTTCGCCCCTTCCCAGCGACATTGCTGTTTTGTCAAGGGCAACGCCGGTGACCACTGTCTGCGTTACGGCCGATGACGCTGCAGCCTCCGAATTATACTGAGGCAAAGCAACCGCCGAAACAGAAACCGCCATGATCGCAGCGAGTATGCCGCCTGTCAGTTTTCTGAGCATCTTCTTCATTATAATTCCTCCGTTTCATTTATTTTTTCCGGGAACATAGCCCGGGACTGTACGGTAATTGAATGAGCTTATACATTCCGAGCGTCAAAGCTCATTTATTTGCGTTTATTGGTTATTAATAAGTCGCGCACTCTCTGACGGAATACAGCGGAAAAATCCGATACAAAATATTATGTGTTCTGAAAACGAATTTCACTCCCACAGTCCATCTCTCCCGCCCCGAAAAAAATCCTGTATAAAAAGCGCTCTTGCCGGCAGACAAAAGCGCCTTTTATGTAAAAAACGATAACACCCGGAGTGCGGCGCCGGACTGGAACTCCCGAAAAAAGCAGCGACCGCAGGGAGCGACTACACGAATCGTCCCGTGCGGTCACGCCCTGGTGGAGACTAACGGACTTGAACCGGTGACCTCTTGCATGTGAGGCAAGCGCTCTAACCAGCTGAGCTAAGCCTCCGTGTATCGGAGCATTCAGCACCGCTATCCATAGGTTTATTTTACCACACAACTGTGCGGAAATCAATACCCCTTTATCACAAATGCAAAAAAGTCAGCACCAACCGTATCTGTACCTTGAGGACCGGAACGAAAAGCATGATCCAGTAAACACATAATTATCTCTCCTTTTGGGTTTCCTGTGGGTATCACAGGATATACACGGTGTCATTATGCCGTTACCCGAACGGAACGCATAATTTCAATTTCGGACAAAGCGAACGCTTGCAAAGTCGATACATATACCCTCTGACTTTAAAAGCCGGAGGACAGCTCATTCAATAAGAGTCATCCTCCGGCTCCGGTTTCAGGGTATCAGAATCCCGATCAGGGCTTTGAATTTTTATAGGTCTCCATTATCTGTGAGCGGAACTGCTCAAATGACATATTCGCTCTGTCGCCGCCGTTTTTGTTTCCGTCAAGA
Organism: Acutalibacteraceae bacterium; assembly: GCA_045221075.1. Taxonomy (GTDB): domain Bacteria; phylum Bacillota; class Clostridia; order Oscillospirales; family Acutalibacteraceae; genus UBA1213. The sequence goes on from JBGUWL010000295.1 coordinate 6,538, forward strand.
CTGAATCTGAATGTCTCGTCCTGGTTCGCAAAGCGTGTGTAGGGAGTTATGATGCTCTCATAATTCGACTTTGCTGTGTTGTACATCCTGTTGAAATCCGCATCGCTGGTCAGCATTTCGGTGGATGCCAGCTTTTTGAGCTGAGCAGCATACTTGTCACGAATATAGGTAAGTCCGGACAGCGCATCATGGCATATAGTCTTTTTGATAAGGGGGTTCTTCTGGTCTCCGCCTGTGGCCGCAGAATTGGAATAGGGATTGCGTGCGGCACAGTTTTTGTTGAGTCCGTAAGTTATGCCAAGGGTGCGGTCATTGTCATACACTATGAATATCGCCTTGCCGTTGTCCTTGCGGAAGTAGAGATAGTGGTTGTTGAAGTTGTTGCGGATATCGTCGGGGTCGCCGGCAAAATAGGAGGCCGCCATGAACGCCGCATAATAGTCAACGTCCAGCACACTCTCCAGCTCAGCCTTGGTGAGATTGGACTTGTTTACGACACTAAGGAAGTTCTTGAGCGCCGTGTGCTTTGAGGTCTTCTTGTTGGTCTTGAGGTTGAAGTTGAATTTTATTCCCTTGCTGTTATCCTGTACGCCGTAGCAGTTGTCGGTCTGATATGTAGCGCCTCTCCATCTGCCTGTACGGGAGCCGCTGTTGTTGCACTCGGACCACATACATTTATAAAGGTCGCCGCCGATGGCAGACTGGGGCAGTCTCTTTTCAAGGAAGGTCTTGTCTATGGGCTCATATATCTTTACAAGTCCGTAGTTGTTGCCGTTGAGGGTAAGCTGTGACAGACCTATCTTCTGAACAAGAACATTTGCGGATTCAAACAGCTTTGTGGCATATATCTCTCTGATGTTTGTGTTGTCGTAGCAGATGTTCCACTTTATGTCAAGCTCGTTCAGGGTCGCAAATTTGCGCTTTTTTCTTTCGTCCCGGGCGGTCTTGTCCGTCCATTTCTTTGCAGATGAGCCGTACTCGTCCTTGTCATCAAAGGTCTCGTCAAAGCTGAGCTTGAAGCTGCAGATATTCGGAGTGCCGTCGTAGTCATAAAGTGGTTCAAGGGACTGATTGCCCTTGAGTCTGATACCCACCTCATCAAGAGTGTAGCTGTCATTTCCCACGTTAAAGGTAATGGTCGCCATACGGTATATCTCGGACTTTTTATTGCCGTCCCTTGCGGTGTAGGTCATATAGTCATTCTGCAGCTTGTCCATTTCGGACTTGCTCATGGATATATTGATGCTGACCTTGTTTTCAAGTCTGAACAGCTCGTTGTAAAGCGCCATTCCGCCTATATCCGGTCCCTGACTTGTCTGTGAAGGACTGCTTGTTTCCTGCTGCGAGGTCTGAGACTCCTGCGAAGGCTTTGACGTCTGGGAAGGTTGTGAGTTCTGAGAGGGCTTTGAGGTCTGGGAAGGCTTTGAAGTCTGGGAAGCTTGTGAAGTCTGTGACGGTTTTGACGTCTGTGAGGTTTGAGATGTCTGGGAGGGCTTTGTGGTCTGGGAAGTCTGTGACGTCTGGGAAGGCTGCGATGTCTGGGAGGGCTTTGAAGTCTGTGTGCTCTGAGAAGACTGTGAATTCTGCCCCGAAGCTCCAGATGAAGTCTGGGACTGTGAGGTCTTCTGTTCGGTCTTTGAGCTGTCCGTACCGCTGTTCTTTGAGGTATCCGCAGAGGAACCGTCCGGAGCCTTTGACGATGCACCGTCGGACGCAGTCTTTGAGGTAACTGCCGATCCCAATCCGGAAGCGGTGTCCGAAGCTTCGCCGGAAATCTCGCCGGAGCTTTCGGTCTGAGTGGTCTCTGTATCCGAGGATGCGGTCTCAGTGACTTCGCCGCTCTGAGAACCGTCAGCGCTTACGGCGATCTGAGAATCTCCTGATGTACTGCTGTTATCTCCCGCATTCCGGGTACATCCCGCAAGACCCGACATTGCGATCAGAGCAGCTATCAATAAGGCTGTTCTTTTCTTCATTCGTTTCACTCTCCTATATTCTGAACTTTCCTGTTATCCTGATTATATAACACCCCGTACCCAAAACACAACAGTTTTTTATTCTTTTACGAAAAATTCACAGTTCCCCTCCGGAAGGCTGCGGGAGCCGGAAACACAATACTATCCGCATTTCAATGAGGGGGACATCAATGTTTGTTATATTTCGTTATTCAGCATATACTCCTTCACAAGCTGCAGGACTCTCATTTCCCGTTTTATCATGATCTCGTCGAAAAGATCCTCGCTATGATAGTCACGATTGACCTTTATCGCTTCGTCTATATCCGCATATCTCAGCGAAAACTCCAACTCTTTTTCATAGTCATCCAGTTTCTGTTCAAGCACACGGTTCTCAGTCTGACAGAAGAAATAGAAATTCTCCTGTTCAAATATGGTATCGGGCATATAATTGCTTTTCTGGCGGCGCATTACACTTCCGAATTCCCTGATACTTTCAGGGATCACTGTCAGTCCGACCTCTTCCCTTACCTCTCTGACAAGAGCCGCTCTCATATCTTCGTTTTCGTTTATGCCGCCCCCGGGAAATTTATAGTATTTCCCGGTATTGCTGTACACAAGAGCGATCCTTCCGTCTTCTATAATGATGCCTCTTGCGGAGGGCCGCCTGTAGACATTGCCGTTTTCTTCGTAATCCTTAAGGTCTATGGCAAACAGTTCTTTCATCATGTTTCCTCCTCTGCACATATTTTCGATTCTTCCGATGGTACGACCCAGATATATCACAGCAAATCCGGAGTACGCGCCCCACAGGAAGAGCCCTTGGGGTATGAGCGCACCCGACCTCTCTATCCCGCACCGGCGCGTATAGATACAAAAGCCCATCAAAAACAAAAAGACCCGAATTCCACACGAAATTCGGATCCTTTCAGCGCGCCGGGAGGGACTCGAACCCCCGACCTACTGGTTCGTAGCCAGTCACTCTATCCGGCTGAGCTACCGGCGCATATCACCCTTATCAGAGTACTTGAATACTATACCACACTTCAATTAAAAATGCAAGTGTTTTTTTGATTTTTTCTTTAAAGGCAGGCGCAAAAAACGGCGTCCCAAAAACGGAACGCCGTTATTATCCTTGCAAAGAACTTATTTGATCTCCTCTATCTGATAGATCTCAAAGATGTCGCCCTCTTTGATGTCGCTGAAACGATCAAGGGTGATACCGCATTCAAAGCCTGCGGCAACCTCCTTAACGGAATCCTTGAATCTCTGGAGGGATGCGATGGTGTCGTCGGCAATTACGATGCCGTCACGGACAACACGGGTCTGGGCGCCTCTGAGCACCTTGCCGCTGAGGACGTAGGAGCCCGATACAAGTCCCACGTTGGTGATCTTGTAGGTCTGGCGGACTTCCACCTTGCCCAGCTGGACTTCTCTGTACTTGGGAGCCAGCATACCCTTCATGGCGGCCTCGATCTCTTCGATGCAGTCATAGATGATGCGGTAAAGTCTCATGTCAACGCCGTCACGCTTTGCGTTCTCTTCCGCAACGGGATCGGGACGGACATTGAAGCCGACGATGATGGCGTTGGATGCGGAGGCGAGCATAACGTCGCTCTCTCTGATGGCGCCTACGCCGCTGTGGATGACATTGACCCTGATCTCTTCGTTAGTGAGCTTTTCAAGGGACTGGCGCACGGCCTCAACGGAGCCCTGAACGTCAGCCTTTACGATGATCTTGAGCTCCTTCATGTCGTCCAGACGCATCTGATCAAACAGATTATCAAGGGTGACCTTGGTGCGGCTGTTGAAGCGTTCCTCCTTCTGAGCGGTCTTGCGCTGTTCAACAAGCTCACGGGCAAGACGCTCGTCCGAAACAGCGTTGAATACGTCACCGCCGGTAGGAACATCGTCCAGACCGGTGATCTCAACAGGCACGGAGGGACCTGCGGTCTTTACACGCTGACCCTTGTCGTTCATCATTGCGCGGACACGTCCCACGGTGGTTCCGGCAACGATAATGTCGCCCACATTGAGGGTACCGTTCTGCACAAGCATGGTAGCGATAGGGCCTCTGCCCTTGTCAAGCCTTGCCTCAATGACTGTACCCTTTGCGGCACGGTCAGGATTGGCCTTGAGCTCCTTCATATCGGCAACCAGAAGCACCATTTCAAGAAGGTCGTCAATACCCTCTTTTGTATGTGCCGACACGGGAATGACCGGTGTGTCACCGCCCCATTCCTCGGGAACTATTTCATATTCGGTAAGCTGCTGCTTTACCTGTTCTACGTTTGCGCCGGGCTTGTCGATCTTGTTTACGGCAACGATGATGGACACTCCGGCGGCCTTTGCATGGTTGATGGCCTCGATGGTCTGGGGCATGATGCCGTCGTCCGCGGCAACAACAAGGATGGCAATATCGGTTACCTGAGCGCCCCTTGCTCTCATGGTGGTAAACGCCTCGTGTCCGGGGGTGTCAAGGAAGGTGATCTCTCTGCCGTCTATTTCAACACGATAAGCGCCGATGTGCTGTGTAATGCCGCCGGCCTCTGTAGCGGTAACATGGGCATGGCGTATGCAGTCAAGCAGCGAGGTCTTGCCGTGGTCAACGTGACCCATTACAACTACTACAGGCGCTCTTGAGACCAGCTTCTCATCGGCGTCATCACTGTCGTCGATGATACGCTCCTCGATGGTCTCGACTGTTTCCTTTTCCACCTTTGCGTGGAATTCCATTGCAACAAGGGAAGCGGTGTCAAAGTCAATGACGTTGCTTACGCTTGCCATTACGCCGAATCCCATCAGCTTTGTGATGACCTCGGCGGCTCTTGCCTTAAGGCGGAGAGCAAGCTCGCCTACGGTGATCTCGTCGGGGATCTGTACAGTGATGGGCTTGGTCTTTCTTTCCTTTTCGATACGGCGCATCCTTTCCTGCTCGGTCTCCTTGCGGGAATTGCGGGGCTTGCCCTTCTGCTGGGAGCGCTGTGTTATTTTCTGTTTGGATACAGTGTTGACATTGTGCATCTTTTCGCTGGCAAGGCGGTCGTACTTTTCGTTGTAGCGTTCAATGTCAACATTAGAGGAACGTGTATTGATAACACGGCTCCTGCTGCCGAAGGAACCGTCCTGTGCGCTTCCCTGTGCGCCTGTCTGAGCGTTCTGACCCCCCTGAGCGCTCTGCTGGGGCTGCTGGGATCTGCGGTCGCCCTTCTGGGGCTGAGCGCCGGCGCGCTTGTCCTTCTGCTGTCTGCGGTCGGCATCGGCAGCCTTTCCCTGACGGGGAGCATCGGCGCGCTTTTCGGTCTGCTGCTTCGGGGCATCGGGCTTCTGGGGCTTTTCCTTCTTTTCGGGAGCCGCAGTCTGAGTCTTTTCCTCAGGAGCGGGCGCTTCTTCGGCGGGTGTTTCACGAACGGAAGCAAAATAGTCATCAAAGCTGCTCACGCTGTTTGCCTGAGTATAATGCTCAAAGACAATGTTCAGCTCCTCCTCCGTCAGATTGGCAGCGGGCTTTTTTGCCACATTCAAGTGGTTTTTAAGCACCTCTGAAACATCCTTGTTGGTAACGTTAAGGTCCTTGGCGACCTCACTCAGTTTATACTTTATCATATACATTCCTCCTGACTGTTCTCATCACAAAGGGCTTTGACGGAAGCTGCAAAGCCGCTGTCGTTTATTGAAACAATACCTGTCTGCCCCTTGCCAAGGGCACTGCCTATCTCATCCATCGTACAGCCCGTAAATGCAGCCGGCGTTCCGGTCTGCCGGGCGGCGGCGATAATGGAGTTTTTTGTCCGTTGGGATATATCCCCCGCAAGCACAAGCAGCTTTGACTGTCCTTTTTTCATGGAATCCGACGCAGCGTCAAATCCCATAGACAGCCGGCCTGCCCTTCTTGCCATGCCAAGCAGTGACAACAGCTTCTTGTTCATTCCGTCATTCCTCCGTTAGTCATGCCTGTGTCAGTTCCTGTTCCAGACGTTCATATACATCATCGGGTATGCGGCAGCTAAAGGCCTTCTCAAATCTTCTGGCCTTTCTTGCCGCTCTGAGGCAAAGCGCATCACGGCACACATATGCTCCCCTGCCGGGCTTTTTGCCTGTCAGGTCAACGCTGATCTCTCCTGATCTGAGCACCTCGCCGTTTTCGTCCTTTTCATCCGGCGCCTTTACCACTCTTACAAGCTGCTTTTTTTCTTTCATCTCTCCGCAGCCCGTGCATTTTCTCATTGGTATCTTCTTCTGCTTCATACCGTCCTCCTGACTGTTCCGGTATCACGCCCCGAAGCTTCGGCTTCAATGGCGTTTCATACCGGAAGCCTGTCATTCATCGGCGCTGTCTTCTGTATCATCGTCTGCGGGAACGTCCTCTTCTTCGTCATTCTCCGCAGGGGTCTCGTCGTTCTCTCCGTCAGTCACGGCTGCATCCTCCGCGGCATCTCCGGCAGTCTCCGGAATCTCATCCGCGGCATCCTCTGCAATTTCTCCGGCAGCCTCTGTGATCTCATCAGCGGCTTCATCAGCAGCTTCAACGGCTGCGGAAGCAGGCTCGTCGTCTTCATCCTCACCAAAGAATCCGCTTTCGGGACGGATGTCTATCTTCCAGCCCGTCAGCTTTGCGGCAAGGCGGACGTTCTGTCCCTTGTTGCCGATGGCCAGTGAAAGCTGTCCGTCAGGCACGGTAGCCTTGCAGACTCTCTCCGCTGAGGGGTCAATATCCACCTTGAGCACCTCGGCAGGTGAAAGCGCCGCAGAGATGAACTTGACGGGATCTTCGCTGTATTCCACAATATCTATCTTTTCGCCGCCAAGCACGTCAACGATGGTTCCCACACGCTGACCCCTGGGGCCGATGCAGGCTCCCACGGCGTCTACGTTCTCGTCACGGCTGTATACCGCGATCTTTGTTCTGGAACCCGCCTCACGGGAGATGGACTTTATCTCGACGGTGCCGTCAAATATCTCCGGCACCTCAGACTCGAACAGTCTCTTTACAAGGTCGGGATGGGTGCGTGAAATGATCGCCCGGGGCTCCTTTCCTCCCATTTTTATGTCAACTATATAGACCTTTATCTGTGAGCCCTCGGTAAGCACCTCGCCGTTGATCTGCTCGTTCTTGGGCAGTATGGCGATGGACTTGCCCAGCCTCAGGGTAGCGTTTCCGGTCTTGGGATCTATCTGTTCGATGGTGGCGGTAACGATCTCCTTCAGCTTGCTCTGATATTCGGCAAGCGCCTGACCCTTTTCGCCGTCACGGATGCCCTGACGGATTATGTTCCGCGCCGTCTGTACGGCAATGCGTCCGAAGTCCTTGGGATCAAGGCGTATGCCGATCTTGTCCTCGGGCAGAGCGGCGGGGGATATCTTTCTTGCATCCTCCATAGAGATCTCCCTGTTGGGGTCAAACACCTCTTCTACCGCAGTCTTGTTGAGATATACCTCAAAAATTCCCGTATCCGGCTCCATTTTGATAAGGACATCTTCATTGCCGCCGTATGTGTTCTTGCAGGCGGTTATGATAGCCTTCTGTATCTGGCCTATCATAAAGTCCACCGGTATGCCTCTTTCCTTTTCCATCAGTGCAAGAGCCTCATACAGTTCGGTGTTTCTGTTGTCCTGCTGCTTTTTTTCTCCTTTATTCTTTGCCATCATCGACCCTCCGTATATTGTTCGGAAAAGCGAGTACCCTCCGGCTCAGGCCGTGAGTCGCTCCGGCTTTTCCATTTGTTGAACGGCAGTCCGCAAAAACGGAGCATACCGAGATCCAGCCTTGTGCCTGCGCACATTACAGTTCAAAATCGTCCAGTTTAATATATACCGTATCTTTTTTGTTTATGACCCTTTCGGTGCCGTCTGTCATGACGGTAACGGTATCCTTGTCGTGGGCGGTGAGCGTTCCCTTGAAGTCCCGCTCTCCCTTGTCGTCCGGACGGATAAGGCGTATCATCACGCCGGCGCCGAGAAATGCATCAAAATGCTCCGGACGCAGAAGCTCCCTTTCGATACCCGGCGACGACACCTCAAGAATGTAGTTCTGTTCGATGGGGTCCAGGTCATCCAGGGGCTTGTCAACGGCATGGGTGACGTTTTCGCAGTCCTCTATGGTAACGCCGCTGTCCCTGTCAATAAAGATCCTGAGGTACCATGTGGCGCCCTCCTTGAGGAAGCGCACATCCCACAGGGTCAGTCCGAGCTGCTCAACGATGGGCTTTACAAGCTCCGTTACAGCCTCGACGGTGTTGGTTTTTCTGTTTTTCTTTTCTGCCATAAATACCTCTCATCTGAGACAGACCGGGGAAGCCGCCGGTCACCCGACCGTTCCGGACATATCTGCCTTCAATGTTTCCACTCTTTCCTTCCGCAGCGGGTACGCCGACGGAAATCAAAGTGTCTACTTAACGATAAAAGAGCGGGTCGCCCCACTCTTTTGTCAATTACATATTCTTACTAAAACATATAGTAGCACACTTTTTCCTGTTTTGCAAGGTCTTACATAAAGAAAATACGGCTTTTTATCAATCAGAAGCCTGTTTTTTCGCCGTTTTTGCCCTCAGGCACTGACCTGAAGTACTCCGCAATACGTCCGGCAAGAATTTTGTGGGACTCTGCGGAAAGATGTATCCCGTCCGCCGGGTCGGCCTTTATATAGTCTGCGGCGCAAAGAAATCCGCAGCCCCGCCTCCGGGCAAGCTCTTTGTATTTGTCCTTGAGCAGACGTGAGGCCCTTACGCTGTTCATATCGAAGTTGTGGGCGTAGCAGCCCCGGGTGACCTCCTCGATCACCTCTGCAGGGGACACGATGAGTATGTGAATATTGGGGTCAAAGAGCTGTATCATTGATATTATCACATCAAGTCCGTCGGTCACCGCGTCAGCATCGGCGCCGAATTTTATCTTGCAGTCGTTTGTACCCAGCATCACCACGGCGGAATCAATGGGGTCGTTCCGGCGCAGCACCCCGCCCAGCTCCTTGCTGCCGTTGCGGTCAGGTGAGACGTCATCGTCAAAAACAGTCGTCCTGCCGTTGACCCCCTCTTCCGAAACGCTGTAGCCCAGAGGTGCGACAAGCTTTGAAAAAACGCCCGTCCAGCGGGTATCGCTGTCAAAGCGTCCTCCCACCCCGGGAACATAGCCGTAGGTGTTGGAATCGCCGAAGCATACTATCCTTTTCACGTTTCTTCCCCCTCAGATACAGTAATCGTCACTGATGCGGGCGTTGAAGCTCTCTATCATATCCTGCAGCGTCACACCGCTGAGATAGTTATATATCACGTCCGCAAGACCCTTCCACATGGGCAGGGTAATGCACTCCGCCGCGCGGGGACAGGTATTTGTCTGTGTATCAAGACAGGCAACGGGCGCAAGACTGCCCTCGGTGAGGACAAATATCTCGGCAACGGTACACTGTGAAGCGGGCTTTGCCAGCATATAGCCCCCCTGATAGCCCCGGTTCGCTCTCAGCAGCTCCGAACGGCTCAGAAGCGGGATTATCTGCTCCAGATATTTTTTTGATATGCCCTGCCGCTGGGCGATGTCCTTGAGGGCGATATATCCCTCGTCGCTGTGCATTGCAAGGTCCAGCATCATTCTGAGGGCATAGCGCCCCTTGGTAGATATCTTCATTATTACACATCCTCTTTTTCTGCTCAGGCGGCAGAACACCGATCATGCCGCGGCTAACGGGTCATGCGTATATATCATAGTCTTTCTGCCTTTGTCTGACGGTCGGTTCACCGTTCTTTGCGAAGGGGAGTTTTGTCAAGGGAAAACGCTACAAATATGTATAGGGCCGCGCTGGCAGCAGACTGTATAAGGTTTGTGGGTATGTCCACAAGAGCGGCTCCCCAGTCACCGTAAAGCAGGACGGCGGCAAGATAATATCCGCCTACGCACAATACCGCCGCAGGTACAAGGGCGATCATATTATGCTTGTTGACAATGCGGGGCTTTAACGAGGTGAACAATGCGGCGGTGAGCGCCTTTATTATCATGGTGGGAACTACCCACATAGGAAATCCCGACAGATAGTCCGCAAGTCCGGCGCCCACGGCTCCGGTCATTATTGCATAGGGCATGGGCAGCAGCGACGCCGCAAGATATATCACTGCGTCACCGATGTGGATATAGCCCTGACTGGTGGGTATCCTTACAAGGGCGGTCATCACATACACCATTGCGCTGAAAAGCGCCGCCATTACAAGGTGCTTAAGGTTTTCTCTGCTTCTTTTTCTTTCCATTTTCCTTACCTCCGAATATTACATATCTATTTAGTAGGTTTTGATGGCTTTTATTATAAACCCATCCTGTCCCGTTGTCAATACCGATTTTTTAAGTCCCTCAGACTGCGGACTTATACATCGGTAAAGTCGGAATCCGGCTGTATCATTATATCATACCCGGGACAAAGCTCTCCGACGGCTGTTCTGATCTCTTCGATCAGCTTTTCCGGCTCCGGCGCCGCAAAGTCTATCACCACGTCAAACCGTATCTGCTTTTTTTCCTGGTCGCAGAAAAATCCGTGCATCTGCAGGATATACTCAAAGCCCGTAACAAGCTCGGTCACCTTTGAGCGTATCGCAATGACCTCGTCGTCGCCGGTGTTATGGGAGTAGATACCGATGGCGGTAAGAAAGACGCTGTTTTTCTGGGCAACACGCTCGGCGATATCACGGCTTACGGTGTCGATCTTATCCGCCGTCCAGGTATCCGGCACGGAGATATGCACCGAAGCAAGCCACCTGCCGGGACCGTAGCTGTTCATTACAAGGTCAAAGGCGCCGTAAACGCCCTCCGTCTCGCAGATGGTCTGCTTTACGGCATCCGAAAGCTCTTTTCCGGCTCTTTCTCCCAGCAGCTTGCTCACGGTGTCACGGATCATCTCGACACCGGCCTTGATGATGAATCCGGAAATGATCGCACCAAGATAGGCTTCAAGGCTCACTCCCCAGATCAGATATACGCTTGCCGCCACAAGGGTGGAAAAGGAAATGACCGCGTCCTGCAGCGCATCCGTTCCGGAGTTTACCAGGGCATCGGAATCACAGCCCTTTCCGGTACGTCGAAAATACAGTCCGAGGATTATCTTGACTATGACTGCCACACCCACGACGATGAAGGTAACATATGAGTATTCCGGCAGCTCCGGATGTATCATGCTCTTTATGGATTCCACCAGGGCAGCGATACCGGCATAGAGGATAATTGCTGCAATGACTGCGGCGCTTATGTATTCATAGCGGCCGTGACCCTGGGGATGATCTCTGTCGGCGGGCTTTCCGGCCAGCTTTGCGCCGATAACGGTTATGATGGATGACAGTGCGTCGCTCATGTTGTTTACTGCGTCAAGCACTATTGCGATAGAGCTTGAAAGCAGACCCACGGCAGCCTTGAAGCCCGCCAGAAGGACATTTGCGGCAATGCCTATTATGCTTGTTCTGATGATAATTTTCTGTCTGTTCTTTGACGACAATTTCATCACCCCTGTGTTTATACTTAACTCCCATTAAAAGCAGACACCGTCTGCTTTTAACAGCGCGTCAGCGCGTCGGAGTTTGCATGAGACGTTATCTGTGCGTATGCACAGATGGGCGCAGCCTCGGGCGGCGCCTTTTCCGATTAAAAGTGTCAGCTTTTAATCGGAAAACAGT
>JBGUWL010000296.1:0-8379 GCA_045221075.1 Acutalibacteraceae bacterium
AGACAATGAACGACAGCTACGAGACAAAGGCCGCCGTGCTTGCGGTAAAAGAAAACAGTGACCTTCCCGTATTTGTCACCAATGTATATGACGCTTCCGGAAAGCTGATGACAGGCGCAGACCCTGCCGCAATGATAGCCCTTCTGGAATCTCTCAGGGTGGATGCTCTTGGAATGAACTGTTCCCTGGGTCCGGACAAGATGCTTGAAATAATCCCCCGGTTTGTAAAGTACTCATCCCTGCCTATAATCGTCAACCCCAATGCGGGTCTGCCTGAGGTGAGAGACGGAAAGACCGTCTTTAATGTGGATGAAGAGGAGTTTTCGGACCAGATGCTCCGGCTTGCCCAGGAGGGAGCCACGATACTCGGAGGCTGCTGCGGCACGACCCCGGACTACATCCGCAAAACCATACAAAAAACCTCGACACTTCCTTATAGCTGTCCTTCCGAGAAGGACATAACCCTTGTTTCTTCATATACCCATGCGGTGGAGATAGACCGCCAGCCCATACTTATCGGCGAGCGCATAAATCCCACCGGAAAGCCTAAGCTGAAAGAGGCTCTCCGTTCCGGAGATCTGAACTATGTGCTTAACGAGGCTCTTCGCCAGACGGAGGCGGGAGCCCATATCCTTGACGTAAATACAGGACTGCCCGAGATAGACGAGACCGAAATGATGACCCGCTGTGTTGCGGCGGTGCAGGCGGTGTCGGATGTCCCTCTGCAGATAGACTCAACAAAGCCCGGAACACTTGAAGCTGCACTCAGAATGTACAACGGCAAGCCCCTTGTAAATTCCGTAAACGGCACAAAGGAGAGTATGGACGCCGTTCTGCCCATAGTACAGAAATACGGCGGCGGACTTATCGCCCTTACCATAGACGAAAAGGGTATACCGGACAATGCTCCGGAGCGCGCGGATATTGCCCGGCGTATAATCGAAAGGGCAGGGGAGTACGGAATAAAGAAGAAGGATATAATCGTCGATCCCCTTGCGCTGACTATCTCATCGAATCCCGAAAGCGCTTCCGTAACACTTGAGGCTGTCCGTCTTATACGTCAGCTTGGTGTAAAGACCAGCCTTGGCATATCGAATATCTCCTTCGGTCTGCCCAAGAGGGAACTTATCACAGCGACATTTTACGCAAACGCCCTTTGCAGCGGACTTAACTGCGCCATCATGAACCCTTTCTCCGAGGTCATGATGAACACCTACTATACATATCGCGCCCTGAACTGTCTTGACAAAGGCTGCGTTGACTACATAAACTATGCGTCTTCCCGTCAGGAGTCTGCTCCTTCCTCAGCCCCCGCTCAGCAGGGAAGCCTGCACAATTCCATTGTCAAGGGTCTTAAGGAAGCTGCGGTAAGCTATTCCGCGGTACTGCTTAAGGATAACGACCCCCTTACGGTCATCAATGACCATATCATTCCCGCCCTGAATGAGATAGGCACGGCCTTTGAACAGAAAAAGGCCTTTCTGCCTCAGCTCCTCATGAGCGCGGAGGCTGCATCGGCGGCCTTTGAAGAAGTCAAGAAGCATATCAGCACCGAAAGCGCCGACAGCGGCAAGTCCATAGTTCTTGCTACAGTAAAGGGCGACATCCACGACATCGGCAAAAACATTGTAAAAGTGCTGATGGAAAGCTACGGCTTTACCGTATATGACCTGGGACGTGACGTTCCGCCGGAAAGGGTGCTGGAGTGCGCCCTTGAACATCAGTGCCGCCTCGTGGGTCTGAGCGCCCTTATGACCACTACGGTTCCCGCAATGGCGGACACCATAAAGCTCCTCCACGATACCGATCCCTCCATAGTTACCATGGTGGGCGGCGCAGTCCTGAACCAGGAATACGCCGATATGATCGGAGCGGATTTTTACGGCGCCGACGCCATGGACAGCGTGCGCTTTGCCGAAAGCTACTATGCAGGACAAAAAGGGGACTGACGCTCTTACGAGTTTCTTACAGAATAATCTTTCCCGTCGTATCATACTCATTACGGAGGTCTCCTCCTCAGGGAGGAATACCAAAACAATGTGAGATACGACGGGAGTTAAGATAATGAACCACAAAATTCTGCCAAGGGCGCTGATATGCCGCATCGGGACCCTTTCCGTAAAGAGAAAAAACGGCCTGCTGTACCTTATGTTCTGCCTTATTCTGCTGGGCGGAATGGTATGCGGGGCGTTGAGCGAGCGCACTGCCGACAGGACCGTCCTGCAGCGGCTGGACCTGCTTTTTCTCACAAACCTCGACCTCAGGACAAAGGAAGGAGCGCTGTGGACCTTTGTGTCCTCCTTTGCGTCAAATATGATCTTCCTCATAATCCTTGTTCTTCTGGGCCTTTCTTTGTGGGGCAGTCTGATGACGGTGATGGTCCCCTTTTTCAAGGGATACGGCTACGGTCTGTCCATTGGTTTTCTTTACGGAACATACGGAATGAAGGGGGCGGGATACCACCTTCTTGTGATACTGCCCGGTTCTTTTTTGTCATCGGCAGTGATCGCCGCGGCCGCGCTGTTTTCCTTCAGACATTCCCTGTCCATGGCGGCGGGCTCCGTGTTTTCTCCTGTGCGGGAGGACCCTGCCCAAAGGCTCGCGGGCTATATGCGTTCAATGATCCGTATGCTGATCCTGTGCGCCTGTGCCGCAGCGGCAGACATGATATTCTCTCTTTTCTTTTCCGGACTGTTCAGCTTCTGAATGATCTGTAAAGGTCTGACTAACATATATATTTATCCGCCGTAAGGCGTTATAGTTATTATTCAAGGATGTGTCAAAATGTCGGAACAAAATACACGCAAGTACACTCTGTCAGCGTTTTTCTCCAGCTATTTCGGGAACTTCGGAAAACTGCTGATCACCAACCTCATGTTCTGTGTTCCCCTGGGGATATTCATAACGATCCTGACAGTACTGACTGTGACCATGGGGCAGATCAACTGGTTCATAGCCCTGCTTCTGATACCGTTTATGTCGCCGTTCTTTGCGGGACTTACCAACGTCTGCCGTAAGCTGGCCGCAAACCGCAGCTTCAGCCCCGTGAAGGATTTCTTTGGGGGAATAAAGTCAAACTGGCTGTTTTTTCTGATAAATTCGATGCTGCTCTATGCGCTGTCCTCCGGAATGATGATAATGCTGGTGCTCAACCGTGAAACCGGTGGCAGCGGGCCGATCTTTGCGTACCTTATAATAATTTCCCTCACATCCCTTCTGTTTATACTGATGGAGCTGTCGGCGATAGTGATGGCGGTGTCGGTAGAGATCGGGTTTGCGGATATAATAAAGAACTCGCTGCTGCTGGTGGTAAAGGGCTTTGCCGGACACCTCAAGACCTTGTTTGCCCTGCTGTTTGTATCTTTTCTGCTTTATTCCGTGGCGGCGCTGATAAATCAGCTCATCCCCATACTTATCGTTCTGGGTGTGCTGACGCTGCTGACGCTGCCCGCCCTGCTGATGTACATAATCGTGTTCAATTCATATCAGACCGTTGAAAAACACATAATCTCTCCCTATGCAAAAGACAGGGAGAAATATGAGCGGCTCAAGGAAGAAAAGGAAAAGGAAGAAAAAATTACTCCGGAGGAGCTGGAGTCACTTGCAAAGGGCGACCCGGAGGAATATGTTTTCTTAAACGGCAAGACCGTAAAGCGCAAGACCATAATCAAAATGCTTGAGGTCAGAAGGAACGGCAATACATCGGAGGAATGATCCGGGGAAATTGATTTTTCGGGGCAGTTCTTTTTGAAACAACCTTTTCAAAACCATAGGATTTATAATAAGAACTGATAGCCCGGCTGCAAAATGGAACGAACTGCAAGTAACGTTATCTGTTTTGAGGGCCGGTTTCAGTGGACGCCCTGACTTCTGAAAAATTCTAAAAGAATTATAGATATTGATGATTTTTTCGGATCCCTATGGTATAATATATTCAAAATACAGAATATTTATTTCGATTCACTTTTGTACCCGAAAAACATTGACAAACATTTAACAAAGTCCTATAATTATTCAGGTGCTCGTCATATCCGGTGAGCCTGGCCGCCAGCGCGACGGAAGGCTCCTTATGTCACAAAGACCGGAACGAAGAATTTTTGCCGGAACAGGTATGTTCCAAAACAGAGGAACACAATGCTCCGGCATCCTATAGACAGCAATATCAGAATCTGATAAAACGGAGGAGAAAACTATGAGCAAGAACGAAAAAGACACAGGTATGCCTGAAGTCGGCCTGGTTAAAGACCTTGACAGCTTCAACGCAATGCTTTCCAGGGTCAGGGAAGCCCAGAAGAAGTTTTCCGCCTATACTCAGGAGCAGGTGGACAGTATCTTCAAGGCTGCCGCAATTGCTGCCAATATGGCAAGGATACCCCTGGCAAAAATGGCAGTGGAAGAGACCGGCATGGGTGTCGTTGAAGACAAGGTAATCAAGAACCACTATGCATCGGAGTATATCTATAACACCTACCGCAGCACAAAGACCTGCGGCGTGATCGACTATGATCCCGCCTTCGGCATCCGCAGGATAGCTGAACCCATCGGCGTTATCGGCGCCGTCATTCCCACCACCAACCCCACTTCTACCGCGATCTTCAAGGCTCTTATCTGCCTCAAGACCCGCAACGGCATCATCATCAGCCCCCATCCGAGGGCCAAGAATTCCACCATTGCCGCAGCAAGGATCGTGCTTGAAGCCGCAGTAAAGGCCGGCGCGCCGGAGGACATCATCGCTTGGATAGACATTCCCTCCCTTGAACTTACCAACGAGCTTATGAGGAACGCCGATACCATCCTTGCAACCGGCGGTCCCGGAATGGTAAGAGCGGCCTATTCATCCGGCAAGCCTGCCCTTGGCGTGGGCGCCGGCAACACACCCGTTATTATCGACAGCACCGCCGATATAAAGGTGGCCGTCAATTCCATAATCCATTCAAAGACCTTCGACAACGGTATGATCTGCGCTTCCGAGCAGAGCGTTACCGTTCTTGCAGACATATATGACGCAGTAAAGCAGGAGTTTGCCGACAGGGGGTGCTACTTCCTCAAGGGCGACGAGCTTGACAAGGTAAGAAAGACCATCATCATCAACGGCTCTCTCAATGCAAGGATAGTAGGTCAGAAGGCTCACCGCATCGCCGAGCTTTCCGGCGTGACCGTTCCCGAGAATACAAAGGTACTCATCGGCGAGGTGGAGTCCGTTGATATCAGCGAAGAATTCGCCCACGAAAAGCTCTCACCCGTGCTTGCAATGTACAAGGCAGAGACCTTTGACGAGGCTCTTGAAAAGGCCGCGCAGCTTGTTGCGGACGGCGGCTACGGACACACCTCATCCCTGTTCATACATCCCTCCCAGACCGAGAAGATCGAAAAGCACTACAACGCCATGAAGACTTGCCGCATACTCATCAATACGCCTTCTTCCCACGGCGGAATCGGCGACCTGTATAACTTCAGGCTCACTCCATCCCTCACCCTTGGCTGCGGTTCCTGGGGCGGAAATTCCGTTTCCGAAAACGTGGGCGTAAAACACCTGCTCAACATCAAGAACGTGGCAGAGAGGAGAGAGAATATGCTCTGGTTCAGAACACCCCAGAAGGTCTATTTCAAAAAGGGCTGTATGCCTCTTGCTCTTGACGAGCTTGGCACGGTCATGAACAAAAAGAAGGCCTTTATCGTAACGGATTCCTTCCTTTACAAGAACGGCTATGTAAAGCCCATCGAAACAAAGCTTGACGAGCTTGGTATACAGCACACCTGCTTCTATGACGTACAGCCCGACCCGACCCTTTCGTCCGCAAAGGAGGGAGCAAAGGCAATGGCTCTGTTTGAGCCGGACGTGATAATCGCCCTTGGCGGCGGTTCCGCAATGGACGCAGGAAAGATCATGTGGGTGCTTTACGAGCATCCCGAGGTTGACTTTATGGATATGGCAATGCGCTTTATGGACATCCGCAAGCGTATCTACCAGTTCCCGCCCATGGGCGAAAAGGCATATTTTGTGGCAATACCCACATCCTCCGGTACAGGCTCGGAGGTAACTCCCTTTGCGGTAATTACGGACGAGACCACAAACATCAAGTATCCTCTTGCGGACTACGAGCTGCTCCCCAACATGGCGATCATTGACGCTGACAATATGATGAACCAGCCCAAGGGACTCACCAGCGCATCCGGCATTGACGCCCTGACCCACGCCCTTGAAGCCTACGCTTCACTTATGGCCACCGAATATACCGATGGTCTTGCACTCAAGGCCATGAGGAACATATTCGACTATCTGCCCTCCGCATACGAAAACGGAGCCAACGACCCCATTGCAAGAGAAAAAATGGCCACCGCTTCCACTCTTGCAGGCATGGCCTTTGCAAACGCCTTCCTTGGTGTCTGCCACTCCATGGCTCACAAGCTGGGCGCATATCATCACATTCCTCACGGTGTTGCCAATGCTCTGCTCATAACCTACGTTATGCGCTACAACGCCGAACCCGTACCGGCAAAGATGGGCACCTTCTCTCAGCATCCCTATCCCCATACCCTGGAAAGATACTGCGAGTGCGCCCGCTTCCTCGGCTTTGTGGGCAAGGACGACAAGGAGACCTTCGAGATATTCATTAATAAGATCGAAGAGCTGAAACAGGCCTGCGGCATCAAGAAGAGCATTGCGGAATACGGAATCAGCGAAGAGGACTTCCTTGCTTCCCTTGACGAAATGACGGAGAACGCCTTTGACGACCAGTGTACCGGAGCAAATCCCCGTTATCCCCTTATGTCTGAGATAAAGGAAATGTACCTCAAGGCCTATTACAATAACTGATTGAACGGTCACACCGGCCGTACCGGTCTCAAACGCAAAAGCGCTGTACGAAAGTGCAGCGCTTTTGCTGACTGAGGAGAGAAGCGCTCCCTGCGGTCGCTAACTGAAAACTGAAGACTGAAGACTTAAAAAATAATAATATTTGTATCCTGGAGATTGTTACTCACATTGACTCACCATCGTAGGGGAGTAATTCACAACGGCTTTCTCTCCGAGCGATGCGGTCAACCTGAGAATACAGAGTGAAAATGAGCTTTCCAAAGCCTTCGCCCTCTGGGAGAAGGTGGCACGCAGTGCCGGATGAGGGAGAAACGCTCGCTTTGCTCGCTCGATGAATAATGAACAGTGAATAATGAAGAATTGATAATATTTTCTTCACAAATATATTAAGAAGATTATACCACAATAATCAGTCATGCAAAACTATAGGTATCAAAAAACCATTAGAAATAACCGTCACCGAATTTATCTGTGACCTCACGGAAGGAGAATGACAAAATGCAGCCATATACTTGTTCACTCTGTCCCCGGAACTGCAAAGCCGAAAGAGACGAAGCCTCCGGCAGGGGATACTGCCGCATGGGAATGCTGCCGAGGGTGGCGAGGGTGGCTCCCCATTTCTGGGAGGAACCCTGCATCAGCGGAACAAAAGGTTCGGGAACGGTATTTTTTTCCGGATGTGTGCTGGGCTGCGTGTTCTGTCAGAACCATGTCATAAGCCGGGAGGGCCGGGGCAGACTCATGATCGAGGAGGAACTTGCCGACCGTATAAAAGAGCTGGAACAGACTGGTGTCCATAATATCAATCTTGTCAGCCCCACTCCGTATATTGAGACAATCATTCGGGTGTTTGAGCGGTACCGTCCCTCCGTACCCATAGTTTATAATACCGGAGGATACGAAAAGGTCAGTACCCTGCGCCGGCTTGAAGGGATAGTTGACATTTATCTGCCGGACTTCAAATACGCCCGGACCGAGGCCGCAAGAAAATACTCCGGAGCCGCGGACTATCCCGAAACCGCTCTTGAAGCCATAAGGGAGATGGTGCGTCAGACCGGCGCGCCCTGCATAGATGACGATGGAATAATGAGGCGGGGGACAATCGTCCGCCATCTCATACTGCCGGCCAATACCAAAAATTCCATTGAAGTGCTTGATATACTCAAGCGGGAGTTTGGCAGGGACATACTTGTAAGCCTGATGGGTCAGTATCTGCCCCTTGGCAGGGCCGGAGAGTATAAAGAGATAAACCGGCGCATCACCCGGCGTGAATATGACAAGGTGCTTACGCACTTTGAGGAGCTCGGACTGGATGGCTATGCCCAGGAGCTTTCCTCCGCAAAGGAAAGCTATGTGCCCGACTTTGACCTTGCGGATGAGCCTGATCCCGGAAGTGACGGATGATACTTAATTCCCAATAAAAGCAGACATAGTCTGCATTTGATAGCGCGTCAGTACGTCGGAGTTTGCATGATACGTTATCTGTGCGTATGCACAGATGGGCGCAGCCTCGGGCGGCGCCTTTTCCGATTAAAAGTGTCAGCTTTTAATCGGAAAACAGT
>JBGUWL010000297.1:0-2592 GCA_045221075.1 Acutalibacteraceae bacterium
CGGGAGTATATAGTCTTAGAGAAGCTCCTCTTACTCCGCCCCGAGGTCCGGCACGAGCTTATCGACTGCCTTGTGGGCATCGCCGCCGCTATCAACACAGAGCCCTCCTCCGGATCGGAAAGAAAGATGACCGCCGAGGAGCTTCACGCCGAGCTGGATCGCCAGCTCAAGACCGAAGAGATACCGAAGGCAGAGTCAGGAGCCTCATGATATGGCGGCTCAGGCATGGATTTAGAGCATGGAGCGTATGAGGGTGCCTCGATAGTACATGACACCCTCTCAAAAATATAAAAACGGAGTGATCATTATTATGAAAAAGTCAACAAAAACCGCAATCATCATCGCCGTCGCAGTCATAGGCGGTGCCGCTGTCATCGGTGCCGTGACCGGTCAGAGCTCTCAGAAAAGCACCTCGGAGACATCTGGCACGAGTACATCTTCCGTTGCCTCTGTGAGCAGCAATGTGAAATCTAATGATGATAATAATACGGAAATTTCACTTGAATCAAGCACCCTTGTTGAGTCAAGTGTCTCTGCCGAGTCGAACGTTTCTGAGGAACCGAGTGATGTGGATGTATCTACGGTTGTTTATGATAAAAATGGAATAAAAATCACATACAAAGGATTGGAAAACCAATACGGCATAACCACGAGCATAAAGTTCTTACTCGAAAATAGTAACAGCGAAAAATACACCGTACAGACAACCGATATTTCAATTGACGGCTTTACTTACAGTACGATTATGTCTACGTCTATCGCAGCAAACAAAAAAGCCTCTGATTCTGTTGTGATATTAGATAGCGATTTTAAAGAAAACGGTACTTCATACGAAAAAATTAAAACCGCTGAGATTGGTCTTGTAATATGGGGAGAGTCAAACATTTTGGATCAGACCAAAGATACGGTAACGTTTACAATACAATGACCCCAACGGTATATCACCCATGCATGATCTGGCGGCTCAATCACAGTGATACAATTTGGAATGGCGCGCTGAAGCCGTAAAAAAGAAAAAAGGAGGAGCCTGTCCTTGATGGATAGGCTCCCTGATAATTATTTAAGGGGGGTATTTGATGATGCAGTCTAATACGCAGAACTGCGTCGTTTACGCCCGGTATTCCTCTCACGCCCAGAAGGACACGTCTATCGAGGATCAAGTGAGAGACATCGAGGTCTATTGCCGTCAAAATAATCTGAGGATAGTAAAGGTGTACGCTGACCGGCATCTGTCCGGCACGAACGACAAGCGGCCTCAGTTCCAGCAGATGCTTAAGGATGCGGCTCATGGGGGCTGGTCGTATGTCGTTGTCTGGAAAACCGATAGATTTGCCCGGAACCGATATGACAGTGCAATGTATAAATATAAACTCAAACGGTACGGGGTGCGTGTGCTCTCTGCGAAGGAGAGCATTCCCGACGGTCCCGAGGGTATCCTTCTGGAATCGATCCTCGAAGGCTCAGCGGAATATTACTCTGCGAACCTCGCTCAGAACATTCGCAGAGGTTTGCAGTCAAACGCTTTAGAGTGCAAGGTCAACAACGGCTCTATTGCCTACGGTTATCGGAAGGGAGAAGACGGGCGCTATGCCATTGACGAAGCCGAGGCGGAGATCGTCAGAGATATCTTCCGGAAGGTCGCCGACGGCGTTCCCTTCACCGAGATCTCAGGTGATCTTAACCGTAGGGGCATCCGCACGAAAAGGGGCGGTCAGTGGAATAAGAACTCTTTTCATCGTATGCTCCGAAATGAACTATACACTGGCGTGTATATCTTTTCAGATACTCGCATCGAAGGCGGCTGCCCTTCTATCATCGACAAAACTCTTTTCCTGGAGGTGGCTCGGAAATTGGATACAAAGAAAAAGCCGCAGGGGCGGCATCGTGAAAACGGGGACTATATGCTCACAGGCAAGCTCTTTTGCGGGCTTTGCGGATCTCCGATGACAGGCGTGTCCGGAACAGGCAAGCACGGCGATGTCCATTACTACTATGTCTGCCAAAGCCGCCGCAATAAGAAAAGCTGCACGAAAGAAAACGTTAGCCGTGAATGGATTGAGAAGATCGTTATGGACGCCGCTCTTGATACCGTCCTGCAGCCTGATATAATCGAATGGGTCGCCGATCAGGTTATGGCGTTTCAGGAACGGGAAGGAAACTCCGCGCAGCTCCTTGCTCTTAGAGACGAGCTGAAAAGTACCCAAAAATCAGCCGCCAACGTCATGAAAGCCATTGAGGCAGGTATTATCACCACCTCGACAAAACAGCGGCTCATGGAGCTTGAGAGCGAGGTATCACGCATTCAGGACGCCATTACCCTGGAGGAAGCATCTCTCACGCACATAGACAGGGAGTTTGTCGTGTGGTGGCTTAAGGAATTCAAAAAGGGCGACCGCAGCGACAAGGAGTTCCAGCGCAGGGTCATTGATACCTTCATAGCCGCTGTCTATCTCTGGGACGATCATATCAGGATTGCATTTAACTATTCCGGCACCACGCAGAATACCGTTGATCGTGAGATCGTCACCAAAGCGGAAGTACTGGCAGGAGCTGAGGGGGTTCGTTTAAGCTCTCCCAGTGTCCACTTACGGA
>JBGUWL010000298.1:0-13663 GCA_045221075.1 Acutalibacteraceae bacterium
CACCGGTATTATTACGCAGACAGTCACTCTTTGTAAAGCACCGGAAAACTTTCGGGGGCATCCGTTGAAAAATAATCCGGCGTGTCCCGTCGGAACGCCACAAAAAAAACAGCCCGCGTCAGGGTTGGCCGACGCAGGCTGCATAAGGTTGACAAAGGGATCAGATAAGCTCGATAACAGCCATCTCGGCTGCATCGCCGCGGCGGGGTCCCAGCTTGGTGATGCGGGTATAACCGCCGTTTCTGTCAACATATTTGGGAGCGATCTCCTTGAAGAGCTTGTTGACAACATCCTCTTTGGTGATGAAGGCCAACGCAAGGCGCTTGTTGTGGAGATTCTCTTCCTTAGCGATAGTAATAAATTTTTCTGTCATTGCACTGACTTCTTTTGCACGGGTAACGGTGGTCTCGATCTTTCCGTTTTCAAGCAGGAAAGTCACCATACCTCTGAGCATTGCAGTTCTATGAGCAGTCTCTCTGCCGAGCTTTCTTGTTCCTGGCATAGATATTCACTCCTTTAGCTTTTGGTTAGGCTGAGGATCATTCCTCATCGGTTTGCAGCTGGAATCCCAGGGAGTTGAGCTTTTCAACGACCTCTTCCAGTGATTTGCGTCCAAGGTTACGAACCTTCATCATGTCGTCTTCGGACTTGTTGATGAGATCCTCAACCGTGTTTATGCCTGCGCGTTTCAGGCAGTTGAAGGAACGAACAGACAGGTCAAGCTCTTCGATGGTCATTTCAAGTACCTTTTCCTTGCCCTGATCGTTCTTTTCGATCATAATTTCTGTATTGGTACCCTTGTCTGAAAGGTTAACAAACAGATTCAGATGCTCGGTCAATACCTTTGCAGCAAGCGACACGGCTTCCTGGGCATTGATGACACCGTTTGTCCATACGTCAATAGTCAGCTTGTCATAGTCGGTGATCTGACCCACACGGGTATTCTCGACGGTATAGTTGACCTTAAGTACGGGAGTATAGATGGAATCTATCGGCAAAACGCCGATGATGCTTGCATTGCCGGCCATCTCAGCCTTGTTTTTGTCGGCTGAAACATAGCCTCTGCCCTTGTTGAGGGTGATCTCCATATAGAGCTTTGCGCCCTCGCCCAGGGTGGCGATGTGCATTTCGGGATTAAGAATTTCTACCTCTGAATCGTTTTTGATTGACTCAGCTGTAACAACACAGGGTCCTTCGGCATTGATTTCTACCGTTTTGGGGCCGTTGGTGTGAAGCTTAGCGATAAGTCCCTTCATATTGAGGACGATCGCAGTAACGTCTTCCTTTACACCGGGAATTGTTGAGAACTCGTGCAGCACGCCGTCGATCTTGATAGATGTGACAGCAACGCCTTCAAGAGATGAAAGAAGCACTCTTCTGAGGCTGTTGCCAAGCGTGTTGCCAAAGCCGCGCTCAAGGGGTTCAACAACAAATCTGCCGAATTTGCCGTCATCTGATAATTCGGTAGTTTCTATTCTGGGCTTTTGAATCTCAATCATCAGCTATCCTCCTTAACATTAGGCGGCGGAAAGCCGCCTCGATGTGTGTAACCAGCAAAAATCAATCGGATTACTTGGAGTACAACTCGACGATAAGGTGCGGAGCTACCTCATAGTCGATATCTTCGATAGTGGGCATACGAACAACCTTTGCAGAAAGCTGCTCCTTGTTCATTTCAAGCCACATGGGGATTACTCTGTTCTGCTCTGAGAGCTCCTTGAACTTTGCGCTGCTCTTGCTCTTGTCTCTGAGGGTGATAACATCGCCGGCCTTTACACGATAGGAGGGGATGTCAACTCTCTGACCGTTTACAAGGAAGTGACCGTGAGTTGCAAGCTGTCTTGCCTCTCTTCTGGTCTGGGCCATGCCCATTCTGTAAACAACGCTGTCCAGTCTGGACTCAAGAACGGTGATCAGGTTGTTACCTGCCTGACCCTCCATCTTTGAAGCGATCTCAAAGTAATGATGGAAGGGCTTTTCAAGAACGCCGTAGATGAACTTCAGCTTCTGCTTCTCTTTGAGCTGAACACCGTATTCGGACACCTTTCTTCTGGTGTTGGCGTTGGGGTTTCTGTTGGATGACTTATTGATACCTACAACAGCGGGGCTGATGCCAAGATATCTGCATCTTTTGAGGATAGGGTCTTTATTTACTGCCATTTTTCTGCACCTCCTGCTATTTTATACACGTCTTCTCTTGGGAGGACGGCAACCGTTGTGCGGAATGGGTGTTACGTCCTTGATCATGCTTACTTCAAGACCTGCGGACTGAAGGGCTCTGATCGCAGCCTCTCTGCCTGCACCGGGTCCCTTTACATAGACCTCAACGCTCTTCATGCCATGCTCCATAGCAGCCTTGGCTGCAGTTTCTGCAGCAGACTGTGCGGCAAACGGGGTTGACTTTCTTGAGCCTCTGAAGCCCAGCTCGCCGGCACTTGCCCAGGAAATTGCATTTCCATATACGTCAGAAATAGTAACGATTGTATTGTTAAAGGTAGACTGGATATGCGCAGCACCCTTTTCAATGTTTTTACGCTCACGGCGTCTGCGGATAGTAGTCTTTTTTGCACTCTTCTGAACTGCCATCAGTTAATTCCTCCCCTGATTATTTCTTCTTATTAGCCATAGTTTTTCTGGGGCCTTTTCTTGTACGAGCGTTTGTCTTGGAACGCTGACCTCTTACAGGAAGACCTTTGCGGTGACGAACGCCTCTGTAGCAGCCGATCTCGATGAGTCTTTTGATATCAAAAGCGATGTCACGTCTGAGGTCACCCTCAACACGGCAGTTATGGTCGATGTATTCTCTCAGCTTTGAGATATCATCCTCTGTCAGATCTCTTACACGAGTGTCGGGGTTGATACCGGTTGCTGCCAGAATATCGTTGGATGTCTTACGGCCGATACCGTAAATATAAGTCAAGCCGATCTCGACTCTTTTATCTCTGGGTAAATCTACGCCTGAAATACGTGCCATTCTTTAGCACCTCCGTTTATGATATTGCGTCATCAGCCCTGACGCTGCTTGTGCTTGGGATTTTCACAGATAACCATGATCTTGCCCTTGCGCTTGATAACCTTACATTTTTCGCAGATTTTCTTTACTGAAGGTCTGACTTTCATTGTGTTATCATTCCTTTCATTAAAAGCCTTGTGATCTATATTACTTGCTGCGCCATGTAATACGGCCCTTTGTAAGATCATAGGGAGACATCTCCATTGTGACCTTGTCGCCGGGAAGTATGCGGATGAAGTTCATCCTCAGCTTACCGGAGATATGAGCCAGAATAACATGACCGTTGGGCAGCTCTACCTTGAACTGTGCGTTGGGAAGAGCTTCTTTTACTATACCTTCTACCTCAATTACATCCTGCTTTGACATTAGATAACCTCCTTGGGAAGATCAACTCTGCCGCGGAAGGCGGCGAGGGTGTTTATGATCTCGCTGTCAGATCTCATCTGCTCCGCTGACAGCACCGTTTTTGTAGGCGCAAGGTGGAGCGGATTTTTCTTTTTGGGGCCTGAGAGCGGTCTTGAAGCAGCATCGGAAACAAACACAAAGTGCTCGTTCACATCCGTCACAACAAAGAACCTGCCCTTGTCATGACCCTTTTTTGATCTTACGATCATTCCTTTTACGAACTGCATATTCCACCTCAGTCCGGCAATGTCAGTATTACCGGTCCGCCGGATGTTATTGCTACCGTATGCTCAAAATGAGCGGAAAGCGATCCGTCGGCGGTAACCGTTGTCCAATTGTCTTTAAGCACCCGAACCCTGTGTGTACCCTGATTGACCATAGGCTCTATGGCGATCACCATGCCCGGAAGCAATCGTACACCCCGGCCGGGTGTGCCGTAATTGGGTACGCTTGGATCTTCATGCAGCTTCGCACCTACTCCGTGGCCGACAAAATCTCTTACCACCGAGTAACTGCGCGCCTCGACATACTTCTGGACCGCATGACCTATGTCACCGATCCTGTTTCCGGCAACTGCCTTTCTGATACCCTCAAACAAAGACTCTCTCGTTGCGTCCATAAGGGCCTGAGCTTCTCTTGAAACATCCCCGCAGGCAAACGTCCATGCGTTGTCTCCGTGATATCCGTTAAAGCAGGCTCCCACGTCAATGCTCACGATGTCTCCGTTTTTGAGTATCCGGTCCTTGCCGGGTATGCCGTGGATGACTACATTGTTTACCGAAATACAAGCGCTGGCAGGAAAGCCGCCGTAGCCAAGGAAGGAGGGGGTAGCCCCCTGCTTCTCTATGTAGCTGCGGACAATATTGTCAATTTCAAGGGTGGATACCCCGGGTTCGACTGCCTTTCCCGCCTGACGCAATGCTCTCTGAGAAATTCTCCCCGCTTCTCGCATTACTGCGATCTCGCGGGAGGTTTTCAGGATCACCATAGATCAGGCCTCGATGGCTTTGAGGATCAGAGCGGTGGTATCTTCGATGGTAGCCTGACCTTCGACGATGCTCAGCTTGCCCTGCTTTTCATAATAATCCTTAAGAGGCTCAGTCTCCTTGTGGTAAACCTCAAGACGAGCATTTACTGTATCAGGATGGTCATCCTTACGCTGAACAAGGGTGCCTGCGCACTTGTCGCAAACGCCTTCTACCGCAGGCTTCTTGTATTCCATGTGGTAGCTTGCGCCGCACTTTTCGCAGACACGGCGTCCGGACATTCTCTTTACGATAGCCTCGTCCTTGACCTCGATGTCGATGACCTTGTCAATTACGATGCCCATTTTGTCCAGAGCCTCGGCCTGAGGAATGGTTCTGGGGAAACCGTCAAGAATGAAGCCCTTCTGGCAGTCATCCTTCTGAAGACGCTCCTGGATGATGCCGATAACGACTTCATCGGGAACGAGCTGGCCGGCTTCCATAAAGCTCTTGGCCTTAAGACCCATTTCTGTACCGGTCTTCAGCGCTTCACGAATAATATTTCCGGTTGAGATCGTGGGGATACCCAGACGATCACAGATAACTTCTGCCTGTGTGCCTTTTCCTGCACCGGGGGCGCCAAGTAAGATGATATTCATTGTATTGTTCTCCCTTCGTCATGAACGATTAATCAAGGAATCCCTTATAATGACGCATCATCATCTGAGATTCGATCTGCTTCATTGTCTCCAGTGCAACACCTACAAGGATGATGACGGAGGTTCCGCCCATCATAAGGCCTCTCATGTTAGTCAGGTTGGAATAGATGAGGGGCACAATGGCGATGAACGCCAGGAAGAGGGCGCCGATCAGTGTGATCTTGGAAAGGATCTTTGCAATAAAATCTGTGGTGGGCTTGCCGGGACGGATACCGCGGATGGTACCGTTGTTCTGACGAAGGTTGTTGGACATCTCTATGGGGTTGTACTGGATAGTAACATAGAAATATGCAAAACCGATGATCAGGAGGAAGTAAAGTCCGATATAGATCCAGCCGCCCATTGAGAAGGCGTTGAAGAAGCCTCTCCAGAAGTCGTTTACGTTCTCCTCACCGATGAACAGGAGGATAGTTGACGGGATGGAAAGAATGGAGCTGGCGAAGATTATGGGCATTACTCCGGAAAGTCCTACCTTGATGGGGAGATATGTGCTCTGACCGCCGTACATCTTTCGTCCCACAACACGCTTTGCGTACTGTACGGGGATGCGGCGCTCTGCATCGTTCATGAAAACGATGACCCAGATGATAACAAGGAACAGAAGCACAAAGATTATCGGGAAGATGATCTTTGCAGTATCGCCCTCAAGACCTGCCTTGAATGTCTCCCAGAGTGTTCCAAGGGTAACAGGAAGTCTTGCTATGATACCTACGAAGAGGAGAATGGATATACCGTTTCCTACTCCGTTCTGATTGATCTGCTCGCCGAGCCACATCATAAGTGCCGTACCGGCGGTGAACACAAGGATGATAACAATGGCAGTAAATACGCCCTCGAAGTTCCAGCCCTTATATTCAACGATGTTAGAGCGGAGCAGCCAGATGTAATATGCAGTACCCTGAATGATACCTAAAATAACGGTAACATATCTTGTTATTGTAGCTATCTTCTTTCTGCCCTCTGTGCCTTCCTTTGTAAGACGCTCAAGGGGCGGAATAGCTACCGAAAGGAGCTGCATGATAATTGAAGAGTTGATGTACGGGGTTACCGACATTGCGAACAATGTTGCGTTTGAGAAGGCACCGCCGGAAAAGAGGTCGAAGTATGCGAGCATACTCTCTCCGCCGGAAAGACCCTCTGTAAGCTGCTTGAGTGCCTGTACATCCAGGAACGGTACAGGTATTACCGAACCTACTCTGAAAATAAACACTATAAAGAGTGTAAAAAGCATCTTCTTGCGAAGATCGGGTATTTTCCAGGCATTAGCGATTGTTTTAAACAAATCAGACCACCTCTGCCTTTCCTCCCGCAGATTTGATCTTCTGCTTTGCTGACTTTGAGAAAGCGGCAACCTTAACGGTGAGCTTCTTGTTCAGAGTTCCGTTGCCCAGAATCTTGACGCCGTCAAAACCACCCTTTACGATGCCCTTTTCAACAAGAGCATTTGTGTCTACCTCTGCGCCGTCTTCAAACGCATTCAGGGCAGCAACGTTGATGGCTGCGATCTTCTTGGCGAAAATGTTGTTGAAACCTCTTTTGGGCAGACGTCTCTGAAGAGGCATCTGGCCGCCTTCAAAACCGGGACGGATGCTGCCGCCGGAACGGGCCTTCTGACCCTTGTGTCCTTTGCCGGCTGTTTTGCCCCAGCCTGAGCCGTGACCTCTGCCGATTCTTCTGGAGCCCTTTTTGGAGCCCTCAGCAGGTGAAAGTTCGTGCAAATTCATTGTTATCGCACCTCCTTGCTTATGCTTCAGTAACCTCTACAAGGTGTCTGATGGTGTTGATCTTACCCTGGGTAGCCACGTTATCGGGCTGGACGGTTGTCTTGCCCGGCTTTGTCAGACCCATAGAATTGGCAGTTGCAATCTGGTTTTTCGGTCTTCCAATTAAACTCTTTTTAAGAGTAATTTTAAGCTGTGCCATGTTTGCTTCCTCCCAATCACAAAATTTCCTTGGCAGTCTTGCCGCGTACAGCTGCGACCTCATCTGCCGTTCTAAGGCTCTCAAGACCTGCCAGTGTTGCTCTTACAACGTTGCAGGGGTTGTTGGAACGAAGAGCCTTTGTTCTGATATCCTTGATTCCTACAGCCTCGATCACGGCACGAACCGGACCGCCGGCGATAACACCGGTACCGGGAGCGGCAGGCTTCATCAGTACCTTGCCGGCACCAAACTCGCCCATGACTTCATGGGGAATGGTTGTGCCCTTAAGGGAGATCTTTCTGAGGTTCTTCTTGGCGTCGTCAATACCCTTGCGGATTGCGTCCGGCACCTCGCCGGCCTTACCGATACCAAAGCCTACAATGCCGTTGCCGTCGCCGACAACTACCAGTGCGGCAAACTTGAAGATACGACCGCCCTTTACTGTTTTGGATACACGGTTGATGGCAACTACGTGCTCCTTCAAATCCAAAGTTGATCCGTCAATTATAGCCAAAGTATTCTCCTCCTTACTTAGAACTTGAGACCGCCCTCACGGGCGCCTTCGGCCAGTTCCTTGACACGGCCGTGGAATATATAGCCACCTCTGTCAAAAACGACTTCGGTAATGCCTTTGTCAGCAGCTCTCTTTGCGATGAGCTGACCGACCTTGCGTGCTGCGTCCTTGTTTCCGCCGTAAACATCAATTTCCTTATCAAGCGATGAAGCTGATGCAAGAGTAACACCCTTAACATCGTCAATCAGCTGAGCGTAGATGTTGTTGGTGGAGCGATAGACATTAAGGCGAGGACACTCAGCCGTACCGCTGATCTTGCTGCGTACTCTCTTGTGGCGTTTAAGTCTTGCCTTATTTGTATCAGGCTTTTTAACCATAGCGTTTTCACTCCTTCATTACTTCTTGCCCTTACCGGCTTTACCCTCCTTGCGGCGGATAACCTCGTTAACGTACTTGATACCCTTGCCCTTATACGGCTCCGGAGGACGTTTTTCTCTTACCTCAGCAGCAAACTGACCAACCTTCTGCTTGTCGATGCCGCGGATAATGATCTTGTTGGGTGTGGGAGCCTCGATGGTGATATCGTCGTTATCACAAACGATGACCTGGTGTGAATAACCAAGGTTCATTACAAGCTCTTTGCCCTTCTTCTGAACACGGTAGCCGACGCCGTTTACATCGAGTTCCTTGCTGAAGCCGTTTGTAACGCCCTCAACCATGTTTGCGATGTTGCTGCGGGTCAGACCGTGAAGTGAACGGTTGAATTTGTTGTCGTCAGGACGGGTAACGAGGATCTCGGTGCCCTCCTGCTTTACAGTCATGTTGGTGTGGAAGGGCTTTGTAAGAGTGCCCTTGGGTCCCTTGACTGTGATGACGCCCTCGCCGATGGTTACATCAACGCCGGCGGGAATATTTATGGGTTTTCTTCCAATTCGTGACATATCAGCGCCCCCTTACCAAATGTATGCAAGAACTTCGCCGCCAACATTCTCCTTGCGGGCCTGACGGTCTGTCATAACGCCCTTGGAGGTGGAAATGATGGCAACACCAAGTCCCTTCATAACCTTCGGCATATTTTCTACGTCGCTGTAAATACGCAGGCCGGGCTTTGAGACTCTCTTGAGACCTGTGATAACAGGGGTCTTGCCCTCGCCGTATTTCAGCGTGATCTTGATGATTCCCTGCTTGTTGTCTTCAACAACGGTAAAGCTCTTGATGTAGCCTTCATCAAGAAGGATCTGAGTGATAGCCTTTTTGATGTTTGAAGCAGGAACTTCTACTGTATCATGTTTTGCAGTATTTGCGTTGCGGATACGTGTCAGCAAATCTGCAATTGCATCTGTAATCTGCATAATCGGTTACCTCCTTTGTTAGTGCCTTACCAGCTGGCCTTCTTTACGCCCGGGATCTCGCCCTTGTAAGCAAGCTCTCTGAAGCAGATACGGCAAACACCATATTTACGGAGATAAGCGTGCGGCCTGCCGCAGATCTTGCATCTGTTGTATGCTCTTGTAGAGAACTTGGGTTCTCTCTGCTGTTTGATTTTCATTGATGTCTTGGCCACAATATTCCCTCCTTATTTGCTGAACGGAGCGCCCATAAGACTAAGGAGCTCACGAGCCTCTTCATCAGTTGTTGCCGTTGTTACAAAGCAGATGTCCATACCGCGGACCTTGTCGATCTTGTCAAAGTCGATCTCGGGGAAGATCAGCTGCTCCTTAAGGCCCATGTTGTAGTTGCCTCTGCCGTCAAATGAGTTGGGGTTGATACCTCTGAAGTCACGGACGCGGGGAAGAGCAACGTTGAAGAGTCTGTCCATGAACTCATACATTTTGTCGCCTCTGAGTGTTACCTTAACGCCGTTGGGCATACCCTCACGGAGTTTGAAGTTTGCGACTGACTTTTTGGCATGGCAAACAACAGGCTTCTGACCGGTGATCTTTGCAAGATCGCCGCTGATTGCGTCAATTGCCTTTGAGTTTTCCTTTGCTTCGCCGGCGCCTACGTTGATCACGATCTTCTCGAGCTTGGGGATCTGCATAACGCTCTTGTAAGAAAACTTCTTCATCAGAGCGGGAGCAGCTTCCTTGACATAGAGATCTTTAAGTCTTGTCATGTGTTAGTACCTCCTTAAAGCGCCTCGCCGCATTTTTTGCAAATGCGTTCCTTGGTGCCGTCCTCAAGAATCCTGTGGCCGACCCTGGTAGGCTTGTTGCAGCGGGGGCAGATGATCTGGACCTTTGAAGCGTACATTGCGCCCTCGGCCTCTACGATACCGCCCTGCTCGCCCATCTTGCGGGGCTTTACGTGCTTTGAAACCAGGTTTACCTTTTCGATGATAACCTTACCCTCTTTGGGGCTGACTGCAAGGATCTTACCCTTTTTGCCCTTTTCGGTGCCGCTCAGGACAACGACCTTGTCGCCTGTTTTAACATGAAGTTTGTTACTCATATTGTTGCACCTCCATCAAAGAACTTCCGGAGCAAGGCTGAGGATCTTCATATAGTCCTTGTCACGAAGCTCTCTTGCCACCGGGCCAAAAATACGGGTTCCCCTGGGGTTTTTGTCGTCCTTGATGATTACGGCTGCATTCTCATCGAATCTGATGTATGTGCCGTCCTCACGGCGGACTCCCTTTGCGGAACGAACGATAACTGCTTTTACTACGTCGCCCTTTTTAACAACGCCGCCGGGTGCTGCTTTTTTAACCGAAGCAACCACAACGTCGCCTATATTTGCGTACCTCCTGCCGGTTCCACCAAGAACACGGATGCACATAAGCTCCTTTGCTCCTGTATTGTCGGCAACTTTGAGGTAGGTCTGCTGCTGTATCACAGTGCTTTCCTCCTTTGTACAAAAAAGTCTGAATTATTTTGCTTTCTCGATGATCTCAACAAGACGCCATCTCTTGTCCTTGGAAAGAGGACGGGTCTCCATGATGCGCACACGGTCGCCTACGCTGCACTCGTTGTTCTCATCATGCACCTTCAGTCTGATAGTACGCTTGATGATCTTGTTGTAAAGCGGATGCTTTACACTGTTTTCAATAGCTACAACAACGGTCTTGTCCATTTTGTTGCTGACTACCTTGCCGACATCTGTTTTTCTAAGATTTCTTTCACTCACAGTGTATTTCCTCCTTCCCCTTATGCCTCAGCGGACTGCGAAAGCTCGTTCTGACGGATGATCGTCTGTACTCTTGCGATGTCTTTCTTTACAGCCTTGATACGCATCGGGTTATCCAGCTGGTTGATTGCAAGCTGAAAGCGAAGGTTGAAAAGCTCCTCTTTGAGATCCTGAAGCTTTTTCTCAAGCTCAGTTGCTGTCAGTTCTCTGAGTTCTGAAGTCTTCATTATGCGTCAGCCTCCGTTTCTTCCTTAGTTACGAACTTCGTCTTAAGGGGCAGCTTGTTTGCAGCCAGACGAAGAGCCTCTCTTGCGGTTGCCTCGGGAACACCTGCCAGCTCGAACATTACCTTGCCGGGCTTGATAACTGCCACCCAGAACTCGGGTGAACCTTTACCGGAACCCATGCGGACTTCAGCGGGCTTTTTGGTTACGGGCTTGTCGGGGAAGATCTTGATCCAAACCTTACCGAATCTCTTGCAGTAACGGGTCATGGCGATACGGGCAGCCTCGATCTGGTTTGCTGTGATCCAGCCGGGCTCCAGAGCCTGGATGCCGTACTCACCGTATGTTACCTTGTTGCCGCGCAGTGCCTTACCGGTCATACGGCCTCTGTGCACTCTGCGGTACTTAACTCTTTTGGGCATTAACATGATTATCTGCTGCCTCCTTCCTTGCGAGGCTTGCGGTTGTCATGAAGAACCTCACCC
Organism: Acutalibacteraceae bacterium; assembly: GCA_045221075.1. Taxonomy (GTDB): domain Bacteria; phylum Bacillota; class Clostridia; order Oscillospirales; family Acutalibacteraceae; genus UBA1213. The sequence continues at coordinate 11,375 of JBGUWL010000298.1, forward strand.
TTATACAGCCATACCTTGATGCCGATAATGCCGTATGTGGTGGCAGCCTCTGCGAAACCGTAGTCGATGTCTGCTCTGAGGGTCTGCAGCGGAATGGTGCCCTCATGATACTGTTCTGCACGGGCGATCTCGGCGCCGCCAAGACGGCCTGCACACTGGATCTTGATACCCTTTGCATTGAATCTCATTGCGCGTCCGATGGACTGCTTCATAGCTCTTCTGAAAGAGATTCTCTTCTCAAGCTGCTGAGCTACGTTCTCTGCGATGAGCTGTGCGTCAAGGTCGGGGTTCTTGACCTCAACGATATTGATGGCAACAGGCTTGCCCAGCATCTTTTCACACTGAAGTCTGAGCTTTTCGATCTCTGCGCCGCCCTTGCCGATTACCATACCGGGCTTTGCGCAGTGGATGTGGATCCTTACCCTTGATGCGTCACGTTCGATCTCGATCTTGGGTACGCCTGCTGAATAAAGCTGTTTTTTCAGGGTCTTACGGAGGTTGTAGTCCTCAACGAGTGTATCGCCGAAGTCTTTGTCGCTTACAAACCAACGTGAGTCCCAATTTTTGATTACGCCGACACGAAGACCGTGCGGATTAACTTTCTGGCCCATTAGTTTACCTCCTCACCTATTATTCTTTCTCTTTGAGCACAAGAGTAACGTGTGATGTTTTCTTATCGATTCTGTATGCACGGCCCTGTGCTCTCGGACGAATTCTCTTGAGGATAGGACCCTGACCTACATAGCACTCGGCCACATAGAGTCTGTTTACATCCATGTTGTGGTTGTTCTCTGCATTTGCCATTGCTGACTTGAGGAGCTTTTCAAGATCCTCACAAGCAGCCTTCGGGGTGTGCCTGAGAACGGCCATTGCATAATCGCAAGGCTTGTTGCGTATCAGATCAAGAACGATCTTTACCTTACGCGGTGAAATACGGGCGTATTTGAGCTCTGCCCTTGCTTCCATGTTCATACACTCCTTTCAGGCTTCTTACTTTGATGTTTTACTTCCGGCGTGGCCCTTGAAGGTCCTGGTGGGAGCGAACTCGCCGAGCTTGTGTCCTACCATATCCTCGGTCACATATACCGGAACGTGCTTGCGGCCATCATGAACCGCAAATGTATGACCTACGAACTCCGGGAAAATGGTTGAAGATCTGCTCCAGGTCTTGAGGATCTTCTTTTCGCCGGCTTCGTTCATCTGCTGAACCCTTTTAAGCAGCACAGGCTGCACATAAGGACCCTTTTTAATGCTTCTGCTCATATCATAAAGCTCCTTTCTGCGTTCCTGTATTATTTGCCGTTTCTGCGTCTTACGATCAGCTTATCGGAACGGGTGTTCTTTCTGGTCTTATAACCCAGAGCAGGCTTGCCCCAAGGTGTTACAGGGCCCGGACGTCCGACAGGGGATTTACCCTCACCACCGCCGTGGGGATGGTCGTTGGGGTTCATGACGGAACCTCTTACGGTGGGTCTCCAGCCCATGTTGCGCTTACGTCCTGCTTTACCGATCTTTACGTTTTCATGGTCGATGTTGCTGACCTGGCCGATGGTTGCCATGCAGGTCTCGGGAACGTTTCTCAGTTCGCCGGAGGGAAGTCTGAGCAGTGCCAGACCGTTTTCCTTTGCCATGAGCTGAGCCATGTTGCCTGCGCTTCTTGCAAGCTGGGCGCCCTTGCCGGGATAAAGCTCTACGTTGTGTACGAAGGTACCAACGGGGATGTTGACAAGGGGAAGTGCGTTGCCGGGCTTGATATCAGCCGAAGGGCCGCTTACTACCTTGTGGCCTACCTTGAGGCCGACAGGAGCGATGATATAGCTCTTTGTGCCGTCGGTGTATTCGATCAGGGCAATGTGAGCTGAACGGTTGGGATCATACTCCAGTGATTTTACTGTTGCCTCTACGTCAAACTTGCGGCGCTTGAAGTCGATGATCCTGTACTTGTTGCGGTTGCCGCCGCCTCTGTGACGGACGGTGATCCTGCCGTAGCTGTTACGGCCGGATTTTTTGTTGAGCGGAGCCAGCAGGCTCTTTTCAGGCTCAACCTTAGACAAAACCGAATAATCAGTTACCGACATATTTCTTCTTGCCGGGCTGGTCGGTTTATAATTCTTTATTGCCATTTGTTTCACTCTCCTCATGATGGCTTTGCGGAGAACGGCCATTCTCCATTCATTCTGCCCGAAAGCTTTCGGGTCAATACCTCTCTCGGTATTACATCATGCCTTCAAAGAACTCGATAGTCTTGCTGTCCGGCTTCAGTGTGACATAGGCCTTTTTCCAGGAAGG
>JBGUWL010000299.1:0-9998 GCA_045221075.1 Acutalibacteraceae bacterium
TATCAGCAGCCGGAAAGCGCCGCTTAATGCGGCGCGGCGGCGGATGGTGAGTGTGTACGCCGTGCCGTCCGGCGCGGGAGTAAAAGTTTCCAGTCCGAGCCCAGAGCGTAGCGACAGCGCGAATCGTCCTGTGCGGTCACGCACGCTGCTTTGTGGCGATCTCCTTGAGGGCCATTGTCATGAAGTCGTCCAGGGTCATTGCGCCCATGTCGCCCTGCTTGCGGGAGCGGACGGCAACGGTGCCGCTTTCGGCTTCCTTTGCGCCGATGACCAGCATATAGGGGATCTTTTCGAGCTGGGCTTCACGGATCTTGTAGCCGATCTTTTCGTTGCGCAGGTCGCTTGTGACACGCATACCCGCCGCTGTCATTGCGGATTCCATCTCACGGGCCATATCGTGCTGGCTCTCGCTGAGGGGCAGTATCCTTACCTGCTCCGGAGCAAGCCACATGGGCAGTGCGCCGGCAAAACGCTCCAGCATATATGCCAGTGTTCTTTCAAAGCAGCCCAGAGATGTCCTGTGGATGATGTAGGGCAGCTTTTTCTGACCGTCGGAGTCGATGTAGTACATACCGAACTTTTCTGCAAGAAGCATATCTATCTGGATCGTTACAATGGTGTCTTCCTTGCCGAATACGTTCTTGTACTGGATGTCCAGCTTGGGACCGTAGAATGCGGCTTCGTCAAAGCCCACCTCATACTTGAGACCGATGTTGTCAAGTATATTCTTCATTACGGACTGTGCCTCTTCCCACTGTTCCGGGGTACCCTCATACTTGTTGCTGGGGTTTGCGGGATCCCACTGTGAGAAGCGGAAGGTGCAGTTTTCCAGCAGCCCTACAGTATCGAGGAAGTACTTTGCAAGCTCCAGACAGCCCTTGAACTCCTGCTCAAGCTGGTCGGGACGAAGAATATAGTGACCCTCAGAAATAGTGAACTGACGCACACGGATAAGACCGTGCATTTCGCCGGACGCCTCGTTGCGGAACAGGGTAGATGTCTCCGTCAGGCGCATGGGCAGGTCACGGTATGAGCGCTGCTTGTTCAGATATACCTGATACTGGAATGGACAGGTCATGGGACGCAGGGCAAAGCACTCCTTTGTTTCGTCGTTGGGGTCGCCCATTACGAACATTCCGTCAAGATAGTGGTCCCAGTGACCGGAAATTTTATAAAGCTCTCTTTTTGCAAACAGAGGGGTCTTTGTGAGCTGGCAGCCCTTTGACTGCTCAACGTCCTCGACCCAGCGCTGCAGAAGCTGTACCACTCTTGCGCCCTTGGGCAGCAGCACGGGAAGTCCCTGACCCACATAATCGACTGTTGTAAAATATTCCAGCTCACGGCCGATCTTGTTGTGGTCCCTGAGCTTTGCCTCCTCAAGCATTTTGAGGTGCTCTTCAAGCAGTGAAGCCTTGGGGAAGGACACGCCGTACACACGGCAGAGCTGACGGTTCTTTGAGTCGCCTCTCCAGTATGCGCCGGTGCAGGCTGTCAGCTTGATGGCCTTGATGCCCGATACGTTCATAAGGTGAGGTCCTGCGCACAGGTCGGTAAACTCTCCCTGCTTATAGAAGCTGATGGGCTCTCCCTTGTCTGTATGCTCCTTACAAAGCTCCACTTTGTATGGCTCGTCCATCTCTTCAAGGAGCTTGAGAGCCTCATCGGGCTGCAGGAAGAATCTTTCTACCTTGATGCCCTCTTTTACGATCTTTTTCATCTCTGCGGTGATCTTTTCCAGGTCATCGGCGGAGAAGGGCTTCTCAACGTCAAAGTCATAATAGAAGCCGTTGTCGATAGCGGGGCCTATAGCAAGTTTTGCGGCGGGGAAAAGTCTCTTTACGGCCTGAGCCAGAACATGGGAAGTTGTATGCCAGAAGGCCTTTTTGCCCTCGCTCTCGTCAAAGGTGACGATCTCCAGCTTACAGTCCTTTTCGATGGGGGTCCTCAGGTCACAGACAACCCCGTCAATGCGGCAGGCGCAGGCAGCCTTGAAAAGACCTGCTCCCAGACCTGCGGCGATGTCGGCGGCCGTCGTGCCGTTTTCATATTCGTTGACGACTCCGCCCTTTAATTCTACCTTGATCATAATGATTACCTCCGTTTATATTTTTCAGCCAACATGAGCCATTGAAAACACATTCAAAAAGCCCCGCTCCAAAGCCGCAAAAGCAGCTCAGGGGCGGGGCATGATGCTCCACGGTTCCACCCTGTTTCAACGACGGCGGGGCAATTTTCTGATGCGGCGCCCTGTGAAGCTCCCCGGTACAAATTGACCGATGATCTCCAAAGCAAACCGTCCGTGCCGTAACACCTTCGTCACTCAGTGAGAAATTCTCTGCCCTTAACGCGGGCGCACGTTGCGGCTTTGGGAAAGCTCCGTTCGCCGCACTGCTCCAAGGCGGTGCCGATATTCCTGTACAAACGGCGGCTTTCAGCCGATGACCGCCGATCTCTTTTTGCACCTCCGGAAAAGCGGGTCCTTTTCAATGCAGTTGGTCTATCGTGTTTTTATAATAGCACTATATTTTTCCGTTGTCAAGTGGCGCAGATCATGCCGGCGTCACGCTGCCCGCACCGGACAGATCAGAACTCCTTGACCTGTACGGTATCTATAACGTCGTCGCCGTAAACCACATCAACGGTGTCGCCTATTTTGACGTCGGGCTTATTCATAAAGGTCATGGCCACCTTACAGTAGGACTGATTTGCGGCAAGCTTCTGGTGTCCGCCTACATAATATGTCTCTCCGCCGAACTTCACCCCCAGCTTTGAGCAGTCAAGTTCCACTTCACTGTCTGTATTGTTTGCAAACACCACCTGCAGATTAGGGGTATCCACCACGATCTCCAGCGCGACAGACTGTATCTCCACTCCGTCCACCTTATAGGGCAGATTTTCCGATGCCGCCGTTCCGCCTCCGCTTGTGCCGCTGCCGGAATTGCTGCAGGCCGCAGCTCCCAGCACGGTAAGGGCAGCCAGTGACAGGACGGCGATAGTCCTGAGGATCCTGTGTTTTCTCATAATGCTTGCCTTCTTTCTGTTTTTGTTTTTGTACGGGCATATCCGAGAACGAAACAAACCCGTTCCCCGCAGGAAATGCCTGATTTAAGCTCATGATAACATTAATGAATAAGAATGTCAATTCCTTTGCAACATCACATTTTTTATCTGATGATTTGCAGAATAAGCGTGTTTTTTACAGTATACTCACTAAATTTATTGACATTTGTGACTATTTATAATATGATATAGTCAATAGTTTTATTTACAAAAACAGGAGGTTGATAGTATGAAAAGGAAATTTTCAAGGACACTGTCGTGGGTCTTGTCGGTGGTGATGGTGATTGGGGTGATGGTTATTCCTGTTTCGATACAGGCGTCTGCCACTCAAAGTGCATCAGGAGGATTTAGCTCAGGATACACTCTCACTGGCGATGGCTTCACCGATATGGTCAATATCGCAATGGCGCAAAACGAAAAAACTCAATCTGAAATCGGATATTCCGAAAGCTGGTGCGCAGATTTTGTAAGCGACTGTGCAAGGCTGGCAGGGCAGGAAGCGGCAATTCCGTTTAATGGTGTTGTACAGTCAATGTATAATGCAGTACTTAACGCAGGCGGTTATCAAGTTTCTTCGCCGCAGGCAGGCGACCTTGTATTTTTCACAAATGGTTCTGGATATGGTCATGTAGGAATTGCTTTGGATACTGACCGTAATATTAGTGGTAATATTTGGTATGGTGGTAATCCTCCAAGCAAAGTAATGATTCTCAAAAACAGTTGGGAAGGCTATAATAGTTGGGTGTATGTCAGACCCAACTATAAAAACAATAATCCCGTTTCCCACGACCCCGTGGGTCATCTTGACGGCGCAGACTCTCCGGAAGCAGGAAAGCTTCACGTTGCAGGATGGGCATTTGACAGAGATGATGTAAATGCAAGTCTTGGAATACACATCTATGTTGGAGGAACCTTTGCTGGTGAAATAAGTGCGTGGAAAGGTCGCCCGGACGTTAACGGTAGTTTCCCTGGAATTGGAGACTATCACGGCTTTGAAGAAACCATTGATGTTTCACAATCCGGCACTCAGAATGTTGATGTATATGCCATAAATGTCGGTGATGGAGGTAATATTTTAATAGGTTCTGCTACAGTAACAATAGCGGAAAAACCGTCAGACACTATTGCTCCTACGATAAGCAATGCGAGAGCTGAAAATGTTAACGAAAATTCCTTTGATATTATCTGCGATCTTTGGGATAATGTTGGAGTTACAAGAGTATGGCTAAATATTTATGGGCCGGGAAGCTCTGGCGGATACGGATTGGAAGCTTCAAACGGGACCTTTTCACATACAATCAACACTTCCGATTATGGAGGTGCAGGATATTTCACTGTACACATTTATGCCTTTGATGCAAAAGGAAACGAAACCCCCTGTGCTGTAAACGACATTAAAGCATACATAGACTATGGTATGGCTGCTTCCGCCAAAGGGGAATACAACGGTAATACATATGAATATTATGATTATCCGTTAAAATGGAGTGACGCATATAGGTTCTGCGAAAAGAAGGGTGGTCATCTTGTAACGATCAACTCCCAAGGAGAAAATGATTTCCTATCTAATTTGCTATATAATAAAATCGGCGGTGGATGGGTAAATGTCTTGACAGGCGGAAAAACATTTGATCATGAAACATGGTTCTGGATTACAGGTGAGCCGTTTGATTATATGAATTGGAGTGCCGATGAACCTTATATGTCAGAGAATACAAATGATTCTGTCAACATGATTATAACATCTAATACTCCATATCAAGGCAAATGGAATACTAATAATAGTCGAAATGTTTCAAATGTAGTTGGTTTTGTTTGTGAGTATGACAATACTATAGATGCTTCAAAATATACTCCAGTCTATAAGCAAAACTACAACGGCCATGAATACTGGTTCTTTGAAGATGCTGTCGATTGGCAGTCAGCCAAGAAGATTTGTGAAGCAAAAGGCGGTCATCTCGTCATAATTGATAATGCTGATGAAAACAGTATGGTATTATCAGGTATACAAAATACTTCCAAAAGTCAGGCATGGATAGGAGCAACCGATATTGCTGAAGAAGGAATATGGAGAGATGTTAACAGGAATTTGTTAACATATACAAATTGGCACTCCTCACAGCCTGATAATTGGAATGGAAATGAAGAAGAGGATTATGCAGTAATATGGGATGGCGGTACTTGGAACGATTGCAGTTCTTTTGGTGCTGTTACAAGCGATATCGGCTTCGTCTGCGAATTCGATGACCTCTGCACCGGTTCCGGTCATAAATACACAACAAAGGTAGTCTCCCCCACAACCGCCGAAAGAGGCTACACCCTCCACACCTGCTCAAAATGCGGTCATTCCTACAAGGACAGCTACACAAACAAGCTCCTTGCAAACACCTCCACCATCTCCTCAACCACCGTCAAAGCCGGCACGGCAGTCACCGTCAGCGCAAAGGCCACCGGCGGCGCGGGAAACTATAAATTCGCCCTGAGCTATAAGAAATCCACCTCAGACAAATGGACTATGGTGCAGGATTTCAGCACGAACAAGAGCATCAGCGTTAAGCTCCCCTCTGCGGGCAAGTTTGACGTGCGTGTTAAGGTCAAGGACGGAAATAAGAAGGTCGTGGAAAAGCACTTTACCGTTACCGTTTTCTCTGCCCTGAGCAATAAGAGCACCGTTTCCGCAACGAAGATCGGTCTTGGCGGGTCTGTCACCATAAAGGCAAAGGCGGCAGGCGGTCTGGGCAGCTATGAATACGCCGTGCTGTATAAGCTCTCCACCGACACAAAATGGATGACAAAACAGGCCTTCAAAGCTAACGCCACCCTGACCCTGAAACCCCAGAGAACAGGCACCTACGATGTGATCGTAAAGGTACGGGACAGCCGCAAGGTGGTGGTGAAAAAGAGCTTCAAGCTGACCGTGACAAAGCTCACCAACACTTCAAAGCTTTCGGCTTCAAAGATCAGCCTTGGCAGCACGGTGAAGATCACCTGCTCCGCATCGGGCGGGTCCGGCTTCTATCAGTATGCGGTGTTCTTCAAGGGCAAGGGCGACTCAAAGTGGTCAAAGAAGCAGGGCTATGACTCTAACAGCACAGTCTACTTCAAGCCCCAGCGAAAGACCGCATATACCCTCCGTGTCAGGATAAAGGACAGCCTCGGAAAGGTCACCGATAAGGACTTCACCCTTACCGTTTCATGATGAGGTCAGCACAGACTAACGACAATAGGAATTTTTTACCCCCACGGGAGCCGCTCACAGCAGCGGCTCCTGTTTTTTTCCGTATAACTGTTTTTTCTCATCATCTGATTCCACTAAGATAATTGACAATAATTAACAAAAACAGTATAATATCAATAACTTAATCTGAGATCAGGGAGGCTATATAATGAAAACAAAATTATCATCAAAGGTATGGTCGCTGCTGCTTTCTTCTGCAATATTATCCACAGCCGCAATGACCTGCTATGGAACGGCAAGCGCGGCGACGTCAGGGGATATTTTCGCTGATTCGGTGCAGTGTGAAGCGATGTCCTCCGCCGGCAGTATCAGCTATGCTTTCAGCGGAAGCTCCAAGGACAAGGCCGGATATGCCGAGGGTAAGATCACCCTTACAGCAAATACGGCAGGCACATACCGTCTTTACTGGGCTGACGACACAAAGGCTCTTGAGGGGTATTATCCCATTGAATACCCCACAAATATAAACGATCCCAAGGACGAAGGAGTGACCCTCAAGGCCGGAGGCAGCTATTCCGTGAGCATGGGTTACCACACCGCCATCCCCGCGGGAGCAACAAAGATCATCGCAACCACAGGCTCCCTGAATACCGCGGACGCCGCTGCGGTGTACGACATCCCATCAGGCAAAAGGCTCTCGGCAAAGAGCGGCAGTCTGCTCTATAAATTCACTACCTTCTCCGATGTACACATCGACAAGGGAAGCGGATATTACTGCAACGCCGAGTCAAACCTGAAAAAGGGGTTTTCATACAGTGAAAAAAACGGTGCGGATTATGTTATCGTTTCCGGCGACTGCGTGACCAACGATTCGGGTCCCACCAAGGAATGGGAAGCCTATGCGAATATACTGAGCAAGAGCAGCTTCTGCAATCCGGTATGGGAATCCGACGGCAACCATGATATGCGTACCAACGGCGAAGAAGATCTCAAGGTCTTTGTCAAGGGCTCCGGGACCGATGGTTCAAGCAGCGGCAAGACGTATTTTTACAGGGTCGAAGAAAAGACCGGGGATCTGTTCATATTCATGGCCCTGGAGAAGAGCTCCGCTCCCAACAAGGTTGATGAATTCACCGACACACAGATCGCCTGGGCAACAGACCTGATCGAGAAAAACTATAAGAACAAAAACATTTTCCTGATCCAGCATTCACCCATCAACGGCTTCGGCGCCGGCGACAATATGAGCAACCCTTATTACGGCGGAATGCTGAGCCAGAGCCATTCTTCCACAAAGAAATTCAAGGCCCTCCTTCAGAAATACCCGAATATCATTTTCCTTTCCGGACATACCCATGAAGACTTTTTCATGGATTACAACTATTCCGATGAGAACGGCACAGCGGCTCACATGATCCATACACCGTCTCTTGCCGGTTCCACCATGCCCAAAAAAGACAAACACGATCTTGAAAGAAACGACGGCAAGGGCTTCCGCTCACAGGCTTATCTTACCGAGGTATATCAGAACGAAATGGTGTTCTATGGAGCGGATACCCGGGCGGGTCTTAAATATCCCAGATACAGCTACATAATGGAGGGTTCAAGGACCTCCTCCTCTCCCACCAACGCCGAACCTTCCCCTCTTCCTCTTGAGTACGTGGATGTAAATATCACCGCAGAGCTTGCCAAGGTTTCAGCTATTCTGGCAGGGTACGACAGATACGCCTCCTATGACGCATATCAGTCCCTGAAGAAGCTGTACTATTGCTATAAGGACGAGACAACTGCCGACAAGAGCATTATGGACGAATTTGAAGCAAGAATAAAAGCTCTTTCAAAGTATACCGGCACCATAGACATAAGCATGATCCGGGACACCTACTACTTTGTAAATACCAACGGTTGGAGCAATGTCTATGCATACGCCTGGGACGACTCTGACAGAAACGCCTCATGGCCGGGTGTAAAGCTGCAGAAAACAGGCACAGATTCAGACGGCAAGGACGTTTACAAGGTATCCTTCAGCCGTGTCGGAGAATACAAATACATTATTTTCAGCAACGGCTCCAGCTCAAGACAGACCGTTAATATCAGCCTGAGATCCAGCAAGTACAACGCATTTTCCCTTAACGGCACCGACAACGGCAAGTACAAGGTCAAAAACTTTAACCTTAACGCCGACGGAGATGTTACGGTGAACAAAAACTGGGCAATGCTCTATTACGTCAGTGACGAACACGGCTGGAGCGACATCGACACCTATCTTGTTCCCGAGGGCAGTGTATACAAGCTGACCTACAGACAGACAAATGACAAGAATTTCAGCTTTAGCCTGTATGACACCTCATCAAAGAAGTATTACTCCCTGTCCGAAAGCGTAAAGCATACTTTCGAAAAAGGAAAGTCATATACCCACACCCTTGAAAAGATGAGTTCAAGAGGCAAGAACATCACATTCTCAGGACTTGACGAAAACAGTTATCTTGACATAACCTTTGATCCATCAAAAAAACAGGTCACTATAAAGTGTACCGCCGAAACGCCAGCACAGCCCCTTACAAACACCTCCACAATATCTTCGGACTCCGTAAAAGCAGGAGACTCCGTCACAGTCAAGGGTTCCTCAGAGGGAGGAGCGGGAGGCACTGCATACGGTATCTTCTACAAAAAGACTGCCGATGAAGAATGGATGACCGGCCGTGATTTCAGCAGCGAAAGCACCTTTGCCCTTAAGCTGAAATACACAGGCAAGTATGATGTCAGAGTCGTTGCAAGAGACGCCGTGGGCGCAGAGGACGCAAAGACCTTTACGGTAACCTCCTTCGGTGAGCTGAAGCTGACGGCCACCGTCACACCCGCCATCGGACTGAACGGAAGCTTTACCACCACCGCAAAGGCCACCGGCGGACTCGGCAGCTATGAATACGCCGTATACTACAAGCACTCCACGGACACAAATTGGATGACGGCGCAGAGCTTCAAGGCCAACTCCTCGATCAAAACAAAGCCCACCAGAACAGGCACATACGACGTGTGCGTAAAAGTACGTGACAGCCGCAAAGTGGTGGTCAAGAAGTATTTCACCGTTAAAGTAACAAAACCCGAAAACACATCCCAGATCTCGGCAACAAAGATTAATCTCGGCAGCACTGTCAAGATAACCTGTTCTGCAACCGGCGGTTCGGGAAGCTATCAGTATTCGGTGCTCTTCAAGGGTGCGGATGATACAAAATGGTCCACAAAGCAGAATTACGGTTCAAACAGTATCGTAAGCTTCAAGCCCCAGAGAAAGACCACCTACACCGTCCGCGCCAGAATAAAGGACAGCCTTGGAAATGAGACAAGGAAAGACTTCACCCTGACTGTTTCTTAATGTGCGTTTTCTCTCCCTCAGTCAGCTACGCTGACAGCTGTCTCGCCTGTCGGTTCGGTCGGCGCTTCTGCCTTGGCGGCAGAGGTATCAACATCAGGAGAACATAAGGCTTCCCCTTGGGGGGAAGCCCCAGAGCCTTCTCCTCATAGGAGAAGGTGGCGCGGCAGCGCCGTGACGGATGAGGTGTTCGGCGCAAAGCGCCGGAGGAATCAAAACATCATTTGCCGCAGAGTATCGGGGATATTCCGCCGGTTCCGGTTTATTCGGTGTTTAGCAAAGTCTTTCGGACCGCAAATAAATAATATTAAGGCAACACCGCATATATCGAAAAAATATCGGATTCAAAAGAAAAACACCCGACAAATAAGCCGAGTGTGATAAAGA
>JBGUWL010000300.1:0-20532 GCA_045221075.1 Acutalibacteraceae bacterium
ATACGTCAGTATTCCTGCGGAATTTTGATACAATCTGACGAAAAAATCTACCGCGCTTCACGGGCACTATCTCTGTGCGGTATTGCCTTTAAGACCGGATCAATGACCGATCGGCAGTAGAAAACTAAAAAGACTGTATGTATAACATGAATGCCGCATTCACATACCCACGGGGAGGGGGATCTCGGTGAGGCCCGAATGTGCGATCTGGAGATATTCAAGCAGAACTCCGCTGCTGCCTGCATCCATGGTGGAGTATTCACGCTTGACGATGACCCCGTTGGTTATAAAAAACATTCTGACGGTCTTTCCGTCCCTTAACACGCTGATGCTGATAGCGGTGATCACCGTACCCTCGGTCAGCAAAGCGAAGAGCACATCCTTTGCAGAAGTATAGGTGCCCTTTTCAAGCACAAGCATATCCGGACTGCGCTTCGGTTTCCGGAGCAGTACGGGACTGCCGTTAGAGCCTCCGTCAATGATGGTATCATATTCAATGGAGCCGGAAATATTGCTTATTTTTGAAAAACTGAACGAGACCCCGTCAAAGCTGACATCAAAGGAATAGCTCGGGATCAGGTCACTTGCAGATGCCATAAAGATCACCGTCCTTTTTGAGATACGGCGGGAGACGATAGCCTGCCTGCCTGATGGATTCTGAAATATAAAGAAAAGACTTTGTATATTGCCGGAACTGACCCGCAGGGAAGGTGTATCGGGATCATATTTTGAAGATGTTTTCCGGCTCATCGTTGAGTTTACTGTTGATGCGTGAGATCTCCTTGCACCATCTCTGCCTTTCCCGGTGGCTGAGACGGGCGATCTCATCGTGAGACCAATGCAGATAGTAACCGATAAAGGTTATCTCTTCATATATCCTGTCAGCCGGGTATAGGGTCATACTCCGGCTTCGAGAAAATTTACGGGTATCTCTATTTTCTGCCCGCAGTGGGGGCAGACCGACTGATACACAGGCATATCCATTGTGTTTATCCGTGAATACATATCCTGCAGATAGGCAAGGTCAATGGTAAACAGACCCTCAACGACCCTTGTGTCAACTGCCGGAAGGGTGCCGAGGCTTTTGATGACTCTTGAAAGAATGATAATGGTCAGATAACCCGGATTCTGCTGAACGCGGGGATCCTTAAGGGGGATTATCTCATCGCCGGCATTTGCAAGCCGCATCACGCCCTCGCGGTGAAGGTTTCCGTTCATGTCAAGATAGCCCTTCGGCAGGGTAAAGCGGAATTCTGTTTCAAACACTGTGAACACTCCTTTTGTATGCTTCTGGTCTGGTATTGATCGGTAAATTCAAAAATTTCGCTACTTACGCATATTAACGCATAACAGAACAATTTTACACTATTTTAACAAAAAATGCAAAATTATTGTTTAAAAATGTCAAAAAACCATGCCGTTGATACAAAAACGGGTTCAATAATTAATAAACAAACTTTACTGAAGTATTGTTTCGCTGTTCGTGTACCACATAAGTGAAACATGTGAGCCGAAAAGAAGAATATTTATGTTTTGCAAAATACCGCTTATGACACAAAACATACCGCTTATGCTTATATGGTTGAATGTATCAGGATCGTGTGATATATTAATAATATATTTTGGATTCAATATGCAAAAAATCTATATGATTTGCCGTATATTACTGTTTATTACCGATAACCATGATACTCAAACGGAAGGGCAAAAATGATGAAATCACCTTGTGAGATCCTATGTCGGGAATGTCCGGGCTTTGTCTGTTCATACTGCCGGACGAAGTGCGGATTCACACACCAGCGATGGTGCGTGTTTTCGGACAGGGAAGAGATGTACTGCAAAGATTGTTATTATCTTTCTGCCGGCGGCGTCTGCAGGCGTCCCGGAGCAAAGATCAGAAAGGAAAAAAATATATGAACAAAGACGTTAATGTCCGGTTTGAAAAGTGTGACGACCCGGACACCATAGATATCCTCTTCAGCGCATCCGAAAGAGACGAACAGGTGGAAGCGCTGATAAAAACGGTGTCCGAACAGCTTGTAAGAAAACTGCACGTTGTTGACGGCAAAAACCAGGACTGCATCATCGACGAATCCGAGATCATCTCCATATCATCTCAGGGCAAAAAGGTTCGGATACTCACCGACAGCGGGTTATATACCGCCCGCAGGTCCCTTCAGGATCTGGAACAGATGATAAGCCGGAGGAAATTCATGCGCATATCCCGATATGAGATAGTCAATGCCTCCCGGATCCGTACATTCGACTTCAATATCAGGGGAACCCTCAGGATCGAATTTGAGGGCGGCATCGAGACCTGGGCGTCCCGCCGCTACATCCCGCTGATCAAAAAGCATCTTCAGGGAAAGGACGGTGCTGAATGATGAAAACGCTGCTTAAACTGTGCGGGATAGGCTTTCTTATGGGCGTATTCATAGGTAATCTGATAACAGTGTTCACAAGTTTGCCGGACGGCGGCGGGCTTTTTACAAAGCGGCTCCTTGACCTTGCCGGCAGCGAAGCCATGGCGGCACTTATACAGACGATATCTACCGGATTGCTGGGAGCGGTGTCCATGGGCGGCGTGTGCTTCCATGAGATCGAGAACAAACACTTCGGACTGCTGGCGTCGGCAGTATCTCATCTGTCACTTATCCTTGTTTTTTATTTCCCCATCGCATTCCTGCTTGGCTGGATAGCATCTTTACCCGAGGCGTTGATAATGCTTGCAATTATGGTGGCTTCATACTTCATTATCTGGTTCATCATGTTCCTGAGGTACAGGGCGGCAGTAAAGGAGCTTAACCGGATAAAGGAAAGCTCTCCCGATAATTCCGGGAACGAACAGGACTGAGCGTCCTGCATACAACTTTGTAAAGCAGCCGGAAGGCTCTTTTATAGACATTCAGAAAACCCATAAAACAAAGGAGGTCCATTATGAAACACCGAACTTTAAGAAAACTTCTGTCAATGGCAATGTCGCTGACAATGGCGGCGTCTTTTTCGACTGCCGCGCTGAGTACCGGCCTTACTGCCGCCGCCGAGAGCTCCTCACAGGCCGAAGAGGTCGCCGAGGATCAGGGCGCCCTGTACTGGGCAAGACCTGGTGCTCTGACACTGGGCTTCGGTACCGATGACTATGGCGAAAACGGCAAGCTTGCCGTTGCCGAGCTGTCATGGGCGGACAACAGCGAGGTGGAGGAATATCGTGCCACCATCACCGCCACCACTCCTGACGGCCTGACCGGAGCGCTGGTAGACGATGCTCACGCCGTTCCGCCGTCAAATACGGAAGCCTCAAGATCATATCTCAGATGGAGCAACAACATTGACGGTTCAAGACACAGCCTTTCCTTCGGCTTTAATGTACTTGAAGACGGGGACGAGCAGACCGTGGAAAACGGCGTTCTCAACGGTCTTAAGGGCGGCGAAGAGATCACCGCCACAATGGCAGGAGTCGTTACAATAAACGGTGAGGCAGTGGAATCCCCCGAAGCTGAGCCCATTACCTTCACCTATGGCACATCCAAAAACGGGACCTATCCTGAGGGCTTTGATCCCACCTATCCCGAATCCACAAGACCCGTCAACCTGATGCTTGAGGTGGTCAGCATTCCATACACTGACGGCGCTCTGCAGGAAGGCTTTGCGGAGGTGCGCTTCAGTTGGGATCACAACAACAAGGTTAAAATGGGCGAGGCCATTGTGACCGTCAGAACAGGCGGCGGAAAGTTTGCCTATCTCACAGAGGGTGCCACATACTGTGAAGCAGGGGAGGGCGTTCCGAAGGAGGTCGAGTGGCAGGTAGGCCTTGGCAGGAACACCGCTAAGATGCTGATACCCACTCTGAGGGATGATCAGGAGCAGATCATAGAGAACGGTTATGTCAACGGCGTCAAGAACGGAGACCTCGTAGGCGTTTCACTTTTCGGCGTTGCAGAGATCAACGGCTTCTATTTTGAATCAAAGACCAGCGAGGTGGTTGAGTTCCCCGTTGAGGAAGCAAGCATCGGACAGTTCTTTGAAAAGGAACCGGAGCTGAAAAAGCCTTCGGTAGAGGTGACCGTAACAGAAATGCAGAACGGTACCTTTAACACCGAGTTCGGCGAGAAAAAAAAGGGGAAGGTCGCAAAGATAAAGGTCAAGGTCAGAAAGCAATGGAAAGTCAGGAAATACTTTGTTGCTCCCCTTAAAAAGGACAGCGCCGGTCTTATGAAGGCCGATACCGGCAACTTCCCCATGGTCACCGCAACAAATACAGCCGTATTCTGGGACTTCGGTGATGGACCATCCTTCAGCGGACCCAACGGCGAGTCTATACGTCAGGACAAGGATTCCTTCACGCTTGAGCTTATAGTGGCACAGAACACAGGCTCAGGCACAGACTGGGGACTTTACAACAAAGGCGAGAGTATCCTTATCGGTGTACAGACTCTCAACAATACCGAGATGAAATCCTCCGAGCTTGAGCTGGTCGAGGTACCCTTTGAGGAAGAGAGCGTAGGCCAGACCTTCCCGCTTCCCTTTATAAACACCAGTACACTTGAAAGTGAGACCGTCGAGAAGGGAGCTCCCATTGTTGTTAACTGCGATGCTGAACGCGGTACAGAGCCCTACGATTACCTTGTAAGCTACAGAAGTGCCGGTGACACCGAATTCACCCAGTCCGGCGACTGGAGCACCAACACCACCGTAAACCTGACCTTCAGTAAAACCGGCAAATACGAAGTCCTTGTAAAGGCAAGAGACAATACAGGTGAGATCGCCGAAAAGACCCTCGAAGCCGAGGTCGTTGCACCCTTGTCCGCAAAGACCGTTCTCTCTGCCGATACCGTTGTAGTCGGCAATACCACAAAGGTCACCACCACTGCCTCCGGCGGCGTGGGAACAAAGCAGTACAAGTTTGAGTATTTCAGTCCCAAGACAGAACAGTGGATCACCGCGAAGGGCTACTCCACAGTCAATACGGTCAATATCAAGCCTTCCTTCTCAGGTAAATACAAGGTCCGCGCCACAACAAAGGACGAAAGCGGAAAAACCGTGGTCAATGAACTGGAATTCACAGCCATCAATAAGCTGACAAACAATTCCACAATTTCCGCCGAAAGCGCAAAGGTCGGCACAAGTGTGACAGTCAACTGCGCAGCCGCAGGCGGACTTGGCACAAAGCAGTTCCAGGTTCTCTACTACAGCCCCAAGACAAGCAAGTGGATAACCGCAAAGGCATATTCTACATCCAAGACCGCGACCATCAAGCCCAACTTTGCCGGAGCTTATAAGGTCCGTGTAAACGCAAAGGACGAAAGAGGCGTTGTTGTAAAGAAGGACTTTGACCTTACAGCATTTGCCGCGCTTACAAATACCTCGACCATCTCTGCCGAAAACGTAAAGGTAGGAGCAAAGGTTACAGTTAACTGCGCTTCCACCGGCGGACTTGGCACTATCCAGTTCCAGGTTCTCTACTACAGCCCCAAGACAAGCAAGTGGATAACCGCAAAGGCCTATTCAACATCGGCAACCGCAGTCTTTACTCCCAACTTTGCCGGAACCTATAAGGTCCGTGTAAACGCCAAGGACGAAAGAGGAGTGGTCGTAAAGAAGGACTTCTCTCTTGAAGTATATTCCACCCTCAAAAACACCTCGACCCTTGCTTCCCAGAAGGTCAAGGTTGGCGGCACAGTGACAGTCAACTGTTCATCTACCGGCGGTCTGGGAGCAAAGGAATATGCCGTTCTCTACTACAGCCCCAAGAGCAGCAAGTGGCTCACGGCATCGAATTTTACCTCCGACACCACCGTGACCTTCAAGCCTATGTACAAAGGAAGCTACAAGGTCCGTGTTAAGGTCAGGGATTCAAGAAATGTGGTCGTTGTAAAGGACATCGACCTTGAAGTCACCGCTTCTTAAGGCGATACCGCACAGAGCTGCGGCGCTGAGCCGTAATACTATTTTCCGATTAAAAGCTGACACTTTTAATCGGAAAAGGCGCCGCCCGAGGCTGCGCCCATCTGTGCATAGGCACAGATGACGTCTCATGCAAACTCCGACGCGATGACGCGCTATTAAATGCAGACTATGTCTGCTTTTAGTAGGAGTAAAGTATAAGACGGTCTCGGCATAAATATCTCCACAATATCCCTACCCACTGTTGAACAGACCCCGGAACATGTCTTTCGTGCTTCGGGGTCTGTTTCCTTCAATGGAATATGTCGGGGCGGTCACACTGACCACCCGTGACAAAAATTGTACCGCTCGTGACATAATCATTGAAAAATCAATATGATTATGTTACAATCATATTGTATAGTTTTGCCGTAAGAATAGAATAAACTTTATTGTTTATGCTGTAAGGCGGCAGACTGCCGCACACAGCATCACGCTCCGGTTCAGTGGCACCCGTTATTGTTGTGCCACAGTTACGGCTCGATCAGGGTCGTAAAACCCCCGCACCGAAAAAAACCGGGGATGGGTTCAAAGCCGCGGGTCTGCGCTGGGTGCAGCGTCACGCTGCCCGCGGCATTAAACTGTCGTATGCTATTGAACGTGAGCGCGAAATCACCACCGGCGGCTCGCCGGTACAAAGGAGGAATACCATGAAAAAGAAACTACTCAAAAAGCTGTTGTCCGCTTCATTGGCGGTGTTCATGCTTGCACCTGTTATGGGCATTGCCCCCGTCACGGGGCTGGGCGCACTGACTGCGGCGGCTACCGGAAACGTAACCGTCGTTGACAGCGGCGTGTGCGGTACGGGTGAGTATCTCGAGAACCTGCCCTCGTATACCCTGTACAGTGACGGCACACTTTGCATAAGCGGCTCAGGCTCCGTGAGTGACAGTGCCTTTGATGTTGCGTGTTATTTAAAAGCGGACGACATTACAAGTGTTGAATTTGCAGAAGGAAGCAATATTACCGTCATAGAATCCTATTCCTTCAATAGTCTTCCCTCTCTGCAGACGGTAACGATCCCGGCAACGGTTACCTTTATCGGCGACCGCGCCTTCGGCAGCTGCCCCTCACTTGAGGAGGTAAATATCGATTCTGCCACCGTTTTGATAGACAGCAATGCCTTTGGCAACTGCGGAGCGCTTGCAGCGGTCAATATCACCTCGGACACAGTATCGATTGCCGGTAGTGCCTTCGGTAACTGCACCGAACTTACAACGGTCAATATCGCTTCGTCATCCGTCAAGGTCCATCCGGACGCTTTCTTCTGCTGTTCTGGTCTTGAGACCATGAACTTTACCGCACTTGACGGCACCACCATTCAGGGTATGATCGACGGTCTGCCCGAAACGGCAACGGTCAGCATCACGCCCTTCTCAAAGACCTATAAGCCTGCTGGAAAGAGCTTTACAGGTCCTTCCGTGGCTTATGACACCTATCAGCCGGCTTATGACCACGCCGTCCTCTACTGGGAGGATACTGAATCCATCATTGAAGCTGCACAGGCTGATGAAGCAGGCGTAAGGATCAGCAACACAAGAGAAGAACTTGAATGGATCACCAACGATAACATCAGCTCTGTGTTCCCGAACGCTCAGGCTTCTGTAATCGGCACCATGCAGGGTGACGGCTCTTTTGCTAACCCCCTGGAGATATGGGATGCAGCCAACTGGCGTTATCTTGATTTCCTTGCAAGGATCGGCAAGCTTTCCGGCTCCTATTACGGCTGGGACAGAGGAACGAACGTCAAGCTCATGGCGGACATCACCCTCTCCGATAAGGACGGCACCTTTACCACCATCGGCGGCGAAAAGCACAAGGAGGTACATAACAGCGGCTATGCTTATACTGGCAACTTTGACGGCAACGGTCATACCATTACCCTCGATGTCAACGAAAGCATCGACGACGGCGCCACCGGCTTCGGTCTGATCGAAAGAACCGACGGCGCCTACATCAAAAACCTGCACATCTCCGGCAGGATGGTTTCATCACAGCAGTACACCGGTCTGCTTGTGGGTAACATAAACGGCGATCATATCTATAACTGCTCCAGTGACGCAGAGCTTGTTCTCAGTGGCACCGGAGAGATGAAGTCCGGCGCCCTTGTGGGCTATGCCTATAAGCCTTACATCGAAAACTGCCACTTTACCGGCAAGATTCTCGGCGGCAGTGATATCACCGCAGTCGGCGGTTTTGTTGGACAAATTCGTGACAGCGGCGGCAGCACTCTCAAAAACTGCTACTTTGCCCCCTCACATATCAGCGTAAGCAGTGAAAGCAGCTGTATTCTTTACCGCCCCTATTACAGTTCTTATTATGGCTGGGTCGGCTTTGCAGAGATAGAAAACAATTACTATAATTCTGAAGCTCTCAAGCTTAACGGCGACAATATGGGCGACCTCGATCAGGGTACATCAGATTCAGAGGGCATCGGCTCCTTGAACGAGACTGAGTTCTGGGATAACGGTCAGCTCACCATGCCCAAGGCGACTGCATCTGCTAACCCCGGCACAAGGCGCTTTGCCTACACCGGCGGCGAGCACCGCATCTTTATGGATCTTCAGGCGGACGCCTATAACGGCGGCGGAAGTATCCTTCCAAGAGGCAGCAGCTTCCCCTATATGCCCGGATATGCCAATAACGGTATCGCATATTATAAGGTAAACGACGGCGACTGGTCCGCAACACCTCCTGTTGCAACAGAGGTGGGCCAATATACCGTTTACTACCGCGCAGCAGGTGACATTTATCACCGTGACAGCGACATCCAGAGCATTACAGTCACCATTGAAAACGAAAATACTCTTCCCGGCAGCGGCACTGCAGGCGACCCCTACACCATCTCAAACGACCTTGAGTGGAGTATCTTCTGCGATATGCGCGACACCAAGAACAAATACTTCAAGCTTGTTGACGACATCGTAGTAAGTGAGAACAGACAGTCCAAACGCGGTCCCCAGCATCCGTTGGAGTTCAACGGCAACTTTGATGGTGACGGACACACGATCACGCTGTATTACGTCAGCCGAGGCAGCTCAGACAGTCTGTTCGGCAAGCTCATTGGAGTATGGAACTATGACACTTCTACCTATGCTCCGGTTTATATCAAGAACCTGACAGTTGACGGCGTTATGTACGGCAGCAGCGGTGTAAACTCTCCGATAGCCGATGAGATCACCCACAATGCGACCGTCTCCAACGTCATCAATAATATGACGATCGTGCATATCGGTGCCGGAGGCGACAGATCCGTCTCAGGTATTGTAAACACCGGCAGTATATCAGGCGGTGCCCGCTTCTATAACTGCAAGGTGGGCGGCAAGTTCTCCGCTATGAACGGTGACAAGACCTTTGCCGGTCTTACAAATATGAATGACTTCTGGCAGAGCGCCGCGGATTTTATTATCAAAGACTGCTATGTTGATCCCACCTGTGAAGATATTAAGGTTTCCGGCAGCAACTATGTTATCGTTGGAAACTATAAGCAAGATAAGGTCGCAATAGAGAACACCTTCTTCGGTCAGAGCATTCTGGGCATAATTCCCGTGGACGAAGAAACCGGCGAAACAACCAACACTCAGGGTATCTCCGATGAAAACGGCACTGCCGCTCTGGATGCCACCGGCTACTGGAAAGACGGCAATCCCACCATGCCCAGGGCGACTGTGACCGATGCTGAACCAACTTCTCCCTTTGTATATGCAGAGGAAGAGACTGTGGTTATCGACCCCGAGACCAATGAGGAAATAACAGACTATATACCCGTTCTTCATTCACTGATCGGGGAAGTTGAGGCCGACGGCGGTACGGTATGGTACCGTGTCAACGGCGGAGCGTGGTCTACAGATGTTCCCGCTGCATCGGAAGTGGGCAAGTACACCATTGACTACAAGGCTGTGGGCGACTACCTGCACCGTGACAGCGAAGTCAAAACAACAGTTGCAACCATCGTAAATGATTGGATGACTCCGAGCCTTGTTACTGCGACCCTTGGTTCGCTTTCCGCAGAAAACTACGGCGAGCTTTCTTCACGCAGCATTTGTGCCGATGTGGAGTGGTACGACTATGAAGAGCCGGATGTTGAACCCTCTGTTGCAGTATCCTTTACCGCAGAGGTAGTAACTCCTGACGGACGCCGCGGCATCGTTGTTGATAACGATACAGAGAACCGTCAGTATTGGACAAGGGTTGCTGAAAACAGAGTTCAGGCGTCGGTATATATCCCGACTGTCGGTCCGGATGCTGAGCAGGTATTTGAAAACGGAATAGTCAACGGCGTAAAGTACGGTGACACCGTTATCATCACCGTAAAGGGTCTGTACGATATAAACGGCGATGTACTGGAGTCCGTACCCTCAAAGAAGGTAGACTTCATTGCAGCCAGGACCAACAGCGAAAAGACCTTCCCCACAAACGGCGACTCAATGGCCAACGACAGCGGCATTGACAGCAATGTTGTGGTCATTGGAGAAGAAGCCATAGTCGAAGCTCTTGCAAGCGGCGGAAAGGCTCCCTATACCTTTGCCGCAAACGTCAAGGAAAAGGGCGACAGCAGCTACAGGAGCGTATATCCCTATTCCTCAGACCAGCTTCTTACATACGCTCCCCAGAACCCCGGAACCTGCTCGATCTGTGTAATGGCAAAGGACAGCGAGGGTACCGTAGTCAAGAAGTATATCAACTTTACAGTAAAGAAGGCGCTTGTAAATAAAGCTGCGCTTGCTGAGGACAGGATCGTTATTGGCAGCGAAGCAGTTGTCAATGTAAATTCAGAAGGCGGTATCGAACCCCGTGAGTGTGAGGTAAGTTATAAGCTTACCACCGCAGAGGAATATACCGTTGCTAAGGATTACACCACTGACAGTACCATAAGCTTCACTCCCAAAGCCATCGGAACCTATACCGTCCGTGTAAACCTCAGGGACAACAGGGGAGTGGTCGTGACAAAGGAACTGACCCTCATCGTAAACAAGCCCCTTGAAAACAACAGTACAGTCTCAGCTAATGAGATCGTAACAGGCGACAGCATCACACTGACTGCCTCAGCCGACGGCGGTATATCACCCTATCAGTTTGAGTACCGGTTCAAGGCTCCCGGCGCCGACTCCTTTACTGTCGCTCAGGCATACAGCGCAAATACAGAGTATACAATGGTTCCCGATACGATCGGTACATACACCTTCTGTGTCAATGTAAAGGACAGCAAGGGTACCGTGGTATCAAAGTATATTTCTGTAAAGGTCAACAAGACCCTTTCGGTATCGGCAGCGCTTTCCGCCAGTGAGATAGTAAGAGGCAGCTCCGTTACTGTGACAGCTTCGGCAGAGGGCGGCATCGCTCCCTATCAGTATCAGGTATACTACAAGAATAACGAGACATCCCAGAGCACTCTTGTTCAGAACTATAACACAAACAATATCGTTACTGTCACTCCCGATGAAGCCGGCAGCTACTGGATATTCGTAAAGGCAAAGGACAGCAAGGGTACTATTGTAAGCAAGGGCTATAAGCTGACAGTCAACAAGCACCTTGAAAACGTGTCATCGGTTGATGATGACCTTGTTGTTCTTGGTTCTCCCATAGTTGTAAAGGCTGCCGCAAAGGACGGTCTTGCGCCCTATCTCTTTGAGGTAAGCTTCACTCCCGAAGGAGCAGACTCATGGATAACCGTTCAGGAATACGACACAAACAGCACCATAGACATCATTCCCGAAGCATCCGGAGAATATGACATCCATGTCAGCGCAAAGGACCAGAACGGCGACATCGTAGAGAAGGATCTGACGGCAACCGTATACGATCCCCTGCAGAACCTCTCCGAAGTATCGGCACAGGAGGTCGTTGTAAACACCTCCGTAACAGTCACCTATGCTGCGCAGGACGGCGTTGCGCCCTATCAGTATCAGACAAGTCTCAGATCACCCGGTTCTGACAGCTTTAGTGTTGTATCTGCGTACAGCACCAATACATCCGCAAAGATAACTCCCAAAAACCCGGGAGATTATACCGTCCGTGTAAGCGTAAAGGACAGCAAGGGTACCGTAGTAACAAAGGACTGCGGCCTTAAGGTATTCAAGACCCTTACGAACCTTTCCACTATTTCAACGGACACGGCTGTTGTCGGTTCGACCGTTACAGTGACCTGTGATTCCGAAGGCGGTCTTGGCGAGAAGCTGTACGAAGTCCTCTACTTCAGCCCCAAGACAGAAAAATGGTACACCGCAAAGGCATATTCCACAGCCGTTACCGCACAGATAAAGCCAAATTACAGCGGCGCTTACACCGTCCGTGTAAACACAAAGGACGAAAGAGGAAAGGTCATAAAGAAGGACTTCGCCCTTACGGTATTTGACGCCCTCAAGAACACATCCACTGTCAGCGCTGAGACAGTCAAGCTGGGCGACAGCATAACCCTTAACGGCTCATCCACCGGCGGATTTGGCACAGTACAGTATGAATACAGCTCCTACAGCTCCAAAACCCAGACCTGGAGCACCATAAAGGCATATTCCGACACCGCATCGGTTTCCTTCAAGCCCTCAGATGAAGGCAATCACACCCTCCGCGTCAGCGCAAAGGACGAACGGGGAACCGTTGTAGAGAAGGAATTTACCGTAAAGGCATACAGGCAGCTTGAAAACACATCCACAGTTTCTGCAGATACCGTAAAGATCGGCACATCTGTCACGGTAAAATGCACATCCACCGGAGGACTGGGGGATGTTCAGTACGAAGTCACCTACTACAGTCCCCAGTCTAAAAAATGGTACACCGCAAAGGCGTATACAAACACTGCAGTAACCGCTTCCATCAAGCCCAACTATGACGGTGAATACATCGTCCGTATCAACGCAAAGGACAGCACCGGCGAAGTTGTATCAAAGGAATTGACGCTGACAGTCTTCGGTACCCTTGTAAACAACTCAAAGGTATCATCAACATCAGTCGTCTACGCCAGCACTATCACCGTGACCTGCGCATCCACCGGCGGACTTGGCACAAAGCAGTATCAGGTCCTGTATTACAGTCCCAAGGCCCAGACATGGTACACTGCAAAGGCGTATTCAACCTCCACTACCGCCAGCATCAAGTTCAACTACACCGGCAACTACATTGTCCGGGTAAAGGTCAAGGACGAAAGAGGTATAGTTGTCTCAAAGGATATTACTGTCAATGTTTACGGCGTTCTCAAGAATACCAGTACCGTTTCCGAAACCTCTGTAAAGGTGGGCAGTACGATCACGGTTAATTGTTCCAGTGAGGCCTATAAGCGTAACCCCCAGTATGAGGTGACCTACTACAGCCCCAAGACCAAGGTATGGTACACCGCAAAGGCTTATTCAACAACGACTTCTGTCAAGATCAAGTTAAGCTACACTGGTAAATATACCGTTCGTGTAAAAGTAAAGGACGACAGAAACACCGAAGTTACCAAGGATCTTACCGTAGAATCGAAAAGCTGATCCGCTGACAGCAATTATTGAACACAATAACGCCCGTCTCTATGCCATAGCGGCATGGAGGCGGGCGTTGATGCGTTACTGATCCGTTGTCCTTTGCGGTTATGAAGTGTGCTTTTTGGAACAGGTATGGTAATATCCCCGGGGCAATATCATCGACCCCGGCAAAGGAATGATCAATACGACAGACGACGGATACTGTTTTCCGATTAATAGCTGACACTTTTAATCGGAAAAAGCGGAGCCCGAGGCTGCGCCAATCTGTGCATACACACAGATGAAGTCTCATGCAAACTCCGACGCGCTGACGCGCTAATAAGGCAACACCTCAAAAAGACCCCGGCAAGCGCAGTGAAACAAGTGCTCTTTGGGTACTGACGGTGTCGACTTCGCGGCGCAGAGCCTGCGCTCCCTATTTCACGCTTACATTCAATAGCATGCGATAGTTTAGTGCCGCAGTTACTGCTTTATCAGCGTCTGCATATTTTTATATGATTGGTGCGGGACATTCCCAGATCTGACGGACCGGTGCCGGCGCATAATATCCGGTAGGGTGTAGTGCTAAGAATAACCGTATAAAGCTTATAAGCTTTACAAAAAAGCGTAAAAAACATCCTGTAAAGCAAAATGCTTGCAGTAGATCACAGGCTGACCGGACTTGAAATAGGAAAACCGACTTCAAAAATCGTCTTCGAACAGAAAAATACATTATCTCAAGCTCATCATCGTTCAAAAATATTTGAAAAAAGTGATGAATACTTTTATTATTTATATTGTTATATACTTTCACACAAAAACGGCGCTAAGACTCATTTGTTGAGTTGCTTTGTTTATTCCGGATTATGTTGACCGATTGCTGGTCAAATCTGAAAATGATCAAAAAATCGCCCGTTTTCGTTGAAATAGTTATTTTGAAATTTGAAGTTTGGGTAGTATCTGAGTAAAAAAATGATGATAATATTGACATCTCAACAAAATAATGATACAATATTACAATAATATTGTTCTAATTTTATATTGGACAACTATGTAAACATTTCCTTTATCGGTTGATACAGGGCGGTGTTATTAACTGTTCTTCCTGCAGTTGCTGATACTTATTGATGTGAAAGAAATGACCACATATCGTAAATCCTTATACACAATTCTGGCTTTGACAACGGCGTTTATGATCATTGTGTCCGGAGTCATGCCTGCGCTGTCCGTTCTTACAAAAGCGGCTGATGTACTCGAGAACCAGTCAGGTCAGCAGATCGGAAGGTATGAGCTGAACCTTATATCGGGAGCGGAAAACCTGGGCACACCCCAGGAACCGGATTATGTCTGGACCCCCTCGATTCCGAATAAGGGACATCGCTTTGCTTTCCAGATAGATTATGCTTTGTCCGGCGAAGGTACGCTTCCCTCCCGGTCTGTTCAGATCACCGTTCCGAAGCATATTCTTAAAGACCGCACCGGAAGCTATGCGGATATATGTGATATAGCCGTTCCGGAAGAGAGACAGGTGCCTGAGGACGACAAAACCAATCTCTTTGTATACACCGAACGTGAAAATGATTATTATATATACAACCGTATTGATATCTCTGCTGCCGAAATGGGCACGATCCAGTTTGCCTATGACACCTCAAAAACAACATTCGAATACAGAGACATGGAAGAGCAGGATACAGGCTCGGTCACCATGACGGTGAATGCCAATGGTGAGACGGTAAGCAATACCACACCCATGCCCCATATAAAGATCGATACATCGGCCGAAGTGTCATCATCCGTCCTTGGATTCTATGATTTCTATGATTCCTGGTAGAGTAACTGGGGAAATGTGTCAAGCTATGGTATCGAAAACAGCAGCGACTATTATTACATTGTCTGGGAGCTCAGAAACAGAGTAACGGCAACACAGCCTTATACCCTTACCCACAGCATTGACCTGTCTGACACAGCAGGGGATGTGTCTCTGGTGGGTATAAAGATCCATGACGGATCCTACTCTACTTCATATACCAGCCCTGTGCTGAAAGTGAGCAAAGGGGTTATTTATTCTTATATACTCACAAAACATCCGAAATCTCAGCATCCCCGGAATCTGTCATATACCATTAATGCGGACTCCACCACCGTTCACAAACCCGTTGATGATCCTGACAACAAAACGACACTGACATCCTCTGACAACTATAATTATTCACCCCCGAAACCCGTTTATCCCATCGGCAGTTTTAATTTCTGGAAATATAACAGCTACAGGGATGAGTACAACACAAACACTGTTAACTATCAGCTTTCTGAATTTGTCAGCAACGAGATCGACAGTATATCTTCAAAAATGTATTTCCACATGTACACCATAGGTTATCCTTATCCCTGGACAATTGGTGAGGGGTATACCTCCGCTGATATTGAGGGTTACGGAAAGAAGAAAGTGACCTATGTTCTGACTGATGATGAATTCTACTTCAACGACAGCGTTACACCCGAGGCTGTACCGGCAGGAACGGAACAGCTTGATGTAAATGACTATGATATACTGAAATTACAGTATTCCCTTGGATTCAAAGGCGCTGCCTGGAACACCGACAAGCTTAAATTCGTTGAAACCGACCCGGTCTATACTCCGGATGATAAAGTTTATTTCTATGCAAAATTCGGTTCAGACGAAAACTGGTCAGAGATAGGAGTATATCATGCCGATACCGGAGTGAGGGAGATCACCGATACCGCAAGAGTAAAGTCGTGGGACGATGACACCATCGTTTTTCAGGATAATGCCGGATGTGTTGGCTATCGTATAGTATCGTCGAACTCATTCTATTACACAAGGATCGACGCCAGGCCTTACTGCAGGATAAAGCATTCTCAGCGTATAGATTCATTGATCGCAGCTCAGTTTGACAGTAACGTAAAAAGATCCTGGCTGACCAACCGTGCAAACACAAAGATCTATGCAAACGACACCCAGGAAATATCAAACAGTAATCTTGTTTTCAGCAAGACACGGGTGGCAAGTGATTACCTTGTCGGCTATGAGAGGGAAACGAGATTCGAAAAAACCAATACATACAGCAGGAACGATAAGGTCAAGCACATCGTAACCATCGGCTGGAGTGCAGAACTGTCGGAGAGCTATATGACCCAGAGCGGAAGAGAATATGTGCCCCAGAGCTCGGGTACATTCTATGATCTTCTTCCTTCCGGGGCAACTATTGATACAGAATCTGTTGCGGTAAAGGCAAATGACGAATATCTGCGTGATTCAAGGTACGAGGTCACTGCCGTTGCAAATTACAGGGATACAGGCAGGACACTTCTTATCGTTAAGATCTTTGGATCCACAGACGACAGGTATATCCTTACATATTCCACCTTACATTCATGGGAGAGCATCATCGACTTCGGGTCGGAGATACACAATACCCTTGCCTATGAAACAGGCAACGAGAGCATAACAGGCGGATTCCCGGACAGCGGCGGCAGAATAACGGATTCGTCATTAATGGAAGAGCTTGATCCGGATACAGACGGAAATAAGTTTGTATATACGGAACATAATGTCCTTATAAATATTCTTGTTGCGGCTTTTTCCGGTCTCAACAAGTCCGTAAAGAATGATATATCCTCCGAATTCGGCAGGGAGGATGTTGTTTCGCTGAATGACACATACCAGTACAAGCTGAGATATGCAAACAGCTATATCAACGAATCAAAAAATATAGTCCTTTATGACAGCCTTGAAAGCTAAAGCAGCACGGGGATCGCTTCCCAGTGGCACGGCACTCTTCAGTCCATAGAGCTTTTTCAGCCCAGAAGCGCGGGCGCGGATCCTGTAGTATATTTGTCCGGAGATGCTCTGGATATTAATATCCCGGAGAACAGAGATCTCAGCAACCGAAGCAAATGGAAGCCTATGTCCGAGTTCGGTGATATCTCAACAGCGAGATCCATTGCGGTGGATCTCTCAAAGGATCCTTCCGGAAACGATTTTCTCCTCGGACAAAATCAGTCCTTATCAGTTGTGCTTCACATGAAAGCGCCGTCCGTTCATCCGGAGGTTGACCTGAGCGGAAATCAGATATATCCGAGTGCGCTGAATGATGCCTTTATGTCCGGTACCCTCATCAATACGCTGACAGGGGAGGTGCTTACGAATCAGTTGATAAACTGGAAACACGATACTGTCAGCATCCATATAACCGCTGATATACCCATCAGCAAGGTCGATACATCAGATCCCACAAAGCCGGTGGATTCCATTTCCTTCAGGCTCAGCGGTACTTCGGATTATGGGAACGCTGTTGATACCGTGATCGAGACCGGTGTGGACGGATACATTACCTTCAAGGATATTGAAAAGGGCAGCTACACCCTGATGGAAGAAAGCGGATCTCCCGATTATCAGAGGATAACCAATTCCTTCTCAGTCGTTGTCAATGAATACGGCGAAGTTATCATCAACGGAGAAAAACTTTCCGAAGGGAAAAGATACATCATCGGCGATCCTCCCAGAGTACATGCGGATCTGTCATTTACAAAGAAAGATTATGTTCAGAAGAATAACGTGATCGAAGGAGTCCAGTTCAGGCTTTTCGGTACGTCGGATTATCATAATTTTATCAATGAGTATGCTTTTTCGGATGAACATGGTGTTGTTGAATTCAAGGATATCGAGCTTGGTACATATACCCTTGAAGAGGTTTCGACCGTTGAAGGTTACATCAGGAACTCCGAACCCATGACCGTGATCATTGATGAAAACGGTAACTATTCCATCAGCGGCAGCTATATGGAAAAGGACGGCTCGCTTACGGTTTATAACGATCCCCTCCAGTCCTTTACAATTATGAAGGAAAGCTACACAAAGACCGGCGGTGTATATAATCCGGTTCCGGGCGCCGTGTTCCGTCTTTATGGTGTTTCTGATTTCGGAACGGAGGTTGATATGACAAAAAGGACCCAGTCCAGCGGTAAAGCATATTTTACCGGACTTGAACCCGGTTCGTCATACATTATCGAAGAGATATCCGCTCCCGAGGGATATATCAAGGATGACACAAAGCGCATCGTAAAGATCCTGTCCGACGGAACCATCACCATTAGCGGTATCGAAAAGAATTCTATGGGGGAATTCGTGTTCAAAAACAAGGATAACTCCAACGTTACCGTCATAAAGGAATGGGTAGACAGCGAAACAAACGCAACAAGAACTGCGGATCCTGTTATCCATATAGGTATCGACAACCGTGACCTTGATGCTTATTTTGGTTTAGGATCCAATGGCTCCGTTCTTACAAAACTGACTTCAGAAGGTAATATCAAGAGCTTTAAGCCTTACAGAGGCGATGATATAGATTATGTAAAGGAGCTCATCAGTAACAAGACTGCAAAAAAGGTTGATGACGGCTCCACAGACAGAAATATCTATGCCTGGTATATATCTGACACGAACGCCAGCGATTACGGAACGGTATACTGGTGGTCGGATGCAGTAACGGTTTATTTCCACAGATCGGAATTATACGATCCTGCACAAAATCTGAGTTATTTATGGACTAATCTGACTAATATCACATACATCGATGTAACAGGTATCAGTGTGACAAAGAACACAAGTCTGAAATCCTGTTTTTCCGGTGGAATGGACCTTCCTAATCTTAAAACAATTGCCGGTCTTAACACATGGGATGTTTCGTCCGTAACGAATATGAGCAGTATGTTCTCCGGGTGCAATAGTCTGACGAATATCGGAGATATCAGCGGCTGGGATGTTTCATCTGCTACATCAACGCGTTCTATGTTTTATAACTGCAGCAATCTGAGAACTCTTGATCTGAGCGAGTGGATTGTTTCAGCTGTGACCGACATGGAATGTATGTTCTATAATTGCAGCAATCTATGGAGTGTCGGAAATCTGAAAGATTGGAGAACTCCGCTTCTGACAAGTATGTCAATGATGTTTGAAAACTGCAGCAGTCTTTCAAGTATTGGCGATGTGAGCAATTGGAATGTATCTTCTGTTACGAACATGGATGAGGTCTTTTATGGGTGCAGCCGTCTGCAAAGTGTTAATATGACCAATTGGGATGTCTCGTTGGTAAATACTTTTTTTGCCATGTTCAGCGATTGCAGTATGCTGAGCACTGTCGGAGATCTTAGCGGCTGGGTTACATCCTCTCTGTCGGATAGGCTTGCTCTTAACTCAATGTTTGAAAACTGCCGGAACCTGAGAAGTGTGGGAGATATCAGCGGCTGGGACGTTTCATCCGTAACATCTCTGTCTGAAATGTTTTATAACTGCAGCAGTCTGAATACTCTGAATTTAAGCGGCTGGGATGTATCATCTGTGGATTCTGTCTATGAAATGTTCTATAAATGCAGCAGCCTTACGACCTTGGATCTCACCGGCTGGATCCTGTCGGATATGATTAATCTGACAAGTCTTTTTGATGGCTGCAGCAATTTGAAAGTGCTTGATCTCAGCGGATGGGATACATCATCCGTAACAAGAGCAAGTTATATGTTCAGGAACTGCAGCAGTCTGGAAACCATATATGCCGGTTCAAAGTGGAGCATGTCAGGAGCATCATCCAGTGACTATCAGATGTTCCTTAACTGTACCAGTATAAAAGGAGGAAACGGGACAACATACAGCAGCAGCAACATCAGAAGCAGCTATGCAAGGATCGACACCCCGTCTACGAAGGGTTATCTTACTCAGGGGACAGAGCCTGCTCCGCCAATATCAGATCAGAACGCAGCTTATTTTGATGATGAGTATGACGATTATTCAACTGTTCTTGCAAAAGTTACGTCAACCAGAAATATATACAGATTCGCTCCCTACACCGGTGATGAAGAATATGTCCAGACGCTGATAAGCGGCGGAAGAGCATATCGTATAGATGACGGCTCGACAAATTATAAAATATATGCCTGGTATATTTCAAGCTCCTCAGAACCGGATTATCGTACAGTGTACTGGTGGTCGGATGCGGAACAGGTTTATCTGAATGATAAGGCATATTATATCTGGCGAGGCCTGAATAATATTAAGGCAACACCGCATATATCGAAAAAATATCGGATTCAAAAGAAAAACACCCGACAAATAAGCCGAGTGTGATAAAGA